>JAKSJU010000029.1 GCA_024402095.1 Bacteroidales bacterium | reverse complement strand
CTTGCAAACTCCGAAGGCTTGAGACCCCAGGCAGGCGCGATGACCATATCCTTGGGTGTCTCGGACACAAACCTGTCCAAAACTATATCTTCCCTTAGATTGTCCACGAACAACTCAACGGCCCGTGCATATTCCTGCGGACTCATAAGCTTCAAACTGTCAGGGTTTTCTGTGTATTCATCAGCCAGGGCTGTGCCTTTGATAACCTGCAGCTGATGAAGTTTCAAAGTGCTTATCGGCAGTTCCGAAAGCCTTCTGGCATGGATGACATAATCTTCGTCCGTTTCTCCCGGCAGTCCCAGAATCATATGTACTCCCACTGCAATGCCACGAACCGCCAGATTCCTGACCGCTTTCTGCGCACAGGCGTAATCATGCCCCCTGTTTATCCTATGCAGGGTAGCGTCCTTCGTCGATTCGATACCTATCTCTATCAGCAGGAACGGATGCTCTTCCGGTGACTTGCGGCCGAACCTCTCTTCAAAATAATCCAGCAGCGTCGGATCCAGACAGTCAGGACGCGTTGCTATCACCAGTCCGACTGCTCCGGGAAAAGCCAGCGCCTCCTCATACAGGGAAATCAGCTTATCTGTCGGCCCGTAGGTGTTTGAATAAGTCTGGAAATAGGGAAGATATCCTTTGATGTCACCCTTACCGCTGAAGAACTTCACTCCCGCTTCCAGCTGCTTTGTGATACTGTCGGAAGAATCATAGGCATACGAAGGGTTGAAAGCGGCATTGTTGCAGAATATGCAGCCTCCGGTCCCGACCTTCCCGTCTCTGTTGGGACAGCCAAGACCTGCATTGACGGCAATTTTCTGCACCCTTCCGGAAAACAGGGAAGAGAGATATTCCGAAAATGTCCTGTACTCCCTCATAGCTGAAACAAATGTAAACAAAAACCGCAGTCACTGCAATACAGTACTGCGGTTTTTTAAAAAATGCGAATCTACAGATTATTCGACGTATCTGAAGATATAAAGATCAGCTGAAAGATAATCGATAAGCTGCCCGAGATCGATGTTCTTTCCTAGTGTGGAAATGAACTGAGCAAGAGCTGCATACTGAGAATCCTTTGCGAGGTAGTTCAAAAGGTCGGCAACGCTCTCGAAATTCTTGAGAACATTCATATTGACGTAAGAGTACTGGTTGCCTATGTACCTGAGGTCGGCTCCGATGCTGAAATTTTTGCTTGTCGCATTCTTGATGGATACGACACCATTATCACCGAATTCGAATGAATGAGGGATAGTAGCCCTTTCAATGAACCAGTCGGTAAGTTTTGTTGAGCTCCAGCCGCTGCTGAAATCAAGACTCTTGTCGGTAAATGCTATCTGATAAGCAAGAATAGGGACTCCAGCAATATCCGCTGTCATATCGCAGTAAAGATACTTGCCGTCAGAAACATTCTTGATGGTATAACCGTCCTTGAGTCCAACAAGCTTGCCAAGAGCATTGACGAGGGCATTGTCCTTTTCGATAATCACCTGATTCTCATTGACCTTTGCTATAGCCTTAATCTTGTTTCCATTGTCATAAACGATTTTATCGACGCCGTTGCCGAGCAAGGAATTCAAATCAACGTCATAGCCAGCGCTTGTAGCGCTGAATGCGTGATATTTCTTGGTATATCCGAACCATGCGTCTGTCTCAGAAACGATGACGTACTTGTCTCCTAAAACAATCTCATTCGCACTTGTAACCTTCTGATAATAAGGAGAAGAAATAGTGAGAACATAAGATGCGCTGGCACCGCGGAAGCTTGTAGTGGAAGCCGCCTTTGCTGTGATGATGACCTCTCCTTCCTTCTTGATAGTTATCTTTCCGGTAGCAGGATCGATAGCGGCGATGCTAGGGTCTGAAGAAGAGTATGTAATAAGTCCTTCTCCGTATGATGAGCCGGCAGCGAATGACTGAGCGTCATAAGTTCCTCCAATCACGTGACCTCCTTCCTTGAGGATGAACTTGACGGTTGCATCCTTGAAAATGAGGTTCTGGCTCTGTCTGCCGTTATCCTTGAGCTTGAAGAGATATACTCTGTTGCCAGAGTTGTTTGAGTAAGCGAACTTGCTTCCGTCGTATCCGAAGTAGGTCTTGCCGTCAACTGTCCCGATGAGGCTTATCGAGTTGGATGCCATCTGGACGCCGTCATTGTTGAAAGAGAATGTGTGCCTGTGGTATCTTCCGGTAAGTAAAGCCAGTCCCGTATAGCAGTCACTCTCTACTTTGATGCCGCCGTTGCCGAACAGATACTTGCCGTCCTTCATTACATCCCAGAAATTGCCGGACTTGGAAACCTCCCATGCCAGAGCATTAGTAGTAGCGTCTGACGCGATGATTATCTTGCCTCCCTCGTTCTTTACGGTAGCGGCAGCTGCATAACTGCTCTTGTTGCCGGCATCGAAGACCTTCACGCTGCCTGGAGTGTTTGAGCTGGCGAACAGATATGTTCCTTCCCAGCTTGCAGGAGCAGAAGTGACGAGTTCATAGCTTGGAGGAACTGCGCAGCCTGACATGTTGACCTTGAAGTTGCCAAGTACATCAAACTGGAAAGCCGGAGCTTCCTTCGGAGTTGTCTTGGTATATTCTCCCTGGTCTGTAAATACATTGATCTTGAGCGCGCCAGGCTTGACTGCCCAGCTTGTGAAGAATGTAGTGAATGTCCCGTCATTTGCAACAGTGTTGTTGCTGCTGAAGTTGAGAGAGATCTTCTTTGATCCCTCGGCAGCGTATCCGGCGAACTTGAACTCATTGAAAGGCTTGAGTGCACCGGCGATATTGTTCTCGGCGATGATTTCAACAAGCTCGACCTTTTCGCCCGGCTTGAGACCCGTGAACGCAAGACGTGAAACTGCATTGAGTCTGGCGAATTTCATATCGATATACTTGTCAAATATTGCATCCAGGACAGTGTATTTCTGGGATTCGCCGACGAGGATGTCAGCTGCAGGGTCGAAAGAAGCTGCTGCAGGATTCTGTACTGCAGGGACAGTAGCGACGCCGTTGGCGAAGTTTGCAGCTATGACGGATTTGAAGGTGACACTGGAATACAACTCTGACAAACTGAAATTTGCCTTAATCTGGGCGGTCTGATGGTCTTTGGAAATACTGAGAGAGGTGTTGCTGCCTTCCTTTCCGTCGGCAAATATGTGAATCCAAGCGTTTTCAGTGTTTTCCCAGGTCATGTCAGGCTTGTCACCGACAATCTGGAGGGAAGTCTTTAACCCGGCCTCCTCGACATTGAAAACAAACTCCTGTTCTCCCTGAACCTTGGAAGATTCAGGCTCATTGATATCCTTCTGGCAGGAAATTGCTGCAACGGTTGCAAAAGCCATGCAGGCGAATCTGATAATGTTCTTTTTCATGACGCAGAAAGATTTAGAAATCAAACAAATCTCCGAATGACGGATCTTGACCTGGATTTCCGTTTCCTCCGTAAGTAGGATCCAGGCTCTCACACAGGACTGCCTCTGTGGACAGAACGTGTACATTAATTTGAGGAGCTACATAGCAATGCTCCAATGCTGTTTTTTGCATATTAATAAAATTTGAACTGTTACGAACCAACAATTTTCGATATAAAACCCTCAAAATTAGGTATTTGCCGTATTAAACGAAAAAAAATATTAACAAGTTATCAACAAGTTATTAACTATTTCTCGACGATTCCGGCATTTATCCACGACTCCGCAATCTTCCCGGCGTCTTTTCCCGCAGTCTGCGGATCCACATCATACTTGTCCAGAAGCAGCTTGGCGAGGTCCTCGACACTGAACTCCTTGTCACCGACAGCTTCCCAGAGGTATGCCGCACTGGAATTGAAAGAAATCATCTTGTTGAAATTGACCAGTTTGCTGCTTTCCGGCAGGACGATATATTCACTGCCGAGCTGGCGCATCTTAAAACCTTCTATCTTTTTCATTTTACTTTGATAATCTTTAAAACGGTACGTCTGTACACTGCAAGTATGCATCTTCGCGGAAATGCTCCCAGATGCCTCCATACTACTGCTCTGCCCGGTTTCCTGCTCTTGCCTGATGGTGCTGATATCTCGATGACCGTGCCCAGAATGTCGCCCGGGCGGCATCTCTCACATCCGACAATGTTTCCGTCTCCTCTGAGTGTCACTTCCTCGCCTTCAATTCTCACAATCCGGTGAAGCACATAATGGCTCTTCCCGACCTCGGCGAGAACCACATCCCCTTCATTAACTTCCTTATTTTTCCTCAGGAGAACACTGTCCCTCCCACCTATTATGTGCGGCAGCATACTGCTGCCCTTTGTCATCAGGACCACGTCCTTGCCTTCGTTCAGAAGCCTTCCGACTTCAGCTATGAGTATGTCATTAGGCAAACTTACCTGCATACGGCTTCCGAACATATTTCAGCGGCCTCCCTGTCAGCCCTGCAGTCAAGCAGGAAGAAAGGGACTCCGGTCACAACCTTTTCCATAGTCCTGTGCAGCCCGTCAGCCATCCCGCTGTCGGTCTTGTAGCCTGAGCAGGAAGAATACAGAGTGGCATATGCCTCAAGCACGCTCATCCTCTTTATCCTGTTCTCTGGGCACTGGCGTATCTGTACAAACGCCCCAACGGGCGCCGAAATGTTCTTGTAGCACGGAGTCTTGCCGCTCCAGGGCGAACCGTATGCGGTAACGGTGCCGTCTTCACCGACACGGATGATGGGATTGTCATCATTCATCAGTTCGCAATCCTGCAGATGCTCCAGCCACATCCTGCTGTGCGTGCTCTTTCCTGCACCGCTCTTTCCGAGGAAAAGGAAGGCTTTCCCTCCCTTGACAACCACCGATGAATGCATCTCAAGCGTGTCCTTGTAGAATGAAGTAAACGCATAAAGCACCATCGCCGAGTTGTTGATACAGAATAATTTGGAGCGCAGACTATTATTTGCTACGAGTAGTTCCGCTTTCCTGAAATCCGGGCTGCAGAGCATACGCCCGCAAATCTGCATTCTGTGGTCCGGCTTCATCTCAATCAGCCATTCACCGCTTGCAGCTTTCAGAAGCCTGATGACTGTCTCTCCGTCTTCGGTAGGAGCGTCATATTCAACTTCTACAGTGATTTCAGGCAGTTCGCTGACTATTTCAAGCTTGAATAACTCTTCGCCACCGTCAGCCTCGAACGGTTCATACTGACGCAGCGCATCCCACAACTCCCGATCTTCCGGAAGGGTCATGGAAAACGCGTGCCCCGCGACTATGTACCTCTTTGTGACTGACATATCAAATCTTGCAAAATTACAAAACTTTATTGATTTACCGTTCCCGTGTCATCAGAGGGACAGACTGTCATCAAGGGGTCAGACCCCTTGATGACACGGAGATATGAATCGAGCAGGCGCTCAAGCGCGAAGGAGGAGCGGGCTGTGCGAAGGCTCGCGGCAGCGAATTCCTGATATTCATCCCTTCCGAGATTCATTGCGCGGGACAGTGCACGTGCAATGTCGGCAACTGAATGAGGGTCGAACAGAAAGCCGTTCTCACCTTCTTTTGCGTACAGGGGATTGTCGCTTATCCGGCTGCACACTGCAGGGAGGCCGCAGGCCAATGCCTCGGCAAGAGAGTTTGACGTACCTTCGTACATACTTGGAAGGCAGAACCAGTCTGCACAGCAATACGCTTTGCATACATCGTGTGAGGCCGGGAGCAGTTGGAATACATTCTCAAGACCGTATTCCCTGATCAAGGAAACGCAGCGGGCGGCATACCTGCTTTTACCTGACAGGCCGTACCACCTGATGACAAACTGCTTGCCCTCATTCTTCAGAATCTTCGCGGACTTAATCAGACCCAGCGTATTCTTCCTGCGGCATACCCTGGCAGCCACTACAAAGCGGCAGACTCCTGAAGGCGCAGCCGTCTCTGCCGGTCTGAAACTATCGAAGTCCACGAAATTGGAAATGGTCAGCACTTTTCCGCGAAGCGCAGGGCAGTTCCTGCGTATGAATGCTTCCTGAGAATGATTGTTGCACACCACTTTCTCTGCGTATCTTCTGTAAAGCGATAACCTGAAGCGGTCGTGCGGCATCATCCTGAGATTGAAATTCCGCTCCGAGACAATCAGCCGCACATCCGGACAGCGCCGTACTGCAAGACAAGCCTTGATGTTGGTGCCGGCAAGAAAAGAAATCAGCACTTCCGTCCCGCTGGCCTTCAGATAAACAGCCAGTTGCCTGATTACCGCCGCATCACCGCCGCTTTCCAGACACACATGCTCCACACCGTGCTTCTCCAGCAGCGGGCAATAGAAATCACCCTCCCTGTATGTGATAACGGTCACGTTATGCCCCGCACCGGAAAGCGCGACGGCAAGCCCTGCGAGCTGTCTTTCAGCACCTCCCAGCCGCAACGAAGATATGAGGCATGCAATCTTCATAGTTCAAAGATAAAAATTAAATTTGCAGTATGAATGATTTCTTCGTCTCTCTGATGTTGTTGGGCGCCGTATCCTCGGGCGGGCAGATGCCGTTTTGGGAATATGCCAACCAGTATGACCTGATGCCGCGTACTTCAGGCTATACCGCCATGCTCAATACGGGCATGTCATACGACGGGACAAAGACTTTCCAGTGGCATTGGGGCGTTTCTGCGGCATTGAGAGGGGATTCCTTCGATGGAGCTGCATTCATCCCCGACCAGGCATACGCCGGCGTGAAATGGCGCTGCCTTTCACTGGATCTGGGAATGAAACATCCATACGCCCTATATTATGGAAGCAGCCGGACACTCGGCTCATTGTCAAGCACTTCCGGCAACATAATAATGAGCGGGAACGCGCGTTCCATGCCCGGATACACACTCTCTCTGCATCCTGTGGATTTTCCGTGGACCAAAGGACATCTTCAGATAGCAGGCGCGTTCGGGGACTACCTGATGACTGATGCAAGATATGAAGGCAGAACACTGACACACAACACTCAGATGTATCTTATCGGTAACTTCGGCCGCTTCTCCCTGACACTCGGAATCGATCACTGGGCCCAATGGAAAGGCACCGGATTCGCAGATTATCTGCGCGTCATAACGGGCAGCAGTGCGGGAAGCGGCGGAAGCCAGAGTGACAGGATGAACGTGATAGGCAACCAGCTGGGGGCCGAGAAGATAGCCCTGTCATACCGTGGCGAAGGATGGACTGCAGGGTTCCGTCATGACATCCCTTATGATGACAAATCCGGGATGCGCTTCAAGAATTTCCCTGACGGAGTCAATACCCTGTCCTTTTCATTCGACGACAAGGACCGCTGGGTCAGCGATATCGTATACGAGTTCCAATATACAATGTGGCAGTCCGGTCCGGTGCACGATCCTGAGACGGACGAGCACGGCAACCCTGTCCCATGGCATCCGGGGCTCAATTTCGACGGGCGCGACAACTATTTCAACAACGGGGAATTCCGTTCCGGATGGACTCATTACGGAATGACGATAGGAGATCCCCTGTTCTTCCCGGTAGGGACAAGGGACGGAAGCTGGAACCGCGGAATTACGCTCGGAGTCGAGAACAACCGCCTGCGTGCGCATCACCTCGGCCTTTCCGGCAAAATAGCCCGCAGACTGCCGTACAGGCTTATGGCAACTTATTCAATAAACAGCGGAACCTATGACTGGGAATTCCAGCCGGCGCTCCGCCAGTTCAGCTTCGGATTCAACTGCGAAGTCCCGTTGGTGAAGGCTGCACTTACGCTTGTGCCCGGACTTTATTTCGACGATGGGGAAGTATTGAAAAACGCTTTCGGAGCCACACTTGGAATAAGGTATGTTTTCAAGAATAATTATTAACTTTACAAGTTTTAATACAAATAGTTAGTTATAGATGAAAGTTCTCAGAACACTTGTAGCGATAACAGCGGCTGTGATAAGCTTTTCTGCATATGCGCAGAGCGCAGGTGAGGAAATCGCTACTGTAAAATCCCTTGCACACCAGTATGGGTATTCCGACAAAGATATAGAGGCCGCTCTCGGTCGTGGACTGGGCTCGGCTCCAGGACAGGATACAGTCCGTACAGCCAGAACGGAATTATCGGCCCCTCAGCCTCTTGCCGTGCTCACTCCTGCTGTCAGGGAGGAAGGAGAAAAAGACGTCGATAAGGAAGACCTGATATTCGGTCATGATTATTTTATCTCTTCCGGACTCAGCGTGGTGCCTAACTACAATTCTCCGGTTCCGGACAAATATGTCCTCGGCCCCGGAGACGAGGTTGTTGTGGATGTATGGGGAGCCTCAGTGTCACACGCAGAGTCGGTGATAGGCAATGACGGCAGCCTTACTGTTCCAGGTCTCGGTCCAGTATTCATCTCAGGAATGACAATGAGTAAAGCCGAATCCGTGCTCAAGGGTCAGCTTTCGCAGATATATTCAGGCCTGTCGGGAGACAGGGGAGACACATATCTCAGGCTTTCCATAGGCAAGATCAAGGGAGTATCGGTAAATGTTTCGGGTGAAGTCGTCACCCCGGGACTCTACTCTATTCCGTCACTCACCTCCATTCCGTCAGCCATTTTCCTGGCAGGCGGCGTGAGCGGGAACGGATCGGTGCGCAACATCTCTCTCTTCCGTCACGGAAAGAAAGTTGCGGTTTTCGACCTTTACGACTATCTGTTCAAGGGCAAGTTCAACGAAAACCTGCGTCTGCAGGACGGAGATATAATCAGCGTCGAGGCATATCACAATGTGGTTTCAATTTCAGGGGCCGTAATGCGTCCTATGCGTTACGAGCTGAAGGACGGCGAGAGCATCTCGGATCTTATCACTTATGCCAACGGTTACAAGACCAATGCGCAGCGCAGCAGCATCCACGTATCCAGAGTGGGCGAGCAGGCGAACAGGGACTTCGACGTGGCATCATCCCAGTTCAATTCATTCAAGCTGGAGGACGGAGACAAGGTCAGCGTGCGAATCTACCGCAGCACTGACGAGAATTCCGTATCCATCACCGGACCGGTGAAATATCCCGGCCACTATGCAATAGGAGGCAGCATCAGGGACGTAGCCAGCCTTATTTCCGCAGCCGGAGGACTTGTAGAGGGAGCATTCACCGGCTTCGGACAGATCAATAGAATCAACAGCGACCGTCAGCCTGAATTCCTCTCATTCGACGTGGCAAAGGTGCTTGCCGGGACAGAGAACATCACTCTCAAGCGGGAGGACGTTGTCGTCCTGTACAGCAAAAACGACCTTGAGGCCAATAAGTCGGTTACCATTTCGGGAGCTGTCACCAGCCCCGGAGCATACTCATTCAGAGAAGGAATGACCGTAGCGGATCTGGTGGAACTTGCCGGCGGCCTGAAAGAAGACGCATATCTTGCAAGAGGCATAGTCAGCCACAAGGCTGAGAGCGGGAAGTCCGCGATAGCTCCGTTCAGCGTCCAGGAGGCTGTGCTCGATGATGAGCCTGTAGACGTTGTCCTCCTTTGCGAGGATGCCGTTCACATCTACAGCCTCAAAGATCTTAAGTCAAATGCCAGCGTAACCATAAACGGCGAAGTCAACGCGCCTGGAACTTATACCTACCGTCCGGGACTCACCCTTGCCGACCTGGTTGATATGGCTATGGGTTATACGGACGGAGTCGATCTGAGCAAAGTCGAGATAGCCAGCCGGGGAGGAAGGCAGAGGGGTTCTGTCAAGAATATTGACCTCGAATCCAATCCTGATATGCTCTTCACGGAACTGTCTCCATATGACGTGGTTTCCCTGAGACGTCTCACTTATTTCCGCGAGCAGACCACAGTTACTGTAAACGGAGAAGTCCTTTCACCGGGAACGTATGTCGTGGACAAGGCGGAAGTCAGACTTTCAGATATTGTCAGCAGAATCGGAGGCTTCACGGACATCGCGTACGTACACGGGGCCAAACTTATCCGAATGTTGACCAAGGAGGAAAGCGAGAGGCAGAAACTGGCCGTCAGGATAGCAAATCAGAACCTTGACGAGAAATCACAGATAGACACCGCTTTGCTCGCAGAACGGTATTACATCGGTATTGACCTTGACGAGGCAATAAAGAACCCCGGCTCCATATCGGATGTCATCCTCAGGGCCGGCGACATATTGGAGGTGCCGCAGATGAACAATACGGTCAAAGTCAGCGGCGGTGTATTCTATCCGAATACCGTTGCTTACAATAAGGCTCTCGGCTGGAGAGGCTATGTGAAACTGGCCGGCGGATTTACGAAACTGGCCCGCAAAAACAAGACCTACGCCGTGTATATGAACGGAAAGGTTGCCGTCGGAGACGGAATCAAGCCGGAACCGGGCATGGAAATCATCGTTCCGGAGCGCAAGCCGTCGGAGGAGCAGAAGATGTCTCCTGTAGAGATAGCGTCAATAGCAAGTTCAACCACATCTGTCGCTACTCTGGTAGCTTCACTTGTTAAAATGTTCCTGTAAAATGAACGAAGAATATACAGATGAAATAGATATCAGGGAAATAGCGCTCAAACTTTGGGGCAGGCGCAGGCAGATACTTTACGTTACGCTGGCCTTCGCCGTGCTGGGCTTCTTCGCCGCATTGTTCCAGAAGCCGGTTTACAACGCCTCGTGTACATTCGTGCCGGACAAGAGCAATTCTTCTTCCGGCAGCTCGTCCCTGTCGTCGCTTGCTGCCATCGCCGGCATCAATCTCGGCGATATGAGCTCGGGAACTACGCTTTCCCCGCTCATTTATCCGCAGCTTCTTCAGAACATCGATTTCAACAAAGAGCTGATGAGGGTACCTCTGGACTGGAAGAAATACGGAGAGCCGGTAAGCGTATTTGAGCTGATTGACAACCCCGAGTACAACAAACCTACAGTCATCGGTACGATAGTCAAATACACCGTCGGACTTCCTTGGGTGATTGTCGGAGCCATCAAAGGCGATTCTTCCGATGAGGAAGTCGCTTCATCAGAGGGTGAGCAGCGAGTCAGCGCGTACACGAAGTCGGAATATGCTGCGGCAAAGCGACTCTCAAAGATGCTTTCCCTCGCAGTAGAGAAAAAGGAAGGATATCTTTCACTCACGGCCACCAGCAACGAGGCTCTGGTATCGGCTGAGCTATGTCAGGCAGCCCTGGACCTCATGCAGAAATACGTAAGCGACTTCAAGCTGCGCCAGGCTCGTGAAAGCCTCGGCTATATCGAGGCGCGCTATGAAGAGGCCAAGGCGGAATATACCGCCAGACAGCTGGCGCTCGCGCAGTTTGTCGATTCCAACCGTGGAGTACTCACTGCAACAGCCCAGACAATGAGGCAGCAGCTCACTTCGGACTACGAAATAGCGATGGCCCTGTTCACCGAAATATCCAAGCAGAAGCTTCAGGCGGAGATGAAGGTCAAGGAGGACACTCCTGTTCTCTCTGCCGTAAAGCCTGTCAGCGTACCGATGCAGAAAGCCAACAGCCGCGCCAAGACGCTAGTAATATGGATCTTCCTCGGCTTCGTACTTTCTTGCTGCACGGTGCTGATATATGATCATTTCAAAAAGTAATATCGAAAACACATATTCTACACTAATATGAAAACCAAAATGACAAGAATCGCGGTACTGCTGATGGCAGGAGCCGTGTGCGTGTTGACTCTCGGATCATCCGCCCCTAAGGCGACACCGATCTATCTCAACACATCCTACTCATTCGAGGAAAGAGCCGCCGATCTCGTATCACGTCTCACACTTGAAGAAAAACAGAGCCTTCTCGGCAACAACATGGCAGCTGTGCCGCGTCTCGGCATCAAAGCCTACAATGTCTGGAGCGAGGCACTTCACGGAGTACTTTCAGGTGCGAACCCGAGCGCAGGACTCCAGGGACCTTCATCGTTCCCTAATAGCGTAGCCATCGGTTCGACCTGGGATCCGGACCTTGCACAGAGAATGGCATCAGCCATCACTGACGAGGCTCGCGCAATCTTCTATGCAGGAGGCAAGGGTCTTACCTTCTGGTCACCGGTAGTTGAGCCCGTACGCGACCCAAGATGGGGAAGAACAGGTGAATCCTACGGAGAAGACCCGTTCCTTGCAGCTCAGATGGCAGGCGGATTCGTTCGCGGATTCATGGGACCGGACAAGAAATATCTCAAGGCCGTACCTACAGCAAAGCATTATTTCGCAAACAACAGTGAGTTCGACCGCCACGTCAGCAGCTCCAATATGGACAGCCGCGACATGCGTGAGTTCTACCTCTATCCATACAAGAAACTCATCGAGCAGGACAGACTTCCATCAATCATGTCATCCTACAATGCGGTGAACCATGTTCCTACTTCTGCCAGCGAACTCTATCTCGACACAATCGCACGCAGGACATACGGAATGAAGGGATATGTTACAGGTGACTGCGCAGCCATCGAAGACATCTACACCGGACACTATTATGTAGAGACAGCAGAAGAGGCTACAGCCCAGGGTCTCAAGGCCGGAGTTGACTCAGACTGCGGAAGCGTTTATCAGAGAAGCGCCATCAGCGCATACGAGAAAGGCCTCATCACAATGGCTGACATCGACCGCGCTCTTGTCAATATGTTCACTATCAGGATGCGTACTGGCGAGTTCGACCCTGAGGAAATGGTACCTTACACAAAGGCCCCTGCATCAGTAGTCAACTCAGCTGCAAACCAGGCACTCTCAATCGAGCTTGCAAGCCGCACTCCTGTCCTTCTCAAGAACGAGCGCAAAGTTCTCCCTATCGACGCATCAGAGATCAAGACTATCGCTCTCATTGGCCCACAGGCCGATGACGTAGAACTCGGACCATATTCAGGACGCCCTGAACAGAGCTCGATGATTTCACCATATGCCGGTATCAAGAGCTGGCTCGAGAAGAACGGCAAGGACGTGGAGATCAAGCTCGTCTCTGGTGCAGACACCAGAAGCAAGAGTAACCTTCTCTATGTGATTTATTTCGAACTTACCAAGGCTGACGGGACAGTGACTCGTTACGACGCCACCAAGTTCTCAGCATCATCCGACGGTATCACAGTCGGCTCCGGAATGGGTGACGAAGACCAGGTCCGCACCATCGACGACGGAGCGTGGACAGCATACGACAACGTTGACCTCACAGACGTGGAGAGCCTCACAGTCGGACTCAACATCCCTACCGAAGGCGGTATCATCGAAGCACGTGTATCTTCACCTGAAGGAAACCTCGTAGCCACCATAGAGGCTACAAAGGCTGCAGGTGTACACGTAGGCGGCGTTTACGGATCAAGCATGCCTGTTCAGACAAAGGTCCTGAAGCTCGGTCTCAACGAGCCTCAGACCCTCTATCTCGTTTACAAGGCACCTGCTGACGCACCAATCGACGAGAATACTCTCAGCGCCGCTCGTGATGCAGACGTAGCTGTCGTATTCGTCGGCACAGACGAGCACACAGCCACTGAGGAAGCTGACCGTCTCACACTCAAGCTTCCTGGAAACCAGCTCAGCCTCATCCAGGCAGTAGCAGGTGTAAACAAGAATACAGTAGTTGTAATGCAGACCCTCGGTTGCGTGGAAGTTGAGGAATTCAAAAACCTCGAGAACATCCCGGGCATCCTCTGGACCGGTTACAACGGTGAGGGACAGGGTGCAGCCATCGCAAAGATTCTCTTTGGAGACATCACCCCTGGCGGAAAGCTCAACGCAACATGGTTCAAGAGCGTAAATGACCTTCCTGCAATCACCAACTACAACCTCCGCGGCGGCAATGGCTACAACGGACGTACTCACTGGTATTTCGGAAACCCTGTGTCATACGAATTCGGATACGGTATCTCATACACCACATTCGAATACAGCAACTTCAGCATTAGCAAGTCAGAGATATCTCCGGCAGACCACATCACAGTCAGCGTTGACGTCACCAACACAGGCGACTTCGACGGAGACGAGGTCGTACAGATTTATATGTCAACACCTGACAGCCCGGTAGCATTGCAGCGTCCTATCAAGCGTCTAAAAGGTTTCAAGAGAGTGACAATAGCACGCGGACAGACCCGCACCGTCAATATCGACATCGACTGCGCAGACCTCTGGTTCTGGGATAACGATGCCAACAGAATTACTTATGACAAGGGCCGTTACGTATTCGAAATCGGTTCAAGTTCAAAGGACATCAGAGGCACTGTCACCGCAAACATGACCGGTGAATTCATCCCTCAGCTCAAGACTGTAGTCGCTGACTGCGGTGTAACAGTCCTCAGAGCAGGCGAAAAGGCCAAGGTACGCGTTACAGCCGCTATGACCGATGACAGCTTCTACGATATCAACAAGGCAAAGATCGTCTATACCAGCAACAATCCTGCTGTCGTTTCAGTGACTGAATACGGTTCACTCGAGGCACTCTCAGTGGGTGTGGCAACCATAACTGCAAAAGTTACAGTTGATGGCAAGACCGTCAGCGACGACTTCCCTGTAAAGGTTATGCCTAACCTCAATCTTGCAAGCCTCACAGTAGGAGGAAAAGAAGTTCTTCGTTCTGACGTCAAGCAGTACAGCTTCGTTGTCAGCGGTTCGAAGATACCTGCAGTCAGCGCTACTGCAGCAGACCCTACTATCGAAGTCAAGGTGGATCAGGCAGAGGCTCTTCCTGGAACGACAGTCGTAACTGTCACAGACAACGTTACCTGCGATGTCAATACCTATTATGTCAACTTCGACAGGAAGGCAGTCAGCGACGAGTTCAAGACACTCGGTACGCAGTGGAGCTGGGTTCGCGAGAACAGCGACGCATGGTCAATCGACGAGAATCCGGGATCACTCACACTCACAACTACTGACGGCGACCTCGTAGGACCTGCCAACAAGCTCGGCAACGTTCTCCTTCAGTCAGCCAATACGGACTGGACAATCGATACCAAGGTAACCGTATCCGATATCCCTGGCAGACCTGCACAGAACGCAGGTATCGTTGCATACCAGGATGACGACAATTTCGTCAAGCTCGTCTATGGCCCTGCAACATACAAGAGAGGTGCAGTCCAGCAGGGAGCTACAGCCGGTACCGTACTTTTCATCGCTGAAGACAACGGCAACCAGAAGTACTCCATGTCAGCAAATCTCGAGGGTATCGCGAAGGACGGCAAGACCGTTTGGCTCAGACTCGTGAAGAGCGGCTCGGATTATACCGCATACTATTCAGTCGACGGTAAGAAATATGTTCAGGTAGGTGCAGAATATGCATTCCTCAAGGATGTGAAGGCCGGACTCATCGCAGCCAACGGTGCTATGAACTTCAGATTCGGAATGCAGGCTAACGTGCCTGTAACGCCTCTCAAGGTGTCATTTGACAACTTTAAGATTACCAGCAGAAGTGCGAAGTAATCTTATCATACGTTTAGCTTTTGTTCTGGCCGGTCTTCTGACCGGTCAGAACTTTTTATTTGCCTACAGTTCCGTGGCTCAATACGGAGACAGATATATCGCAGCGGGGGAGGGACACCGTCTTGACATCCTGTCGTCACGCGGAGAAGTGATGGATTCCGTCATACTGTCGGACGGCTCCGAGTGTGTGAAGGC
>JAKSJU010000028.1 GCA_024402095.1 Bacteroidales bacterium | reverse complement strand
AGCATTCGAGGCCGACATTATCGATTCTGTTATTATTGCGAGCGCCCGCAGCAGGGAGGAATACGGCTCCGGCTATCTCAAACTTTTTCCATTCTGCTGTTGTGTATGAATTTGTATCGAATGAAGAACTTGCAGTATTGATTCCGCTCGGAAACTTAACGTCTTCCGGAACGGAAAACTCATCAGGAAACAGAATCAGACCGGTTACGCTTGTATTCTCATCCACAATGGTAGCTTTTGCGTATCTGGCTGTTTCTTCCCCTTCTTCAGCAGATATGCGATTATTAATCAGATATTGCCATTCATCCTTTGATAATGAAAAATATTTGACCGCTGGTGCTTCTCTTACCCAGAAACTTGCAGCATTGGTGAAAAAAGTGTCGTTTCCACTTGCAGTCGAGTCCTCATATTTCTGCGCACAGGCTATGGAAGCGTCCTTGCTCCAATAGAAATGGGACACGTGATTTTCATTCCACGCGCCATCTGACGCAGGCTGGAATTCCCACTGTTTTTCCTCAAAATTGAAAGTTTCAGCCTCTACACCTTCTGCTTTGCCATACCAAAGGTTCCCCTTGGAGAAGTACACCTGTTTCCCTTCGGCGTTTATGGTGAATTTTCCAGGTAGTGCCCCCATCGGAATACTTGTAGGAGCATCAATACCTATTGAAGATCTCCCGGTAGACGCCAATTTCTCAACAACATCCATGAAGGATGTGTATTTTTTGCCGTCCACAGTATAATCGCATTGTGTAAAATCATAAGCCACATTACTAGAAGCACGGAACACTTCAGCAACAGCTCTTGCCTCGCAAAATATCAGGCCAGCTTCGGACAGCATCGATTCGAAAAAGTCTTTAGAACCTGTTTCTGCCTTAAGCAGTGAACATTCTTCAACTACATATGCTTCCGCCAACGGGGACAATGGCAGATATTCGTAGACAGCCTCGACTTTCTCTCCACTGCGAAGAGCAGGTATTTCTTTAGAAGCAAACAAAAATATTGATGTTTTTGCGGCAGCATGCTCTGCAAAATATGTATCGAATGCACGTCCCTTCGCTTGATTAATCTCACTATTCTTTAATAGTTCCACAGCCGCGTTAGAAACCTCTATCCTCGCATCTTCTGCAGCAACTCTCGTAGCAGCGAGAGTCATAGCCCTATGCAAGATAACGTATGTCGCAGCGGGTACTTCATACTGAGGAGGTATACCAATAACGAGATGCTGACCTACATCTGTAAGTGTAAGTGGAAAATAATCAGCTGTCCGTACTACCTTAAACGTTCTCTCAAGAAGAGGCCGGATTAATTCCTCTTCCGTAGTCGGTTCGCCACTTTTCGTACCTTCAACCGCTATCTCTATCCCCTTGTTTTCAGTAATATATGCGACTGCTCTATACTTGGCCCATGCTTCATAAATTACATATCTATCTTTATCGGCTTCACGCTGCAGATCTTTTAGTAAATGTACCTGGAACAGCTCATTGTCTTCCGGACTTTTCAAATCAGACATAGTCTCTACCGACTTGACGATAGTAGCGCCGTCTTCGACGTACAAAGAACCAAAAGCGATATTATCAAGAACAATTGTTTCCTGTGCAAGTTCCAGAGTGGCAAGCGTACCGCCAAATTTTTGAGCAGCAGTATTGCAATAAACACTTACCGGAACAGACTTTTCTGAAACTGGCATCACAAAGCTTTTTGCTGATGCTCGAGTCGCTTCGGCAAAAGCCTTTCGCGAATTGTAATGCCCGATATTGACGGTTGTTCCCGGATAATTTCTTATCAATCTCGCTACCTCTGCTTCAAGCTGGGTTATTTGGCGACTGGATAATTCATTCAAACATTCATAGCATTCCTGAGATGCTAAAATCATGGATCCGGAAGAAGCCTTGGCTGCTTCTACTGCTTCTGCAACCAAATATTCCGGACGCATAAGAGCATTAGTGTTTCCTAGATACATGAATTCGCCAATCATAGCACCGGGTTTATGAACATCTAATAAAGAATCCATGCCAACACGATACACAAGAGCATACCTGCCCTCTAGTCTTGATAATTCGAACTTGTCCGGATTACAAACTTCAACACTGAATCCATACGCGTCAAGTTCCTCACGAATCCTAGGACATTCTTCGTCGGCCTCTTTATCGATGAGAAATAATATTTCCTCGTCCTGTCCGAAGTTAGGGTCGTCATTTACTGTCTTCGTACAGGAAACAAAGCCGGCAGCAAGGCAGAAAAGTGCGATGGCTGAAAAAAGATTGAAATGCTTCATATTATTAATATTACGTGTATCAAATAGAAAGGCGAAGTTACATAAATTATTGATGTTGTCAATATGTTTAAGAACAGTCTTGATGTAAATTAAGAAATCAATGTTAATTAAAATAACACCAATATTTTCTATATTTGTGAGAGAAGTAGAAAACACATCACTAATAATAACCGATATGAAAACCAATCTGATCAAATCATTGACGATAGCTGCTTTCGCTCTCCTTGCAGGAGCATCGGCTTTCGCGCAGCCAAAGACATTCGCCAATCCTCTGGACGTTCTCGTGGGCAACGAGAGAGCAATCCGCGGAGGAGAGCCTGTCGTACTTATTTTCCAGGATGATTATTATCTTTTTGTTTCACACAGAAAGGGCTACTGGTATTCTCCTGACTTCCAGAACTGGACTTACGTTGACGCTCCGAACTATCCTGCAGGAGTTGTGTCTGTAGTGGAAATGGACGGTGAACTCATCGGCTGCTCCATGAACAACAAGAATGTTTACCGCTGCCTTGACCCTAAGAAGGGAGAGTGGGTGAAGATTGGTGAACTCAGCAGGGACAGGTACGGTGACGCGAATATGTTTGTCGATGATGACGGCAGACTCTATATGTACTTCGGATGGTCTCAGATCATGCCTTTCCAGGTAGTCGAGCTTGACAAGACCACATTCAAGGAGAAAGGTGAGCCGGTACCTCTTTTCTTCAGTGACATCAAGAACCACGGTTTCGAAGTACGCAAGCCTGAGGATGTAATCTATTCCATCTTCAACGGCAGAAGAGAGTACAATCCTGAAGAGCTCCCTTGGATCGAGGGCCCTTATATGATAAAGCACAACGGTAAATATTACCTCCAGTATGCTGCAATCGGACTTGAGTTTATCTCTTACTCACACGGAGTATATGTTTCCGACAGTCCTATGGGACCTTTCAAATATTCGGAGCATAACCCTCTTACATTCAAGACCAGCGGATTCCAGGTTGGTGCAGGCCACGGCAGCACCTTCCATGACAAGAAGGGCAACCTCTGGACCATCTGCATGATTCCTGCACAGTACGGAGAAGGCGGCCGCGGATCAGAACTTGCAATCTATCCTACAGCAGTGGACGAGCAGGGCGTTATGTATTCAAATACAGCATATGGTGATTATCCTCAGTTCTATCCGGCAGAAAGAAAGGTCGGAGGCGTGGACAATTATACAGATTGGAAACTTCTTTCAGTAATGAAGAAGCCTATCGTTTCCTCTACATTTGAGAAATATGCTCCTGCAAATGCTCTTGACGAGAACTTCAAGACCTGTTGGGCAGCCCAGACAGGAGACAAGGGTGAATTCTTTACCGTGGATCTCGGAGCAAAGGCTACTATCAACGCTATCCAGATCAACTGGGATCATATCGGAGCCGTCAGACCTGCAGCTGGCAGAGGCGGATTCGGAGCAGTTGCACAGCCTGCTGAAGAAGTCACATACCAGTGCTATGAGGTATTTGTGTCAGATGACAACGAGAACTGGACAAAGATTATCAGCAAGCCTGAGAACAAGCTTGAGCTCAAGCATGACTACAATGAACTCGCTGCACCTGTCGATGCACGTTTCGTAAAGGTTGTAAATGTTTCAACCTATGACGGAGCTAAGTTCTGCATCAAGGACCTCCGCGTATTCGGTACCACTCCAGAGATGAGCGTGACCAAGGTTACCGATTTCAAGGTTGTCCGCAACCCTGAAGACAGACGCGAGGCTAATCTGCTCTGGACACCGGTCCCTGGCGCAGACGGGTATGTTGTACGTTACGGTATCGAGCCGGGCAAACTTTACAACAGCTATATCGTTTACGATAAGAATACTCTCTATATGCACAGTCTCAACACTGCACCTGAGTACTTCTTCGAGGTTGAGGCTTTCGACAGCGGACTTGACATCTATCGTGAGAATTCGCTTGCCACCCTCGGCTGCGGCGCTGAAATACAGCTTGCGAAGAGAGTTGCCGGAGTAGGCAATTCAGGTTATCGCCAGACTGCCGACACCAAGATCCTTATGCTTAAGGAAGGCCAGTCAGAGTATGTATTTGACAATATCGTTCCGGGTGAGTGGGTTCTCAACCATACTTATGGCCCTGTTCTTTGGGCAGGAGAACTTACGGAAAAAGACCTTATTTCAAAGAAGGACAACCCTAAGCCTACTGTTGAGGCAAGTCTCACTCTCATGGGTGTAGGTGACAAGGTTACCGGTTCTCTCGAGATGAAGGTCATCCCTGGGAAGGAATGCGGCAAGATTGTAGTAATCAAGAAGTAAACAGAAGGTCTTGAGGGGAAGGGGATTATATAGAGTACTGATTATTTGCCTTCTGGTCTCTTGCACGAGGGACTTGAACATAACGGAAGAACCCGCTCAAGTGGGGTTTTACGCTGGATACGGGCACGGGGATGAGATTATCTCCCGTGCCTTTTCCGGTGGTTATGAGAGTCTTTCCTCATTCTGGGAGGAAGAGGATGAACTCGGATTGTGGGCATTCAACCCAAATGGAGGCAAAGAACTGGCAGGAGAAAGATTCTGTGCTTACGGAATAGGATCCTCGGAGGCCCTTTTCACTTCAACTCTCAGCGCTCCCATGCGGGATGGAGTGTACAAATATGTAGCTACGTATCCCGTTCCGTATGCCGTAGAAGGCAATACGGCATATTTTACCGTGCCTGCAGTCCAGGATGGAAACAGCGGGCATGGTGAAGACATAATGATTTCGGATATAGCCCAGGGTGGTCCCTTGAAGCCGATTGACTGGGCTACTGGAGACGGGGAGGAATTGCATCTCTGTATGAATCATCTCCTTCACAGATTCCGTTTCTATACTGATTCGCCATCATTCGAGGGCGAGGCAATACAGAGGTTGACAGTGGAGTTTCCCAAGCCTGTAGCAGGAAATATCGCTGTGGATGTCAGCCGTCCGTCTTCGGGTATCTCTTTCAGCGGTTCAGACAAAGTCCTGGATATAATCCCACCCGAACCTGTACCTGTATCCACAGCATCGAAGCATTATTATATTACGGCATCAATTGTTCCGACCTCGTTCAAGGCCGGAGAGGAAATGGTTGTCACCGTGTATACAGAGACAAAGACGGCCACTTCACGTATCTCACTGATGTCCAGGTCATTCAATGCAGGGCATTCTACGCCTGTCAGGCTGGCCCCATCCGCTGTTGAAGGCGGTTGCCGGCTTAAGATAAAACTCGTGTCCAATAATCTTGGCGAGCCTGTGGAAAACATCACAATCAAGGCTCCGGAGGGATGCGCATTGGGTGATGACGGCTCCCGGTCCATCACTCTGAAATACGGAAAGGATATTTCGTTGGGCGGGACATTCAATATCGATTATGAGAATGAAGCTCTTTTCAGGTTGCTCGGAGGGAAGAGCCTTGAGATAGAATATGAGTCCGGGCATGTTATTACGAGCGAGGCAGTCATAGTGCCGGATCTTTCTTCTAAGTCTGTGGCGACGATAGGTCTGAACGTCCCTTATCTGTTGTCCGAGGATTTCTCGACAGTGCCCGGATTCTCATCGGATGACAATTATCAGGTATCAAGTGCCGGTTCAAAGGATGCACATTCATTCCTTGACGGATGGACTGGAGCAAGAATCGGAGCCGGTGCGGGGGAGAGCATCAGACTGGCCTGCAGAAGGGAAACTTCTGTGGATTATGATGCCAGAGTCGAGTCTGCTCCTCTGAATGCGCAGTTCAAGTCCGAGACTGTGCTGAAAGTGTCGTTCGACTACGGTGCAGATGAAGAGAACGGTGGCATCCTGCCGAAGTCCGTCGGCCAGAACTGTTATATCGGCTATGTCACGTCCTTGTCTGCTTACAAGAGCGGCAGTACGGCCGGTGTGTTTGACAGAGACAAAAACACTTTTTATATCAAGGAATCTGATGGCAGCTATACGAACACTCCTCACCACGCTGAGTATTTCATCAGCGTAGGGCAGGGTGTTTCACCTGTCCGCATATCCTGGAGGACTGAGGTGGAACATATGGCTGGCATGAACAACAATACAGTCTGGCTGTATATTGACAATGTGAAAGTGGAGGTTTGCGAATGAGAACAGTACTGAAGCCGGTAGTTGCATTATTTCTGATATTTCTGACAGTATCCTGCCGGAAGGATGTTCTGGAGGGGTCAGTCGTATTCAGTCTTGTGGAAGGGGAAGTCGTATCCTGCACCAAAGGAAGCGTGTCCGAGTACGTTCCTGTACCTTTGCCGGAAGATTTCGAACTGCTGATAAAAAACAGTGCTACGGGTACCGTAATATTTACCGGAAAACTGACCGAATGGAGCGAGGAAACTAAAATCCGTCCGGGAGATTATTCTGCCGAAGTTTCATGCGGCACTGCTGAGAATGAAGGTCCGGACAGTCCTTTCTTTTTCGGGTCCGAGTCTTTTCAGGTCCGGCGTGGGGAGAAGACCGAGGTCAGCATCACAGTGTCTTTGGGCAATTGCATAGTCAGCATAAGCTGCACGGAATCTTTCAGACAGTATTATCCGGAGCAGTCTTTCCATATAGAGACACCGGTCAGCCCTGAAGGATTCGATTATGACGGGAGAGCCGTGTTCGTGGCATACCAGTTC
Organism: Bacteroidales bacterium; assembly: GCA_024402095.1. Taxonomy (GTDB): domain Bacteria; phylum Bacteroidota; class Bacteroidia; order Bacteroidales; family UBA932; genus Cryptobacteroides. The sequence continues at coordinate 8,617 of JAKSJU010000028.1, read as the reverse complement.
AGCATTTCAGGGGAAGTGAAAGATCGGTACGGAGCCGTGAAAAAGCTTGAAAAATCAAGTTGGAAAGGTGCCCCGGCTACTTCCTATTCTGTTGTGTATGATGTTTCCAATGTAGGGAGCGCCACAATCATTGTAATTTTTGACAATTCCTTATACCCTGTCGATACAGGAGGGATAGATCTTAAAGATGAAGATTGATATGAGAAAATATTTTGCCATACTGTGTGCAGCAGCAGTGATGCTCACTTCCTGCGGCAAACTGGAAAGTAACAGGACCGCTGATGAGGGCGTACTTTCTTTCGGCAGCCTTGACTTGACCTGTGATACCGAGGTAATCACAAGGGCGTCATCTCCGGCTTCGGGGAATTATTATATTTTCATCTCTGACAAAGGAGGCAGGACTGTGTACAGTGGGAACTATTCGGAAATCAGGGGAGGGAGCATCACTCTTCCGTCCGGTTCATATCTCTTCGAAGCGCGTTCTACCGGTGAAGAGGTGCCGCCCTCGACTTTTGACGGTCCCATTTACGGGGTCAGCGAAAGCTTCACGATAACAGCCGGGAACACCACTTCTCTGGGGAGTCTTACCTGTACGCTCCTGCAGGCAATGGTTACGGTAGACTATGCAGAGGATTTTCTGGAGACCGTCACCGGAGACGGAATGGCCAAAGTGTCCATCGACCCGGCATATCCTCTGGAATATGCTCTGTCCTACAATGGCGGCAATATCAGTTATAATACTTCTGCCGGGTATTTTGCCGTCAACAATGGAGAGAACACCACTCTCAATGTGACATATTCCGGTATGATAGACGGGAAGGTCCAGAAGATGGTTGCGAACCTCACAAATGTTACGGCCAGACAATGGTGCCGTATTAAATTCCTGAAGAAAGTATCCCCACAGGGGACGGCAGTTTTCTACATAACTATAAATGACTATATCTCCGACGAGGAGCTGAGCGTTCCTTTGGAGGTGGCGCGGGAAGAAACGATAGGCCCCGACCCCGAGGCTCCGAAGGGAGACGGAGGAATCAGGATAGAACTTGCCCCGGACTGCAAGATGTTCGACAGTCTGGATAATATTGTTGTTCCTGCCATCTCGACGAAGATGGACCTGCGCCTGAATGTCACAGTACCGTCAGGTGTCAGAAAAATGACAGTGGAGATGTCTTCAACGAATGGCGCATTCATCAATGCAGTAGCTCTAGCGGGAGGTACCACTTTGGATCTGATCAATCCTACTCCGGCTCAGGATATAGTATTCCAGATTGTCCCGTTCCCTCACGGAAGCGGTCTTTTGGGAAAGACTTCACTGTTGTTCGACCTGAGCGGAGCGCAGGAACCCATCCTTGCGTTCGGCGGAGAACATACCTTTGTCCTGAAGGTCATTGACGCCCAGGGCTGTGTAAAGGAAGTGCCTGTAAAACTGATAGTCAGATAAATATGAAGCAGGTCCTGTTCTACATATTGATGGTGCCGGTACTTACCGTTATGGCTGTTTCCTGCGGGAAGGCATCCCTTGACGTCGGGGAAGGCTCGCTGACACTGAAAGCCGAAGTCGATACCACAGGGACCAGGGCGGGAGGCTCTGAAGAGGATCTCTTGAACACAGCAAGGATAGACATCTATTATGCCGACTTCTCCGGTCTTGTCAGAAGTTATGCATATTCCGAAATGCCGGAGTCTGTCTGGATGCCTGCAGAAAATTACCGGGTTGACTTTCTGGCAGGAGAGGAGACGGCTGAAAACCCTGTCCCGGCATCCTGGGACAAAATAGGATACAAAGGTACGGCGAACGTCAGGATAATGGCCGGGAAGAACACCTCAGTCATGCTGAAGGCCAGAATCAGTGACGCGGTGACGAATGTCAGCTTTGCCCGTTCCATGACATCCCATTTCAAACCCGGATACAGCCTTACCATCGGCATAGACGGAAATAACCTGGTCTATGACGCCGGCAGAAGCGGAAACAAGGGCTATTTCCTGTTGACAGGAACTGTCGAGCCAAGTTTCAACTGGACATTCGAGGGTACGACGATAGATGGTGAGCCATTTGTCAGGTCCGGTGTCATAAGTGGTATCAAGTCCGGAATGATGTATATGATAACCGTCGGATATGACTTGAACGTCGGAGACCTGTCTTTCAATCTGTCCGTGGATCCGAGCATCACCCAGAGGACAAGCCTTATAGTATTCGAGCCGGCTTCCTCAGGACTTACGCCTACTCCCGGGTATGAAATATGGGCCCGTCACACCACACTGTATGCTGACGTGGATGAGTCGATATACAGGGATCCTTCCGCCGTGGAATTTGAATACGGAACAGGGGAAGGATGGACGAAGGTCCCTGCTGAAAGAGTGTCCGCAGGGCAGTATGCTGCTGTATTGAACGGGCTGACGCCTTCACAGACATACAATTACAGGCTGATGATTGCAGGTGTTCAGGTGGGGAATGCTATGACGATTACAACAGCAGGAGCTCCCGGCATCCCGAACGGAAGCTTCGAGGAGACGTCAAGATCCGCTTCCGGTAAATATACTGAATTCTATGCTGCCGGGTCTTTCCCGTGGTGGGGGTCCGGAAACGGAAGTACAGGAAACAGCGGATCGGCTGACTTCGGAGGTTTCATTATTTGCCAGCCTGATACGGGGGAGAAGGTGGATGGAAGCCAGTCGGCATGTCTGGTGTCAAGATGGGCTCTGGTCAAGTTCGCGGCCGGCAACCTTTTCTCAGGATATTTCGGAGGACTGGTCGGTACCAAGGGTGGCAAGGTCTATTTCGGCAGGCCGTTTACCGGAAGACCGTCCGCTCTCAAAGTGTACGTTAAATATTCTGCCGGAAAGATTGACCACGTGGACGGAAAACCTGCCGGAGTGACAATCACAGAAGGGAAGACCTATGATACCGGACGGATACAGATAGCACTCGGGAACTGGGATTACAGGTCATACGGCGGTACTCAGGAATGCCCTATTCTGGTCAATACTACGGAACCGTCTTCTTTCGTCGATTACTCGACAGACAGATCCACCGTGGCCTTCGGTGACCTTCAGCTTCAGTCAGATGCATCTGACAGGTATAACACTTGGGCCGAATACACAATCCCTATCAACTACAGAAATACTGCATCCATGCCTTCATACATAGTGATTTCCTGCGCTGCCAGCATGTACGGAGATTATTTCACAGGTTGCTCTTCGAGCCGTATGTGGGTGGATAAAATGGAATTGATATATGAATAATGCAATTAGAATACTGTTGGCTGTGGCCGTTTTGACGGGCATCCGGTCTGTCCCTGCTGCCGGGAGGCAAACGGTGAACAGGTACGATGAGGATTCTACGCCGGTTGTGGTTTCCAAGGGAAAATGGATCATAGGAGGACAGGCTACTTTTTCCGCCCATGAAAATTCAAACTATTCCCTGGCGTTCATCAGGGGAGTGAATTCGGCCGGTTTCAGAGTGTCTGCCGCACCGGAATTCTGCTGTGCCGTTATGGATAATCTGGCTGTCGGAGCCAAGCTGTCCTACGGAAGGACGATGTTGAGCGTAGCCGACGGGTCGGCGGAGGTCGCAACCCTTTCTGTAAGCGTAAAGGATTATTTCACAGAGAGCCAGAATGCCGCATTGACTGCTTTTGTCCGTTATTATATCCCGATTATCGAGTCCGGGAAACTAGCTTTTCACGTGGACGCAGGGCTCCGCGGATTATACGGGCAGGGGAAACGGACAGATGAAAAGACTGGGAATGTTGTTGGTACCTGGGAGAGCCGTTGGAGCGCAAGCCTGATTGCAAATCCCGGCATCACCGCATTCATCAGCCCTAAAGTCGCGCTGTTTGCTTCTCTTGGCATAGCCGGGCTTTCATACGGGAACGTCGATCAGGTCCACAATCAGGTATCTGAGGGTGGCGTAAACGCATTCAAGGCCAACTTCATGCTTGACCCTACAGAACTCAGTATAGGTATAGACTTTTATTTGGGAAAGAGATGAAAGCATTGAGACTGATATTGATTTGCGCTATTTCTGCAATGCCGATAGCCGTTTCCGCGCAGGAGAAGGAAGTCTTTATTCCCAAAGGTTCCGTCTCTGCCGGCATTCAGGCGGCCTATGCCAACCTGAACAGCAACAATAGTGATTTCATGTTGCTGCTGAACGAAATAAATGCCGCCGGACATGCCTTTTATGCTGCACCCGGCGTTGAATTCTCCTACAGGGACAACCGTGCGGTCGGGCTCAGGCTGAATTATGTCTCAGGCAATCTTGCAATGGATAATGCCGATGCCGCCGTCCGCAGCGTAGGGGGAGCTGTCTTTCACCGGAATTATTTCGCCCTTGACAGGAAAAACCGACTGGCGGCTTTCGTGGAATTCTCGGCTTCGCTGACCGGACGCCGTGCCGATTTCGTAAAAACCGGAGAGAATACTTCTTCTTTGAAAGCCGGACTGACGTTCAGCCCCGGGCTGATGTATTTTGTGATGAACAATGTTTCGATAAGCTTTTCCATTGGGATGGCAGGTCTTTCATACAATTCTTCAAAGTGTTATTCCGGAGGTGTTGAAACCGGGCACAGCCACAGGTTCGGAGCTGATTTCGGACTTGACCTTCTCGGAAGCGGTTTCGGAATCTCATTCTATTTCTGATGAAAAAGTTTCTCGGATATCTGTCTGTTCTCATTCTGGCCGCTGCCTGCATCAAGAATGACCTGCCCCTTCCTGTCGTAAAGGGCGGCATCTCTTCGCTGGATATTGAAGGAGCGGAGGATGTGGACATCAATCAGGAAGAAGGAATAGTAAAAGTGCTGTTGGGCGAATCCGTAGACCCGTCGTCGGTGCGCGTCAGGTCCGTGAAGTATCTCAATCCAGGGACATCCGCCGAACCTGAAATCGTGGGAGTCCTCGACCTCTCCAAACCTTTTGACTTTACCCTGAAGACTTATCAGGAGTATCCGTGGACAATGGTAGCCAGCCAGAGAATAGAGCGGCATTTCTCTGTAATGGGCCAGATAGGGGCCGAGTCAGTGGATGATGTCAACAGAAGAGTGATAGCGTACGTACCTTCTGACTTTGACCTGTCGGACATTGTTGTGACTTCGCTTAAGCTTGGTCCGGAGGATGTCACCACTTATGAGCCGCCGATGACTGAAATGAAGGATTTCAACGAAGGCATCGAGGTCAAGGTGTCATACAGGGGCCACAGCGAGAAATGGATGCTGTACCTTGAGCCTACGGAGCTTATCGTGTTTATGGACTCTGTGGATCCGTGGACGGGTTGTACCTGGCTCAAGGCGAGCGGTCCGGTTGATGCCGACAACGGTTTCAGATACAGGTTGAAAGGAGAGGAAGAATGGATAGACTGCCCTGATGTCGAACAGGATGGCGGAGTGTTCTCTGTATGCATCGACAGCCTGGCTCCTCTTACGAGCTATGAATGCATCGCCTTCAGCGGCGAGGAAGAGACAGCGGTATATGAATTCACTACAGAAGATGCTCTGCAGCTGCCGAATGCCGGGTTCGAGTGTTTCAGTAATGCGGAATCTCCAACATACAAGTCTTGGTATGACCCTGCTGCCGCTTCTGCTGAGCTGAAGTCCAAGTGGTGGGATTCCGGAAACATTGGGTCCACTACCGTAGGCTCTGCATATTGCATTGCCCGGCCTGACGGGGAAAACAAGGTGGAAGGCTCCTACAGTGCAGAGTTGATATCCAGGAATGTCATTATCAAGTTTGCAGCCGGCAATACTTTCTCCGGTGAATTCGCTGACCTTGTGGGCACGCAGGGAGGGAAGATAAATTTCGGCAGACCTTGGTCTTTCAGGCCCCGCGCGGTACGGATATGGCTCAAATACGAAGGCGGACTGATAGATATGATTGATTCTTCTCCGGCCGGGGTGACAGTAAAAGAGGGAGATCCTGACTTCTGTTCTGTCTGGATTGCTCTCGGTGACTGGGATTACAGAAAATATAATGGAACCCCACAATGCCCTGTGCAAGTGAATACTACGGACAGAAGCACGTTCTTTGATCCGGATGGAGAATCGGTGATAGCCTATGCCTGTTTCGAGGCGGAAGGCAGTTCGAAAGAATGGGCTGACATGCCTGAAATAGTTTCTGTGACCGATGATGGATGGGCGCAGGTTGAAATCCCTCTAGACTACAAAAAAGTGGGCAGGAAACCTACCCACATAATTATCTCGCTGGCATCCAGCAGGTATGGAGATTATTTCACAGGATCATCCGAGAGCCGTCTGTGGGCGGATGACATTGTCCTAATCTACTAAAAGTTCGAGATATCAATACTCAAAATCCCTGAAAGGGAACCGAAAACAAAGCCTTCAGCATTGGTGGCCTTGATGGTTATTTCATGTGATTTGGCTCCATCGGAATAGCTTATCGACATGCCTTTTATCCATTCGGCAGCACCTTCGCCATTGCCCCAGTCAATAGTGGCAGAAACGTCCTCCCCTGCAAGTTCAGGAGAAATAACATCTTGGCCAATAGAGTTAAAGGTTAATACGGAGGTCTCAGGCTCCGGTCCCGGCTCGGGAGTCGGGAAAGGCTCTTTGCAGGAAAATACCAGTGCGGCTGCGAAAATAAGAAATATATATTTTTTCATTTCACTACAACTTTATGTTCAATACGTAAGGTTCAACACCACCATAGATATACAATGTGTATATTGCGCTTCCAAGTGATTTGGTGTCCAGGGTAAATGGACTTCCAGCTTCCGCCTGATATTCACTGATTACGTTTCCTGTGCTGTCAACCAGTCTGTAATCGGCCGCAGGGGCGCATGTGAATGTCATAGTCCCGCTTGCCTTGTCATACGAGAGAGAAGTAGCTGCCGATACTTCTTCCGGAGAAACGCCCATAACTGGTATCATGTCAGTAGCGTTTTCGTCAAGTCTTGCAACCCAGCTTGTAAAAGTATCTGTCTCAAGGTACATCCTCAGGCGGTCACCGGGACGTACTTTTCCGGTGATACGGCAAGGGATTGCATCCCATACTTTACTGTTGTCGGGATTATTATCCTTAAAATATGCTTCGAACAGGTTCTCATAGTCCTTGAAATCGAAATATTCGCTGACAACTTCCTTAAGCTTGTCATCCTTGTCGAAAAGGGCGATTGCTACTCGGCCGGTGAATAGGACTGACGATAAATTGGTGAAATAGCCGGCCTTTACAGAAAAGTTCTGACCGGATTCAGGCACACCTTCCACAATCTCCAGCCCTGAGTAATCTTCATCATAATCGAAGACTATCGGGAACAGGCATTCGCTGTTCCCTTCACGGTCAGGCTTGAAACCAAGAACAGCCTCTTGTGACGAGTTGTATGCGTAATCAACTCCGTTATGATTGACGTTAAGAGCGGGAAGGAGGAAAAAACCGTTGTTCTCGCCACCCCATCCCCAGTTGATATGGAAATAGTCTCCGTCAGCAAATCCGTCGAGGACGAACGAATGTCCGCCGTGGGAATCGTCCTGCCCTGAGTATTGCACTGGACCGACAGTGCGGATTTCGTGCCGCATAAGTTCGTTCCAGTCCTCTTCGGAGTACCAGTTGCTCTGGGCAATCCTCATATTTTTATCGTATCCGAAATGACGTGCCATCATTACGTTGACCATGCTGGAACTTGCGGCCGAACCTGACGGGTAATGAAATATTGTGCGCAGTGATGAGCTAATATCATAAAGAAAGTCCGATATTGCTCTGGTTTGTTCTTCCGGGGTATTCTCATCGACAACCAAAGGCATGTTGCTTAGGTCATAGGCACCTGGGGTGCGTTCCGGATTAGTATGAATTACGCCAGCGTCATCATTGTATGTGTATTCGGGAATGACACCGGTTCCAGCCTTAGGCCATTTGTGATAACGGCAAATAATACCAGCCGCAGCAGCCACACATCCTACATAATTATGGCCGGGGACTCCCTCTCCGTCATAAGCTATCGGATAACTGATGTTGAAAGGTCTCTTCTGATGCCACAAGGCTGTTTCAAGCACATACTCGCCGGTAGAGCCTTTCGTGCTGCCCATATTCCACCCCTGATGGCGTGGAAGGGATAAACGGCTGGCCTCATCAATGTATGACTTTGTCGCACCTACCCACCATCCGAGTCCGTCGGACATCTCATCGAAGTTGAAACTCCCGGTATGGGAATATGCGAGTACGGGGTTGATAGCATCTTCATTGGAAATGATTACCCATCCGCCTCCCTCGCGGTTGTAAACTGTGAAACTCCTGTCTGCACCGCCATCCACTTCTTTAACGGATGATGCAGCTTTCGTCATTCCGAAGAACTTCAATGCAGCTTCGCGAGTTTCATCTTTGGAAACCGGCTCCGCCGCAGCGAAATAGGACAGCATCAACGCCGGGATCAAAAAAATCAGGAAATGTTTTCTGTTCATTTGTAATTAATTGCCTTCAATAGTGTGTTGTACTACTTTTTGTTTCTAACAGTGCGAAGATAATACTATTCTTTTTTATTCCATTAAAATTCCGTAGAAGGAGAGAGTCAATTGCTGACAAAGGCAAGGGAAGCCACCGAAATTCTTGTGCCGGGGTCGAAGACAGTCCTGAGAGTGCGGTGGCATTCTGCAGTTGTGGCTCCCGTAGTGAA
>JAKSJU010000027.1 GCA_024402095.1 Bacteroidales bacterium | reverse complement strand
TCTGCCGAGTCTGGCCGCGCCTGTCGGAATCATTCTTGCCGTCAGCCGGGCAAAAAGGGGCCTCTGCGCACGGCGGAGACGTCTTTTCGGATGTCAGCCGTGCAAAACCGGTCTATTTTGCACGTCGGCAAGTTAATCCGTCTGCGCGGGTGGTCGGAACTACTGATATAAGCTCCCGGGAATTATTATATGGTGATTGGCGAAGGAGTGCTTGAGAAAGTAGTCCTTGGCTCCGGCCGCTTCCACAACGATCTGAGTGCGACACAGATTAGCCTCGGACTGGTTTCTGATGATTCTGCCCGGAATCACGGCGATGTTCTCAAGATCCGGGGACAACTTTGCGATGGTGATATTTTCGAGCGGAAGTTCAGCCTTAATGGCCGTACCGATACCGGACTCAAAGTGGGTGTCGTAGGTATAGGATTTCGCCATCGACAGCGGCACCGTGCAGTGCGCGAAGAGCAGTTCATTGCCGGAAATTCTGCAAAGGTTACACTGGAAGCCCGGGCAGCCCGTCAATTCCTTCGATATCATCATCGTAAACAAGGCGGGAATGTCTCCTTCACAACTCGACGTTATCCCTTCGGAGTTAAGCCGTGCCAATGCGAGGCAGCCGGTATTCCCGATACTGTCCAGAAGATCGAAACATCTGAGCGTAAGCGCATCGAGGCTGTACTTGTCAACTATACTTTTCAACTCTTGGTAAACAGCCTCGGAGCCTTTGAATGAGTGAAGGTCGCAGTCATGACTCTTGACAGCGTGGATGAGTTCTTCCATGGGAATATCAACCATTTTCACATTGAGCCTGTCCTCAGCCTTGGCGTAGTCTACCCCCGACGAAATGAGCCAGTCGGAAGGTGCTCCTATGACACCTATTCTCTTCCCGCCGAGGTCTGTGGGAGGAAGGGGCATTGTCATTACCGGACCTTCAGTCTCGTCCACTTCCCCACGAATACGGCCTGCGATATAATCGGCGCTGCCGTGAAGGATTTCTCCCCTGCACCCATTGAGGTTTATATAGGAGAGTATCTCCATCGCAGCCGCCAGTGAGTTCTCCTTGCCGCTTGTTAAAAGTCTGATTTCACCCTTCAGGCCCAGACTACGGAAGGCTTCTTCCGAGCCTCCGGTCCTGATGAAAATCAATTTCCGGCCTGCATCGTCATAGGTCGAGAAATCTTTCCGAAAGTCGAAGTCCTCCCCGAGAGCCTGTTCGATTTCCTTGATAAATCTGTCATCTTTTGGTTCAGGAAGCCCTCTATGGAGGGATGATTCAATGGAAAATAGTGCTATTGACATAAAAATATAAGGGCGGTAATGAAAGTAGTCATCACAAGCATCGGGAGCATAGGGTCAAGTGACCTTTCAGTACGGGTGAAGACCCCGCGTAGATGAAGGGCGAAAAGAGGCAGGGTCACGAAAAACAGCCATTCCGACCAGTTGCAGGCCGTAATCAGATTCCAAACCAGCATCAGCACCCAACCTCCGCAGATAAGCGCCGCGTGATATATGCGCGCCTTCCTGAGTCCCAGTTTAAGGGCAACGGTGGTCCTTGTAGCCGCGTCGGTTTTCATGTCGCGGATATTGTTGACATTCAACACCCCGATACTCCAGAGCCCGAAAGCCGAGCCGGGAAGCAGCCACTCAGCACGGAAAGAGTGCGAACAGACATAGGCGGCACCGACAACAGCGACTATGCCGAAAAAGATAAACACGAAAAGATCACCCAGTCCCCTGTATCCGTAGGGATTCTTCCCTAGTGTATAATGCATTGCACTCCAGATTGCAGCGGCACCGAGGACAAGAAGCGCGGCCGGAGCGAACGCAAAGATAGTCCCGAAACTGTAAAGCACCATTCCCAGGCCGCTTATGCAGCACAGGACAGCTATTACCGCTATGAATTTCTTCATCTGCGGAATCGTCATTTCCCCGTCCTGAATGGAATAGTGTACTCCCTGGCGTCCCTCGGTATCCGTTCCGCTCAGTGTATCCCCAAGCTCGTTTGAAAGATTTGACAGAATCTGCAGAAGGGCTGTCGTAACAATCAGCGTTATCACAACAGCCGGCTTAAGTTCACAGATTTCCTTGCCCAGAGCAATCCCCACAACCACCCCGGACAGGGAGAGCGGCAGAGTCCTCAGACGCATGGAAGAAAGACAGGATTTTACAGTCATTTCTCTTTTTCCCCAATATACATACGGCAGATTCCGAAAGTGAACGCCTTATGTGAGACATTGCAGAATCCGCACTCACTCATCGTCTGCATCCATTCCTCCTTTCCGGGAAACTTAAGCACGGAGGCAGGAAGATAATTGTAGGCCGCCTTGTCACCGGAGACAGCACCTCCGACAGCAGGCAGGATTTTCGTAAAATACAGGCAGTACGGCCATCTCAGCACAGGATTTGAGGGAACGCCGAGCTCAAGTATCACGAGACGGCCTCCGGGTTTGAGAACCCTCAGGATCTCCCTGAGGGCTTTCTCCCTATTCTCAAAATTGCGGATTCCGAAAGCAATGGTCGCCCTGTCGAACGAACAGTCACCGAAATCAAGGCTCTCCGCATTCCCCTGCTTCATCGAAATTCTTTCCGAAAGCCCTGAACGGGAGACCTTCCCGCGCATCACTTCCAGCATCCCTTCCGAGAGATCCACTCCGGTTATCAAAGTCATCTCATCGCTGTGCCGGGCCGTTTCGATACTGAAATCCCCCGTGCCGCAGGCAAGGTCAAGTACACGGCTTCCCTCCCCGGCGTCCGTAATCCATTTCAAAGCCCTGTGCCTCCACGTCCTGTCCACTCCAAGGGACAGAATGTGGTTCAGCCTGTCATAATCACCCGCGATGGAATCGAACAGAGTTCGTATCCTGCCAGTTTCCGGACCCTTCATCAGCGGGTCTTCTTCACAGGATCTCCTATCTCGGAAGCCTCGACATCGTTCTCGTCGAGCTTGAAGATCATAAATGTCTGATTGTCCTTCGTAATAGGCTTCCACTCCCCTCCGTCGGCACCGTTAGGGTCACCGTACTTTGCAAAGTTCGACCAGGCTGTAAGCATCTTCTCGGAAAGATTCCAGTCGCCGTCTGTCCAAGGCCTCCAGCAATGCTTGAGAGACTTGAACACAAACCAGAGGTCTGAAGAATGGAACGCACCGCGAAGTCTTGAAGTGACCTCAGGATGCTTTCCGTCATCCGGAAGAGGACGTGCGAACTGATATCCGAAAGCCTTGCCGCCATTCTCCTCACGGTTGATACCGAAATTGACAATCTGTGCGCCCATATTGCCGGCATCATTGAGAGTATAGCCGATAAGATAAGGCACATTTGCAAGAGAACCGTCAAGGCAGGCTTCGTCAAATGACTCAGGAAGCACATAACCGTCAACGTATGGTGAAATAGGCATAGCTGTAAGTGCGCTGCGCTTTCCGGTAACGCTTGAATAAATGGTACCGAGAGCATAGATAGTTTCAGTGCCCGCATTTCTCAACTGCCTGAGTGTCTTGAGGTTGGCCCAGTCTGTCACTTCCTTTATGGAAGCTTCCGCCTCAGCAAGTGTAAGCATAGGCTGAGGAGGGATGCTGAGACCGCTTCCGCTCATAATCACCGCCTTGTTGAAAAGGCCCTTGGTAAGAGGAGAAGAGCAGAGGAACTTAACGCTGCGCGAACCTGCGCTCTGACCGAAGATCATCACGTTGTCAGGGTCGCCGCCGAACTGCTCGATGTTCTTCTGCACCCACTTCATAGCCTCGATCTGATCCAGAGTTCCCCAGTTGCCGGTCGCATGCTCAGGATCCTCGGCTGAGAGTTCAGGATGAGCGAAGAAACCGAAAGGACCCACGCGGTAGTTGAATGAAACCAGCACTACATCCTTGTTTGCCCATTCCTGACCGTCGAACTCAGGCTCAGAGCCCCAGCCCTCACGCATTCCGCCTCCGAAAATCCAGATGGCGACAGGAAGCTTGGCATCAGTCTGTCCTGGTTTCTTGGTCCACACGTTCAGATAAAGACAATCCTCACTGTACGGAGCTTCTTCACCATATCCCCACTCTGTAGTATATCCGCCAGGATAATGTGCAGCCTGGAAAGGCGGATGGCCGAAAGTGTCGCAGACCTTGACTCCCTCCCAAGGGATTACAGGCTGAGGAGCCTTCCAACGGTTCTCGCCGATTGGAGGAGCAGCGAACGGGATACCGCGGAACACGGTAACTCCCTTGATATCAGTGGATACACCTTGAACCTGACCGCCTTCGATGGTCAGGACAGGATTTTTGTCGGCAGCCTTCACTCCCAAAGCTACCAGCAGACACACCATAGAAACTAAAATCCTTTTCATAACAATATCAAATTAAAAGATTCACCATTATCTGCATCCGCCGAGGGCATGGAACAGATCCACGACGGATATCATTATGTTCGCAGTATTCTCTATATCGTCCATCTGGGCATCAAGAAGGTTATTCTGGGCCGTAAGCACTTCAAGGTATGTCCCCCTGCCGTATTTCATTTTAAGCTGGGTCGCCTTGAGTGCACGCTGCATTGCATCCACACGGTTCTCATAATCCTCAACCTGGCTCCTGAAGGATTTTATGCTGGCAACGGCATCATTCACTTCCGTGCCTGCCTTCAGCAATGCATTCGCATAAGCCATCTGATTCTCTTCAAGCTGACTCTTGCTGACCTTAACCTGTGTGATATTGGCACCTGCATTGAAGATAGGCTGCAACAGGTTTCCGACCATATTGAAAAGGATATTCCCGTTTGCCCAGCCGACAGTACCGCCTATTGAAATGTCAGGACAGCAGTTCGCACGGGCCAGATTGACATTATAGAAAGACTGAGCCAGCTGCATCTCCGCAGCCTTGACGTCAGGGCGTGCGCGCAATGCATTGAGGTTAATCTTGTCAAGAGGAGCTGAAATGATGCGGGTGTCAACTTCAGGTGTAATAGTCTTCCTCACGATAGTGCAGGTATCACAGCTCAGAAGCAATCTCATAGAATTCTCCACGGACACCCTCAACATTCTGAGAGTCTTGGCTGTAGCACGTGTGGCATAATATGAGCCCTCGAACTGGGAAACCGCAGCTTCATCCTCAAGTCCGGCTTCCTTCATCGCACGGATAGCATTCACGGAGCTGGCCCAGTTGGCCTCAGCGGAATCAGTAGCGGCAATCTCGGCATCAAGCATCTGCAGGTTGTAATAGGTTGTGGCCACGGCTGCTACAAGCTCTGCCCTGGCTGCCTGCTCATAATCCGCTATCTGATCCCTCAAAGCCCTGGCGATACGCTTCTTGTTGGTTGTCCGGCCGAAAATGTCAATTTCCCAGGATGCAGACCCGAGAGTATAGCTGAGCTTCGAGAAGTCAACCGTTCCAGACGGATTCACGGAAGCCACGGGACTTGCCCCGGCAAATATGCGCGGAAGGTAAGCCAGCCTCGCTGCAGTAAGCTGCAAGTCAGCCTGATGCACCCTCTCGTGTGCCATCTTGAGGTCAAGATTATTTGCCAACGCCGTATCTATCAAGCCCAGAAGTTCAGGCTCTTTGAAAATCTCCCTGTATGAAGGGACATCGGCAAGAACGGCATCTTCCTCTTCCTGAGTCATCTCCGGCTTATATTTGCCATAGATACCGCAGGAGCATACAGCAAGCGCAAGCGCTGCAAAAGTCAATATCCTAATACTCCTCATATTCTTTTTCTTTTTCAAGAGGTTTCACTTTTTCCTGCAGGGTCTGGAAAATGACGAACAGTGCAGGCACAAGGAACAGCAGTCCGACACAGCCCGCAAGCATACCGAAGATGGCACCGACTCCCAGACTGATATTGCCGACCGCACCGACTCCGGTGCTGGCGATAAGAGGAAGAAGACCGATAACCATGGTTCCGGCTGTCATGAAGATAGGGCGGAGGCGGGCTTTGGCCGCTTCAAGCGCAGCATCCTTGATACTGAGTCCTTCGTGACGCTTCTGAAGTGCGAACTCCACGATAAGGATACCCGTCTTCGACAAAAGACCGATAAGCATAACGACACCCGTCTGCAGATAGATATTATTGTCCAGTCCGAACACTTTGGTCATAAGGAAGGCACCCATCAGACCCATCGGCACAGAGAGCATGATTGAGAAAGGAACAAGGTAGCTCTCATACAGACAGGACAGGATAAGGAAGATAAGCAAAGCGGAAATTCCGAAGATAATCAACATGCTGGATCCGTTGCTCTGCTCACGGGTCATTCCACCGAACTCGACAGAATAATCATTCGGAAGCACTTCCTTGGATACCTTCTTCACGGACTCGATAAGCTGACCGGTGGAAGAACCGCTGGCCGGAGTCGCGTTGATCTGGATAGAATTCAAAAGATTGAAACGCTTCAGACTGTTAGGACCGTAAATGCGCTTCAGCGACAGGAAGCTGCTGATAGGAGCAAGTTCACCGTTCCCTGTACGCACAAACATCGTATTCAGCGAGCGTTCATCCAAACGGCTTTCAGGTGTACCCTGAACCATCACCTTGTAAGTCTTGCCATAGAGGTTGACGTCATTCACATAGCTTCCACCCATATATGTAGAAAGGGTATTCATCAGCATAGGAAGTGAAATGCCTGACTTCATGCATCTCGCAACATCCACACTGACAAGCCACTGTGCCTCATCAGCAGTAAATGTTGAATAAACCGTTCCTATTGAAGGATCCTTCGAGAGTGCCTCGATGAACTGGTCACGCATAGCCGTGAAATCAGTGATTTCGCCACCCGTCTTGTCCTGAATATACAATTCAGCATCAGAAGAGCTTCCGTAGCCGGGAATCATAGGAGTCATAAAAGGAATGATGGTTGCATCAGGATAGTTCGCTCCTATGCGGTAGGCAACATCCGACATCACATCATAGATGGACATAAAATCGCGATCCTCCCAATCCTTGAGCCTTATGGCAAAGAATCCGGAATTGGAAGAACGTCCGGTAGTAAAGCCGAAACCTGTACACATACCCACATTGACAACCTCGTCAATCTCCTGTATCTCCGCAGCGATATCCTTCATTACATTGCTGGTCACATTGAGGGAAGTTCCGACAGGCGTAACGACGTCACACAGGAACACACCCTTGTCCTCCTGCGGCACGAAGCCTGAAGGAGTAGTCTTGATGGACCACACCATAAGCACCACTGAAGCAATCACTACAAGGAAAGCTATCCAAGGCCTCTTGATAAACGGCTTGATACCGTTCTTATATTTCTCGCTCAATCTCTCAAAAGCAGCGTCAAACGCCATGGAGAATCTCTTGTAGAGACTCGGCTTCTTTCCTGAACCGTCAGTGCCTGTCTTGATAAGCAGAGCGCAGAGCGCAGGAGAAAGGGTAAGAGCGTTGACAGCGGAAATACCCACAGCCACCGCCATTGTAAGTCCGAACTGGCGGAAGAATGTTCCGCTCGTTCCCGGCATGAGGCTGATAGGGATAAACACAGCCATAAACACCAGAGAAGACGTTATGACGGCTGTCGTGATTTCATCCATCGCATCCACTGCCGCCTTCATCGGAGACGAGTACCCCTCGTCCAGCTTCGTATGCACCGCCTCCACGACCACAATACTGTCGTCCACGACCGTACCGATAACCAGCACGAGAGCGAACAGGGAAATCATGTTGATGGAGAATCCGGCAAGCATCATAAATGCGAAAGTACCGATAAGGGACACAATGATACCGACGAGCGGAATCAGCGTCGACTGCCAGTCATGCAGGAACAGGAGCACGATAAGAATCACAAGCAGAAGCGCTTCCAGCAAAGTCTTGATAACCTCGTGGATAGAAGCGTTCAGGAAGTCATTCGTATCCAGCAGCACGTCGAACTTGAGGTCCGGCTGCGCAATCTGCTCCTCTTCGAGCAGTTGGGCGATGCTCTCATTGACGGCCTTGGCATTGGAACCTGCCGTCTGATATACGACGCAAATCGATCCCGGATGCCCGTTGACCTCGCTGTTGAACATATAGTGCTCGGCACCCAGTTCCACGGTAGCGACGTCACCGAGATAAAGAATCTCGCCGTTGGTATTCTGTCTGATGACAACACGCTCGAACTCCTCGACCGACTTCAGACGTCCCGTGTATATCATCGTATACTGCGACTGTTCCTTGCTGTCGGCGCCGAACGTACCCGTAGCGGCCTCGATATTCTGGTCAGAAAGTGCAGTGAGCACATCGGCCGGTGACAGGCCATAACCGGCAAGCACATTAGGCTTCAGCCAGACGCGCATCGAATAATCAGCTCCGAACATCTCGAATTTACCCACGCCGGAGATTCTCATAATCTTAGGCTTGAGGTTGATATTCAGATAGTTGGACAGGAAATTCGAATCAAACTTGTCATCCGGTGAAGAAATGGCGAAAATCTGAAGGATGGAATTCTGCTGTTTCTCAGTCATCACACCCATCTGGCGCACTTCAGCCGGAAGTTTAGGCAAGGCCTGGGAGACACGGTTCTGCACATTGACGGTAGCCATGTCGGGGTCAGTCCCCTGCTTGAAGAAAACAGTGATGACGGCCTCTCCGGTATTTCCGCAGGTAGAGGTCATATACATCATATTCTCCACACCGTTGATCGCCTCCTCGATAGGAGAAATCACAGCTTTCTGGATAGTCTGGGCGGAAGCGCCATAATAGACAGTGCTCACGGAAACGGTAGGAGGCGCGATATCCGGATACTGTTCCACAGGCAGACTTATCAGCGCAATCAGCCCCACGATAACGATGAGGATACTGATGACCGAACTGAGAACCGGTTTCTTGATAAAAGTCTTAAGTTGCATACCTCGGTACGTTATTTTTTAGGGACGATCTGCATCCCGTTAGTCATTTTGCTCACTCCCTCAGTAACGATTCTGTCACCGTCCACAAGGCCGGATGCCACGATATATTCAGAGTCATTCAGACGGAATACCGAAACTTCCTGGGATTCGGCTTTATACGTTCCGTCTCCCTCTGCTTTCACCATATATACAAAATGCTTGTCCTGAATCTCGTAGGTAGCGGAACGAGGGATCACGATACCGCGGTAAGGCCACTCGGTACGGATGGAGCCGCTTCCACCGGCAGCCAGGATGCCGTCCGGATTAGGGAAAGCCACACGTATGCTGAGGGCTCCGGTAACCTCGTCGATTATACCGGATACTGTCTCCACGCGTCCCTTCTTGTCATATTCCACACCATTCCCGAGCAGAAGCGTTGCTTCCGGGAAGGATTCCATAAGTGCATCCTTTCCACCGGCCTCACGGACCAGTTCGAGATAAATGTCGGCATTCACGGATACATAGGCATAGACCGTACTGTTGTCGCTGACCACGGTCAGAGGCTGAGGGATTGTTCTTCCCACTAGACTTCCCTGACGGTAATTGATTGTACCGACTACTCCGTCATGCGGGGCACATACCACCGTATGGCTCAGGTCGTTGCGTGCACGCACCAAAGCCGCCTCGGCCTCTGCGAGCTGGGCCTTTGCCATATCAAGTGCATTTGAATGCAGCTTATACTGATGCTCGGCTACGACACCGTTCTCATAAAGATCCTTTGTCGCATTAGCCTCAAGCTCATGTGTAGCCACATTTGACTTTGCCAGATTCACTGCCGCAGCAGCATTGTCCACTGCAGCCTGATAAGCGGTAGCGTCAATGATGAACATCCTCTGTCCCTTCCTGACATTCTGGCCCTCGACTACAAGAACCTGCTCGAGGGTACCTTCAACCTGAGGTATGATACTGATGTCCTGCTTGCCTCGGATCTGGGCCGGATTAGTGATAGGCATCATGTTATCCTGAGTCTTCACTTCCAGAACCCTCTTTTCAGGCACTGCACTCACCTGCTCGGCGTTCTTGTCGGAACCCTGTCCGCAAGACACCAACGCCATCGCAGCAGCAAGATAAATAAACGATTTCTTCATATCCTTGTTCTATTAATTTTCAACTGTCATCAAGGGGTCAGACCCCTTGATTACCTGTCCCCTTGATTACCTGTCCCCTTGATTACCTGTCCCCTTGATTACTCTACCAAACTACTGATACTGACGGATGCGGACATCGATTCCGCTGCCAGCAAGCAGGTCGACCAGCTTCTGGATATCAGTATCGCCGTAATGATATGGGAACAGCACCTTAGGAGCTACGATTCTCGCAGCCTCGTTGCACTGCTCCGGAGTCATAGTGAACGGCAGATTGCAAGGCAGGAAAGCCACGTCGATATCCTTGACATCCGAGAGTTCCGGAATGACCTCAAGGTCTCCACCGAAATACATCCTGAATCCATCCACAGTGATAATATATCCATTGTCCCTTCCCTTAGGGTGGAACTGCAGTTTCTCCTCGGAGGTATTGTATGCAGGCACAGCCTCAATCTTCCAGCCTTCCACAGTGTCATAGCTGTCACCGTTACGCATAGCCACGCCGCGTCCGAGAGCCTCCACAGAAGCAGAATCGGCTACAAACACAGTCCCCTCCTTGCTCAACTGCTCCACTGCCAGAGAATCGAAATGATCATAGTGGTCGTGAGTCACCACGATATAATCTGCCTTCGGAAATACTGTATAGTCCGTCTCAGTTCCGGATTCCTTGATGACAGGATCGACATAAATCCACTTGTCTCCGACCTGGATACCTACAGAAGCATGCTTGATACAGGTAAAACTGATTTCGGTGCCGTTTTTGGTTGTAAACACGTCACCCTCAGGCTCAACAGCGGACTTGCATCCGGTAAAAGGAAAAGAAAAAGCTGTCATCATCAAAAGTAGAATAATACGTTTCATAATAATAATTAGTGTAACAAACCTACAAATTTAGTATTTTTGTACAAATGAAACAACTCATATCGGCCGCTCTCGCCACAATATTGGCAAGCGGCGCAGTTAACGCTCAGACAATGCCAGAAAAAGCATACAGGATAGAGACCGTCGAGATTGAAAGAGGTGAAATGGACTGCATGATTTTCGGGGACGGGCCCAAATCCATGGTCATCTTCCCGGGACTCAGCCTGAAGTCCGTCCTCATCAGCTCGGAGGTCATCGAAAGGGCATACAGGCATAAAATACAGGGTTATACTGTATACCTCCTCGACCGGCTCAAGGACATGCCAGACGGCTACACCCTGGAAATGATGGGAGAAGATTCCGCGGAAGCGATGGAAAAGCTTGGGCTCAAATCAGTCAGCGCAATAGGCTACTCCCAGGGAGGAATGATACTGATGCACCTGATGATACATCATCCCGAGCTCATAGGCAGGGCCCTGCTTGGTTCGACAGCCGCACGGCCGAGTGCAATAAGCAAGCGGACAACAGCCAGATGGATATCCATTGCAGAAAAGGGTGATGCCGAAGCCCTGGTCACAGACATGTTCAAGACCATCTACTCCGCCCCATTCTTCAAAAAGAACGAGACTGCAGTCAAAGCGATCGCGCGCATGGTCTCCCCCAACGACCTTCGCCGTTTCATCATCGGGACCAGTGCCTGCACCAGCTTCAACCTTTATGACGAACTCGACCGCGTCAAATGTCCTGTCCTGGTAATCGGCTCAAACAACGACAACACCCTCGGAGGCGCCTCAAGCAGGGAAATAGCGGAACGCCTCGGATGCGAGCTCTATATGTATGACGGCTACGGACACTCCGTCTACGACGAAGCGCCCGACTACAAAGACCGGATGTTCAGATTCTTCAACGAAGAGTAGCCTACCTGTTCAGATAATAGGTAACATAGGTCACAACCCTCACCTTCTTTATGTAAGGAGTATTGGTATCCCTGTCCTCGATGGAGAAGGTACCCTGGGTTGCAGACTTGATCTTTCCCAGACGACTGCCCGAATCCTGCGCGAACTTCCTCGCAGCCTCGCGGGCGTTGGCGGTAGCCTCCTCAATCATCTCCGGCTTGATGTCATTCAGCGCCTCGAACTTATACTGGGTCTGGTTCTCCCAGTCGTTCGCAGTCAGCACCACACCGCCCTTCATCAACTCCGAAAGACCTGTCTGGAGAGAAAGCACCTTGTCCACCTCGGAAGTGCAGACGGTTATGACACAGGTGCACAGATAGCGGTAGACGCGGTCATTGTTGCCATATTCATTGGCATACTTGTCTGAGATCACAGGTGCCTTCACAGTGATATCGGCATCGGCGATTCCGCCCTTGCGAAGAAAAGACATGATTCTCTCGTTGTCGGCGTCAACCTCGGACAGAGCGGCGCTCAAGTCATTTCCCATCACCTTGTAGGTAAGGGGCCAGATGACCTTGTCGGCCTTTACTTCCTTCTCACACAGACCCTTGACGTCAACAGTCCTGTCGTAAGACTTAAGCTTTGCGACGGACAGAGGCAGCATCGCTCCAGCGAGCACGACTGCCACAGCAATAACAATTACTTTTTTCATATTCGCGAAATTACAAAAAATAGTATATTTGTTCACTGATTAAATAAATAAAGTCATTATGAAAAACTCTAGTTTTGTAGTAGCAATCATTGCAGCTGTAGTAATCGCTGCAGCAGCCATATTCTGCGTAAAGCAGAACAAGACCATCAAGGAGAGCAACAGCACCATCGAAGCCCTCGAGACCCAGCTCTCGACCAGCCGTGACAGTGAAAACGAGCTCAAGGCCATGACTCTCCAGCAGAACGAAGAGCTCAGCGACATCATGAGCGAGCTCGCATCCATCGCCGGCAGGACCACAGCCCTCAAGGAAGACCTCGAGAACGGCAACGCAGCCATGTCCCAGGCCAACAACATCTCCGAGAGCATCGCTGCCATCCGCAAGAAGATCTCCAGCCTCGAGCAGGCCAACTCTTCCAACATCCGCAGGAGCAAGGAATTCCAGAAAGTCATAGACAACTTCAAGGAAGTCGTTGCAAAGCAGGAAGCCGAAATCACAAGCCTCAAGGCCGAGATAGAGACCAAGAACCAGACCATCAAGACCCAGCAGAACACCATCGACAGCCAGGTCCAGACCATCAGCAAGCAGAAAGAGGAGCTTGAAGCCCTTGTAGCAAAGCAGGCCAAGTCCCTTTTCGACGCCGGAGCAGACCTTGAAGAAATCGGTGATGCCTCTCCGAAGGTAACCTGGAGCAACAACAAGAAGAAACTTGCCGTAATGCAGCAGTCCCTTTACCAGCAGGCTCTCAAATACTACCAGATGTCACTTGAGGCCGGATATGCACCTGCAGAAGAGGCTATCGCAACAGTCAGTGCGAAAATAACCCCTGCAGCAGAATAAATGACCCTTTCAGGAGCATTCATCCTTTACCTTATAGCGGCCGCCGCAGTCGGGGCCGCTATAAGTGGTATTATAATATGGTCCCTTAAGAACAGCAGGATCAAGGTGCTCGAAGGCCGCCTCGAAAGTGACGAGCAGCGCCTCAAGGACAAGGACGAGGCCTACAGGGAGTCGCTCTCCGAGCTCAAGCGCGTCCACGAAGAGGATCTCAAGCGCCAGCTCGAATCGGTCAAGGCAACTATGACCGCCGAGACGGAGAAGATTCTCAAAGACCGCGAGGAATCCCTCAGCAAAGGGAACCGCAGCAGTATGGACGAGATTCTGAACCCTCTGAAGGAGAGCATCGAGAAGATGCAGAAGGCGATGACGGACAACGCCAAGGACCACCTGAAGAGCAACACGGAGCTCAAAGAGCAGTTCGCGCACGCCGTAAAGGACATTGAGGAGAAGACATCCAGCATCGGCGTCAAGGCCGATGAACTGTCCACCGCGCTCACGAGCAGGCCGAAGGTCCAGGGAGGCTGGGGCGAGCACATGCTCGAGGACATTCTCGCCAGGGAAGGCCTCGTAAAGGGGAAACATTACGACAGAGAGGTTGCCAACGAAGACAGGAGCCGTCCTGACTTCGTGTTCCACTTCCGCGACGGGATGGAGCAGAAAGACCTTGTAGTGGACTCCAAGGTATCGCTCACCGCATTCGTGAACTACACCAACGCCGAAGATCCCGCCGAAAAGGAAAAATACCTCGAAGAGCACTTCGCAAGCGTCAGGAAGCACATCGAGGAACTCACCGTCAAGGAGTACTCCCGCAAGATAGACAAAGGCAGGCGTTTCGCCGACTACGTCATAATGTTCATGCCTATCGATTCGGCATTCCAGGCAGTCCTGGCCAAGGAACCGACCCTGTTCGACGAGTCCTACCGCAAGGGAGTGATCATCGCCACCGAGCAGACCATTATGCCTTTCCTCAAAGTGATCGACATCACCTGGCGCAAATACCAGCAGGACACAAACATTGAAGAAATACTCCGCGCCGCGGAGAACATGATTGAGCGCGTTGGCAAGTTCTATGACTCCTACCGCGACCTCGGAAAGAAGCTTGGAGCCGTCTGCAAAGAATACAACAGCGGTATCACCAAGCTTGAGGACAACGGCCAGAGCATTACGACTTCAGCCCGCCAGGTAATGCGCATAGGCGCAAAAAGAGCAAAAGGAAAATCGCTCGACATCCCGGATGAGACCGTACAGTTGAGCGAAAGCGAGGAGACGGAAAATTAATGAATTGGAGCATAATACTTGAAGCATTGAGGGACGCGACCTCCATCAGCGTATTCGTCGTACTGCTGATGACGGTAATTGAAATTATAAACCAGAGGTCAAAGGGCAAGCTGCTGACCTTCGCCAACGAAAGCCACGTCGGCACGGTACTGATCAGTTCCGTGCTGGGAGTCATCCCGGGCTGTCTGGGCGGCCTCGCCACCACCTCAATGTACAACCGCAAGCTCATCACCTTCGGAGCCCTGATGGCAATGATGGTGGCCACCTGCGGTGACGAAGCCTTCATAATGCTCGCCACGATGCCGAAAGTCGCGATCATCATTTTCTGCGGCCTTTTCATCCTGAGCCTTCTGGTAGGATTCGGCATAGACCTCATCGGCGGCAAGAAAAAGCAGGCGGCCATCCCAGAGCAAAGCGACATAACCCAGGAGCAGGCCAAGGAGCGCTGGTATCACGTCATTCTTCACCACTTCCCGGAAATCTTCCTCTGGACCTTCGGAGTCATGGCTCTCACTGCCATCGCACAGGAATACGTGGATATCAACAGCTGGATAAGCCAGAACACGGCACTCATGATACTTCTGGCCACACTCATCGGATGCATCCCCGAGTCCGGCCCGCACATCATATTCATAACTCTTTATGTATCAGGCGTAATTCCTCTGCCGGTACTCCTTGCCAGCTGCATAAGCCAGGACGGACACGCAGCTCTACCGCTCATCGCAGTGGACAAAAAAAGCTTCCTCAAGGTGAAGCTCATCAAATGCGCGCTCGCGCTTGCAGTAGGATATATAGCACTCCTCTTCTAGAGCCACTCGGGCCGGGCGACTTTCCGCATCAGGGACTGAATTTTGGAGCTGCGCTGGCGAAGATAGTCAGTCGGACGGGTCGGATTGCGTTTCAGCGGACTCGGAAGACAGGCGGCCAGCATGGCTGACTCTTTTGCCGACAACTTCGAAGCCGGCACTTTATAATAATATTGCGCGGCGGCCTCGGCGCCATAAATTCCCTTGCCCAGTTCAACCACATTGAGATACACCTCCATGATACGCCGCTTTCCCCAGATTTTCTCGATAAGCACCGTAAAATATGCTTCAAGTGCCTTTCTGAACATGGTTCTGGACGGTGTCAGGAACACATTCTTCGCAGTCTGCTGCGAAATGGTGCTCGCTCCCCTCACCCTTTTCCCGCTCTTCCTTTCATTCACGGCATTCCGGATTTCCACCATATCAAAGCCATTATGATCCAGAAAGCGAGAATCCTCCGAAGACAGCACCGCCATCACCAGATTGTCTGAAATATTCTCCAGTTTCACCCAATCCTTCCTGCACTTGTACCCGTCATCCCCGCGAAATTCCCGCGCACGTATGTCCATAAGCGGAGTCCTCACTACGGGAATCCACTTCAGCGCCACCACCCACAGGACAGAAAGCCCTATCAGCAGCAGCGGAATGTACAACAGCACTATTCTCAGGAAACGTTTCATCTCT
>JAKSJU010000026.1 GCA_024402095.1 Bacteroidales bacterium | reverse complement strand
ACCTCTGAAGATTGAGGAAAGTTTTCCGGATCTTATCCCGGCGAGGAAGAGATAGGAAATGTTTTGCGCAGTAAATCAATTAGGAAAAATTATTATATTTGCGATAGCGGTTAGAATATTACTATGGAAGAAGAAGCTAAAAAACTCAATTTTCTGGAAGAAATAATTGAGGACGACCTCAAATCAGGCAAATACAAGTCCATCCTTACAAGGTTCCCTCCGGAGCCTAATGGATATCTGCATCTCGGTCACGCAAAGAGCCTTTGCATCAACTTCGGCCTTGCCCAGAAGTACGGCGGAAAGACAAACCTCCGTTACGACGATACAAATCCTACAAAAGAGGATACCGAATACGTAGATGCCATAAAGGAGGACATCAAGTGGCTCGGCTTCCAGTGGGAAAAAGAGTGCTATGCTTCGGATTACTTCGATCAGCTGTACCAATGGGCAGAGGATATGATCAGCCGCGGCATCGCATATGTCGATGACCAGACTCAGGAAGAAATCTCCGAAGGGAGGGGAACCGTTGACAAGCCTGGAAAGGAAAGCCCTTACCGCAACCGTTCCGTTGAGGAGAATCTCAGACTCTTCCGCGAAATGCGTGACGGCAAATATGCCGACGGAGAAAAAGTGCTCAGGGCAAAGATTGACATGGCGCATCCTAACATGATGTTCCGCGACCCTATTCTGTACCGCATCAAACATGCATCCCACCACCGCACAGGGGACAAATGGTGCATCTACCCGATGTACGACTACACCCACGGACAGTGCGATTCAATCGAAAACATCACACATTCCATCTGTACGCTCGAGTTCGATGTTCACCGTCCATTGTATGACTGGTTCATCGAGACTCTTGGAATCTTCCCGTCCCATCAGTACGAGTTCGCGCGACTCAATCTCACCTATACGTTGATGTCCAAGCGCAAACTCCTCGAACTGGTACAGAAAGGATTCGTATCCGGTTGGGATGACCCACGCATGCCTACGCTCTGCGGTGTACGCCGCCGTGGATACACCCCGGATGCCCTGAAAATGTTCTGCGACAAGATCGGTGTCACAAAACATGACCAGCTCATGGATATCCAGCTCCTGGAGTGGTGCGTACGACAGGACCTCAATGCCCGCTCAAACAGATACATGGTCGTCAGCGATGATCCTATCAAACTGACAATTACCAACTGGCCTCAGGGACAGGTAGAATGGTATGACTGCCCTCTGAATCCGGCGGATCCGGAAGGAGCTACCCGCAAGGTGCCTTTCACAGGAGAACTTCTGATCGACCGCGCGGACTTCATGGAGGATGCCCCTCATAAGTTCTTCCGTCTAAAACCTGACGGAGAAGTACGTCTCAAGTACACATACATCATAAAATGTAACGAACTCGTAAAAGATTCCGACGGCAAGGTTGTAGAACTCAAGTGTACATATGACCCTTCTACAAAGCCGGGAAGCGGCGAGTGGCGTTCTGTTAAGGGTACCATCCATTGGGTGAGCACCCAGTATATGAAAGAGGTCGAACTCCGCCAGTATGACAGACTCTTCACCCTTGCGGATATGTCACAGGTACCTGAGGATAAAGACTATAAGGATTATCTCAATCCGGATTCCCTTGTGATCGCCAAGGGCTATGCCGAGCCGGCTCTGCTTGACGATGCGTCAGGAATTGCCGTCCAGTTCGAGCGTGTGGGCTACTACATCAAGGATGCTGACAGCACGGCCGAGCATCCGGTATTCAATAAGACTGTATCTCTGAAAGACGGTTACAAGCCAGAATAGGCTTGTAACTGCTACATCAGACCGAGAAGCTTGCTGCGCGACAAAAGGCAGTTGCCGATTCCGGCAGCCTTTCTGTCCAGCGTGGAAAGCTTTATTTTTGTATCGGAGCTGACGCGGGACAGAGAAAGTTTGTTCACGGCAGTGCGGATAGGAAGCATCAGATAGTCATTGCCGACAATAAGTCTTCCTCCAACTACCACCAGGCCCGGATTGAATATGTTGATGATACCGGCGATGCCGCGTCCGAGCGTTTCACCGATTTCACCGATTCCTTCGATAGCAAGCACATCCTCTTCCCTGATAGCCTGTAGAATCTCTTCCAATTCAATTTCCCCCTTCTTTTCAAAGGATTTTGACAAGGATGATTTGCGCCCCTGCTTGAGCTTGTCAACAATCATGCGGTGCAGAGCCGATCCGGAAGCACCTGTCTCGAGGCATCCCACTTTTCCGCACCTGCAGATGATGTCATTGCTCAGCAGAGGAAAGTGTCCGATCTCTCCGGAAAAGCCGGACTTGCCATAGTAAAGTTCGCCGTCGAGAATCATCCCCATGCCAAGACCCCAACCCAGGTTGATGAATATCATATTCTTGTCGGCTTCCTTGCCGAGAGACATATATTCTCCGTAAGTCATTGCCCTTGAGTCATTCTCAATCGTGACAGGGACATGGAGCTCCTTCTGGAACTGCTCTGTCAGAGGAATGTCGTCACTGACAAAATATGTGAGGCTGTAGCCTTTCTCGGGATTCACCCTTCCGGAGAGACTGATACCGCAGCCCAGAACCTTTATCCATGGCACGCCTATGCGGGTGACTTCGTCTTTGATAAGCCTTCCCATGGACTGGAATGACTCCTGGTTGGCCTGAAGGACAAATTCAATATCCTGTATGAAGTGAATAAGTTCTCCCTTGAAATTGGTCACGGCAATGTGGAAATGGTGTCTTGCCACGTCGATGCCGAGGAAATATCCTGCATCAGGGTCCAGACCGTAAATGCTCGGTCTGCGGCCGCCTGAAGTTCCAAGTTTGCCTTCATCCTTGACAAAGCCGTCATCCTTAAGTTCGCCGACAAGCTTTGTGATGGTAGGTACACTGATGTTCAGCTCCTTGCTTAAATCAGAGATGCTGAAGCAGTCTTTCTTTATGCAGTGCCGCAAAATGTCGCGTTTTATGGACGCGTTTTTGCTGTTGGTATCGTTCAAGAATGTTGTCATATCACAAATGTATCAATAAATAATTATATTTGTATCTGATTTTTTGAAAAATTTTAAAAATAAAATGGGTAAGCCGTATTCACGCAAATCAGGCGAAAAAGGACTGTCGATGAGGGCGAAAATCACTCTCAGTCTGAGCGCAATAGCGGTCATGCTGTTAATTTCCAGCAGTATATCCGTTCTTGAATACAGGAAAATGAGTTCGTATGTGTCCGAACTTATTGCGGATGATATCAACAGCATCAGCGTTGCATATGAACTTTCAAAGTCAAGCAGCAGTTATAACCTGGCAATTCTTGCCATTATCGGTGACGACACTTCTCTTTCTCTGCCCGACAATGATGAAGAATATTTCTATTCACACATAGGTACGTTGAAATCTTCGATGGCATCCAATGTTATCGGCCCGTATGCCGATTCGGTAGCCATCTATTATGAAAGATTCATCGATACGTCCAGGGAACTGGAGGACGTGCTGCTGTCTGATTTCATAGATTCCAGGACTTGGTACTTCCAGAGGCTGGAGCCGGCATTCGATGAGCTGAACGGGTCGATCTCCCTGCTTGTGAATGCCATTTATTCGGACCTTAAAGGAAATTCCGAAGATTTCGACAGTGGCTTTTACAGAAGCATAATGCCCGGCATCGTTGCTGTAGGGGTATGTCTGCTTCTGATTATTATGCTGCTGGTATTCGTGCTCGGATATTATGTCAATCCTATTTACAAGATGCTTGATGCACTTGGTAGCTACCGCCAGTACAATAAAAAATACACCTGCACATTCGAAGGAGATGACCAGCTTTCCCAGCTGAACGAATCCATTTCGGAACTTGTCAACGAGAATCAGATACAAAGACGCAGGATAGTTTTGCTGAAGAACAAGAACAATGAATTTTAAGACGATAAGCAGAAATATCGGCTATGCGCTGCTCGTGAGCGCCCTGTTCATGCTGCTGTCTGTCGTGATATCCGTCATTGACGGGGATACGGCATACGAGCCTCTGCTCATCAGTTTCCTGATAACCTTCATAGTCGGAATCTTCCCGTTCATCTTTGTAAGGAAGACTTCACAGATATCACTGAAGGACGGATATCTGATCATTGTGCTGTCGTGGCTGCTTTCATTCGTGTTCGGAATGCTCCCGTATGCGCTCTGGGGCGGCCCGTTCACTCTTGCCAACGCCTGGTTCGAAAGTGTGTCCGGATATACTACCACCGGCGCAACTATTCTGAATGACGTCGAAGCTCTGCCGCGCAGCCTCCTGTTCTGGAGAAGTTCCACACACTTCATCGGAGGCTTGGGAGTCGTGGTATTCCTGCTGCTCGTGATTCCGGATTCAAGCCCTATGCGCTTGAGACTCACGAATATGGAACTTTCTTCACTGTCCAAGGTAGGATATTCGACCAGGACAAACAAGACGGTGTATATCTTCGCTTACGTTTACCTGGCATTGGCTGCGCTGTCGTTCCTGGCTTATCTTCTGGCTGGAATGAACGTGTTCGATGCGATATGCCACGCATTCAGCGTGTCCGCTTCCGGCGGTTTCAGCACGAAGAATTTTTCGATAGCATCCTTCAACTCTCCTGTCATAGAAGCGGTTACGCTTGTCTTCATGCTGGCGTCTTCACTTCATTTCGGACTGCTGTACCTGTCAGTGATTAACAAATCTTTCAGGCCTCTGAACAATCCGGTTCTTAAATTCTACGTTACGGTACTCATTGTAGTCACTTTCTGTGTCGGACTTTCGCTGAAGTTCAACGGGGTTGAAGAGAGTTTCGGGTCTGCTTTGTGGAAAGGTGCCTTCCAGACAGTCAGCGCTGCGTCCACAACGGGTTTCGCAATAACGGACAATGCATCCTGGCCTTTGCTCCCGAGCGCATTTCTGATGTTCACGGCAGTGATGTGCGGCTGCGCGGGCTCCACCACAGGTGGCGTCAAGGCGGACCGTCTGCTGGTTCTTTTCAAGACAATGGGACGTCAGATAGGACGCATCCTGCATCCTTCGTCAGTAAACGAGGTCCGTCTAGGTTCCCGTCTGCTGAGGGACGAGGAAGTGGCCCCGCACATTCTTTATCTTTCGATATATAACCTGCTGCTCGCATTTTCCGTTCTTGTGGCGATGTCTACTGGAATGGGAGGCATCGACTCTCTGGTGGGGTCGGTGGTGTCTCTCGGCAATGTGGGCCCTGCAATCGGCGATATGGGCTATATGGGCAGCTATAATGCCATCCCTGCGGTGACCAAGCTGCTTTATACCTTCGACATGTTCCTCGGCCGCGTGGAAATCTATCCTGTGCTCGCGGTTGTGGCAATGATTTTTGATACAAAGAGGCGCTGATGGACAGGGCAGAGTTCCTATATGCGGATTTCCTGAAATCTTTCGGATATGAGCCCACGGTATGTCAGGATGCGTTGTTCCATGATGTAGCGTCCTTCATTACATCCGATGATTCAGATATCCTGGTGGTCAACGGCTATGCCGGTACCGGGAAGACCACGGCCATTGCAGCCGTCATAGAGTCAATGAAGAGGATGAAAGTCCATACAGTTCTTCTTGCTCCCACAGGAAGGTCGGCTAAAGTCCTTAGCGGAATAGCGCATAAGCCTGCATATACAATCCACAAACATATCTACAAGCAGAAATCCGTGGGTTCCGACGGATTCGGCCAGTTCTCCCTGATTCCTAATAAGGCGAAAAGCACTCTTTTCGTGGTGGATGAGGTGTCTCTTATCGGCACAGAGACGGAACGGCAGCAGTCATCTTCGATGTTCGGCACCGGAAACCTCCTGGACGACCTTGTGAGTTTTGTAAGGAACGGGGCTGACTGTCGGTTGATTATGATCGGAGATGCTGCCCAGCTGCCGCCTGTCGGTCTGGATGAAAGTCCCGCCCTGTCGAAGGAATTCATGGACAGTGTGGGAGGAGTGCGGTATTCCGAGCTCACTACGGTCGTACGTCAGGCTTCCGAGTCGGGGATACTGCATAACGCCACTCTGCTGCGCGAGAAAATCACAAGCCATTCAGACTGCTCCGTCCGTCTTGACGTGAAAGGATTCTGTGACATAGAAAGGATAGGAGGAGGCGAACTGCTCGAGAAACTGACGGATGCATATGAAAAATATGGCGAGGACGATACCATTGTCCTTTGCCGGTCAAACAAAAGGGCGATAAGGTATAATCTGGGTATCCGCTCGATGGTCCAGTTCAAGGAGGAAAAGCTGGTGCGCGGCGACAAACTGATGATAGTGAAGAACTGTTATCAGTTCATCGAAGACGTCAAGGGAATGGAGTATATCGCTAACGGAGACATTGCCACTCTTGTCAGGATAGGGAAGTATGAGGATAGGTACGGACTGCATTTCGCAGAGGCTGTGCTGTCATTCCCCGATTATGACAATCAGGAAATCACAGCGAAAGTGTGTCTGGATACACTCGAGTCGGAATCGGCTTCTTTGACCTATGAGCAGCAGAATGCACTGTATCAGGGAGTGTCGGAGGATTATTCCGATATTTCAGGCAAGAAAAAAAGATATGACGCAGTCCGAGAGGACAAGTATTACAATGCTCTGCAATTGAAATATGCGGATGCCGTCACTTGCCATAAGTCCCAGGGAGGACAGTGGCGTTGTGTCTTCATAGATTGCCCTTTCTGGCAGGAAGAACAGACTGAGGATGACTTGAAATGGTTGTATACGGCTGTGACCAGGGCAGTCGAAAAAGTATATCTTGTTAATTTTAACGACAGGTTTTTCAAATGATTGGATTTATTCTGGCGGTGACGCTTTCCATGGTTAATCCGACATATTCACCGGATTCCACAATGATTGCATTTACAAGGGACAATGACCTCTGGGTGCAGAGGGTTGCCGACAGTACCGAGACAAGGATAACGACGGATGGTTCCGGTACCGTGCTCAACGGTTATGCATCCTGGGTTTACTATGAGGAGATTCTGGGCCGAGCGTCAAACTACCGGGCTTTCTGGTGGAGTCCTGACTCGCGCAAGATCGGCTTCTACAGATTCGACCAGACAGACGTGCCCGTGTTCCCGATTTTCTCTCCTTTCGGGCAGGATGGGGAATTGCGGCAGACAAGGTATCCGAAAGCCGGGCAGAGCAATCCGTCAGTCCGCATAGGAATGGCTGAACTTGAAGACAACAGCATCGTTTGGGCCGATTTTGACGAAAATGAGGATCAGTATTTCGGAATCCCTTTCTGGGACAGCGAAAGCCGATATTTCTATATAGCAAGAGAGCCGAGACGCCAGAATACACTTGACCTTTATGCGGTTGATTCCGAAAACGGCGAAAAACGCCCGGTTTATCATGAAGAGTATCCTACCTGGCTGAATTGGATAGAGGAAGTGATTTTTACGGAAAAAGGGTTGTATATGGCCCGCAGTTTTGAGACAGGATGGGAACAGATATATTTCCTCTCTTATGACGGGAAGGTCTTCAAACGGCTGACTGACGGCCCCAACTGGGCTGTCTCACTCCTGAAGGTGGATGAGAAGAAAGGTGATGTGTGGTTCAGCGCCAAGCGTGACTCCAAGCTTCATCCCGCCGTTTACAGAGTGGACCGGAAGGGGAGAATAAGTTGCCTCACCGATCCTGATTTCTATGCCGACCAGATCAAACTGGATCCGGACGGAAAACATTTCACCGCAAGACTGTCAACAGCATCCCAAAATCCCCGCATCATCAAAGGCAATCTTTACAGGTATGAGGAGAATCTTGTGTCCGTGGCCAACGGTGACGTTCCTGTAAGGCCGCGCCCCGAGATTCTGAAAATAGAGAATGACGGATATGAGCTGTACGGCCTGATATCATATCCCGAGAATTTCGATCCCCTGAAGAAATATCCGGTGCTGATGCAACTGTATGGCGGGCCGGGGACTCCGTATGTCCGCGACCGCTGGAAAGACCGTGACGCTTCGGATGAATGGTGCTTCCATAACGGCATAATCTATATGGTTGTAGATCCGCGTTCTTCCGGAGAAAACGGACGCAGAGGCATGGACGAAGCATTCCGCAGGATGACCGTGCCTGAACTCGGGGACTATATCGCTTGGGCCGAATATATGCAGTCCCGGCCTTATGTGCAGGCTGACAGAATAGGTGTGGAGGGCTTTTCATTTGGCGGAACCACCACTTCCATGCTGGTCTTGAGGTATCCGGAATATTTCTGTTGCGGTGTCGCTGGCGGAGGAGTATATGACTGGACGCTATATGACAGCCATTACACGGAACGCTTTATGGATACGCCTCAGGCCAATCCGGAAGGCTATGCAGAGGCTGCCGTTCTCAACTATGTAAAGGGATGCAAGCCGGGCTACCTGAAGCTCACGCACGGGACAGGGGATGACAACGTGCATTATCAGAACACCCTGCTGCTGATGGACGCATTGCAGAAGGAAGGCATTCAGTTCGATCTTATGCTTTATCCTGACGGGATGCACGGCTACAGGGGTGCCCAGCACGAGCACGACCAGGCCTCCGACCATCTGTTCTGGTCGCGCCATCTTCTTGATATCAAGGATTAGGTCAGGAAATTCTCCTGCAGACAATAAGCTTCCTCTCGCCGCTGACGCTTGCGCCGAAAATGTGGAGGCCGTTTCCGGAGTGCGTTCCCATCCTCTTTCTCAGCTCTTCGGAGCTGATGGGAATATTCTTGGCGCTGACATCGGCCTCAGGATATTTCCTGCCCGTGCTCCTGATGTTCGCTCCGTTGAATTCCACTGTCTCGATTACGCTGAAAACCTTGCCGAATCCGCATTCTCCGGCAGTGCCTGGCCTTGAATACAGATGAGTGAAACTGTCAAGCTTTCCGTAGGACCGGGCTTTGCAGAATGTATCTGCGTACCCGGATTTCATAAGGGCTGCGGACGGCTCGAATAAAGTGTCTCCCGGTGCCGGGATTCCGGACAGTCCTATAGCTTCCTTTGCCGTGAAGGTCTCTTTCACTGCGGTGTCTCCGCACAGCTCTGCAACAGTCGTACTGTATACTGCCCGACCCGCTTTTGACAGAAGGCAGAGCAGTTCCTTGCATTCACCTCCGCTGCCTACGACGTGGAGCTCTTCCAGACACCCGCCCAGACGTCCGGAAATCATGGTGATATCGGCCATTGGGGACAGTTTGAGCATGATTCTGTCTGTATGTCTCCAGAGATCCGGCATCAGTTCCAGCACGTTGGGGCTGCAGTCTTCAAGCAGGAACACTTTTTTGCCTGCGGCGTCTCTCCTGGCCGGGTCTAGGAATATCCAGTCGCTGTGCCATTCTTCCTTAAGCAAGTCTGAGGAATCCATGTTCAGGACCCGGATGTTCCCGGCCCCTATAATCGCAAAATTCTTCACCGCTGCAGCGGCAAGAGCAGGATTTATTTCATTGTATGTCACTTTGCCGCATACCCTTGAGAAGGCCAGGCTGTCAACGCCCAGACCGCCGGTAAGGTCAATCAGGGAAACTCCGGTACCGCTTTTCCCCTTGATGATTCCGGCTTTGTACTGTGCGGTGGCTTCGGAACTGCATTGCTCCAGACTCAGGGATGAAGGATAGTCCAGCCCTTCGGCTGCAGACCAGGACGGAAGCTTGGCAGCTATTTTTCTGTCGCGGTCATTCTCGATTGTGCCGAGTATCTGTGCAAAGCTCTTTTTCACACTGCAAAAATAGGTCTTTATCTGAATATTTCTTAACTTTGAGGGATATAGTGAACATTTTTGATGAAACGTAATTGCATTATACTGCTTCTAACGGCAATCGCACTATTCAGCTGTTCCAAGGATGCTCCCGTGGCTACGGTTTTCAGCGGCGACAGCGTGCTTCCCGTACTGAACACGGATATCCTGACGGTAAGGCTTTCCGAGGAGGCGGCGCAGTCTATGTCGTCCGGTCTTCCGGATGAGCTGGCCCGTATCGGAGTTGTCGAGGCGACCCCTGTGTTCTTGGTAGGCGGAAAATTCGAATCCCGCCAGAGGGCTTCCGGACTGCATAAGTGGTATAGCCTCAGGTTCGAAGGAAAGGCTCCTGATTTTGCACTGACCAGAGCCGGGGCACTCCCTTCAATCGTCGAGTTTTGGGAGAAACCTGTTGCAAGAAAGATGGAAGGCGGTGCATTCAACGATCCGATGCTGGCGGACCAGTGGCATTTGGCTGAAGGTGGTACCGTTCGCCGGGCTTGGGAAGAATTCAATGCCGGAGACGGGAACGTGACAGTCGCTGTGATTGACGGAGGTATAGATTTGTTGCATCCCGATCTGGCAAAAGCCGTGCTCGCTCCGGGAGAAAAGGGCAGCCGCTGTTTCATCGAGGGCATGTCCCCTGATACAATAACTCCTGTCGGACATGGTACACACGTAGCTGGCATCATAGGTGCTGTCAACAATAACGGTGAAGGTGTCTGCGGCATTGCCGGTGGCGATGACGGGGAGGGCGGTGTCCGCCTGATGTCCTGTCAGGTTTTCCTTCCCGATGATGACACCACCAAGGCTTACGGCAATACTGCTGCGGCTATCCAGTGGGCTGCTGACAACGGTGCGGTCATAGCGAACAACAGCTGGTCATACGATTTCGATTCCGAGGAAGAAGCCGCACGCGGATGGGTTACCGAAGCTGACAAGGCCGCCATTGACTATTTCATTCAGTACGCCGGTTGTGACAATGAGGGCAACCAGCTGCCGGACAGCCCTATGAAGGGCGGACTTGTGGTGTTTGCCGCCGGAAATAACGGCTGGGCATACAGCTGGCCGGGTGGATATGAACCGGTATTTGCGGTAGGCTCAGTGAACAAGGACAACGTAAGGGCAAAGTACAGCAATTATGGAAGCTGGGTGGATATATGCGCCCCCGGAGGAGAGATGGAGGGTGGAGAAAAATACGGCATCCTTAGTACATATTACGATGAGAAAAAAGGCCATTGCTATGCATATTCGGACGGATCTTCGATGTCTGCCCCGAATGTCAGCGGAGTTGCTGCTCTCATCATCTCGCAGTACGGAGGCGAGGGCTTCACTGCAGACTCTCTGAAAAGCCTGCTTATCAAGGGTGCGGATGCTATATCGGTTTCTCCGGAGCAGAAGATAGGACCTTTGGTAAGTGCCTACGGCTCTCTGGCATCAGGAGTAGAATACGATCTCAGGATATATCCGAATCCGGTTTCTGATATCCTTGTCATACGGCCGAAGAAAGACTGCAGGATGGATATCGAAATCTATACTTCAGCAGGGTCCCTGGTTTTTTCAAAGTCTGTCAATGCTTCAAAGAATTCCCCTGCAAGGCTGGATGTCTCAGCCTGCATCCCGGGAGTCTACAATCTGGTTGTACGTATGGACGGGGAGGTTTATAAAAACAGTTTTGTCAAGAAATGAAAAAGCTCATCACAGTATTGTCATTGTTCGTGACGCTTTCGCCCTTCGTGTCCGCACAGGAGAAGGTTGTGCCTCAGGGTGTCGGCAATACGGCCATGCAGTTTGTATGCCAGCCGCGTACCGCCGCCACGGCCATGGCCGGAATAGAGGCTTTTGACGGGGCTGATTTCTTTCTCAGGGATACCGGAAGGGTGGAACTGGACGTTTCATATTCCATGTGGGAGAGGACTGCTTCCGTGGCTACTTCCCCGGTGAACGCCGTGATACGCTACAAATCGAGGAATTTCATCGGAGTGTCTGTGGATATGCACGTTGACAGGATGAAGAGTACCATACCTACGGATGAGAACGGGGATTTCCAGCGGAACGGCCAGTACAGGCCTTCCAACCTCGGACTCGGACTGGGAGTGGACTTTCTTGTGCTTCCTAATGTCGAAATAGCTGCGAAGGCAAGGTATCTCAGAAGCAATTTCTATCTCGGGCAGAATTTCAATGCATTCTCCTCCGACTTAACTGCCGCCGCCGTATTCGGCTCGTTCGGAGTCGTAGCCGGAGTCGCCAACTTGGGCCCCAAGGTGTCAGGGAAATACTCTCTTCCGACTTCCGCACTCATCTGCGCTACATTCGAGCATAAAGGTATCATGGCTGAAGTGGAGGGGGATTATTATTTCTTCGGAGGGATCAGGCTGGCAGCCGCGGCATCATATACTTTCAAGGATATCGTCACGGCCAGAGTCGGATACAATATGGGCAAAGGAACGCCTCTTGAAAGTTTTGCTTCGGCCGGCCTGGGCGTGAAGGTCGTGGGAATACAGTTGAATCTTGCGTACCTGTTCAGCAATAATCCCCTGAACGGAACGGCAAGCATAGGTTTGAATTATAAATTCTAATGATATGAAAGAATACGAGATCAATGCCAGGAGTTGGCTGGGAGAAGGATTTGATGAGGAAACCAGAAGCGAGGTACGCCGGATGATGGAAAGCGATACCGCCGCTCTCGAGGATGCGTTCTACAGGACTTTGGAATTCGGTACCGGCGGGCTCCGTGGAGTGATGGGCGTGGGAACGAACAGAATGAACAAATACACTGTCGGAATGGCCACGCAGGGACTTGCAAATTATATACGCAAGCATGTTGACGTGCAGAAGCCTTGCGTATGCATCTCTTTCGACAGCAGGAACAACAGCCGTGATTTTGCGAAAATCGCTGCTGATGTGATGTCGGCAAACGGAATTGACGTATTTATTTTCGACGACATCCGTCCGACACCGGAGATGAGCTATTCCATCCGGCTTAAAGGAGCAGTTGCCGGTATTATGATAACAGCTTCGCACAATCCGAAGGAGTACAACGGATATAAGGTTTCATGGTCGGACGGCGGACAGGTTACATCGCCTGTGGACAAGGACATCGTTGCGGAAGTGGCGAAAATCAAGGATCCGTCCGAAGTAAGATTCACCGCAGGGGAGAATGCGGGCAAAATCGAGACCATGGGCAGGGAAGTGGACGAATCCTATCTTTCTGACCTCATTTCGCTGGCTCTCAGCCCGGAAGCGTGCAGGCGTCACGGTGATTTGAAAATCGTCTATACCCCGTTGCACGGTTGCGGAGTAAGACTTGTACCTGAAATCCTGTCCAGAATCGGTTTCAGAAATATCATACATGTCCCGGAGCAGGATGTGAACGACGGTAATTTCCCTACTGTGGTATCACCGAATCCTGAGGAGCCGGCCGCTCTTGAACTTGCATTGCGCAAGGCAGACGAGACAGGTGCCGACATAGTGATAGGAACCGATCCTGACGCTGACAGAATGGGTATCGCCGTCAGGGACAATGAAGGGAAGATGGTGCTGTTCAACGGCAACCAGACTGCGTCACTTATGACATATTACATCCTTACCAGATGGAAGGAGCTTGGTAAGCTTGGGGAAGGGAAGTACGTGGTCAAGACTATCGTCACCACTGAACTTATCGCCGATATCTGCAAGAGCTTCAATGTGCCGGTATTTAATGTGCTGACAGGATTCAAGTATATCGCCGAAGTTGTCAAAAGACATGAGAATGACGGTGAATTCATCTGCGGAGGAGAGGAAAGCTACGGCTTCAACGTGGGTCAGTTCGTCCGTGACAAGGATGCACAGGTAAGCTGTATGATGATTGCGGAGTGCGCTGCCTGGGCTGCCGACAATGGTATGACCCTGTATCAGTTGATGCAGAAAATCTATACGGAATACGGATATCGCAAGGAAGGACTCACTTCTCTTGTCAGGAAGGGGGTGAGCGGTGCCGCCGAGATTCAGAAAATCATGTCTGATATGCGCCTGACACCTCCTGAGAAACTCTGCGGTTCTCCTGTGGTGAAGGTTATCGACTATCTTGAACCGGAAAAGACGGGCCAGCCGTCATCAAATGTGCTTCAGTTCTTCGATGAGGACGGAGACGTGGTATCGGTGAGACCTTCAGGCACGGAGCCGAAAATCAAGTTCTATTTCGGAGCAAAAGGCCCTGATGCTGACGAGAAGATAAGCCGTCTTAAGGAGCAATTCATCAAATAGTTGACCGTAAAGGAAAGATATTCCGGAGTCCTCGCTTATTTCGAGGCTGAGGTGCCGGTGGCTGAGAGCGAGCTCAATTTCGGGAACGCGTTCCAGCTGCTTGTTGCGGTTATGCTCTCCGCACAGTGTACTGACAAAAGGGTTAATCTTGTCACACCGGCGCTGTTCGCAGCGTATCCAACTCCAGAAGCTCTTGCTGGTGCTTCTGCGCAGCAGGTGTATTCACTTATCAGGTCAATATCCTATCCGAACAGCAAGGCTGACCATCTGGTTTCGATGGCCAGGGCGTTGATTGATGATTTCGGCGGGGAGGTACCGTCTGACGTGGATTCGCTGATGAGCTTGCCCGGAGTGGGCAGGAAAACGGCAAACGTCGTTGCTTCAATTATTTACAAAGTCCCTGTGATTGCAGTGGATACGCATGTGTTCCGCGTCGCTCACCGTCTGGGCCTTTCGTCGGGAAAGACTCCCGAAGCAGTAGAAAAGAATCTGGAGAAGCATGTTCCCGAGCATCTGCGCCCGATATGCCATCATTGGCTGATATTGTTTGGGAGGTACACCTGCACCGCGCAGAAACCGCATTGCGATACCTGTCCGCTGACACGGTTCTGTACTGTGTTCAGACGGTGATGGAGAGGTCAATCACCTTGTCGTCGTGAAGTTCCTTGCAGGACTCATTGCGGCATACGAAAACCCTTCCCGGATATTCTTCGACAATGGAACGGTTGTGAGTGACCATGACGATGGCAGTGCCTTTTTCCCTGTTGATCTTCGAAAGGAGCTGAAGAATCCCCTCCGCGGTCTCCGCATCCAGATTTCCTGTAGGCTCATCGGCAATTATCGCCTCCGGGTCATTGAGCAGTGCCCTTGCGATGGCTATTCTCTGCTGCTCTCCGCCTGACAGCTGGTGAGGCATTTTGTGTATTTTGTGCTCCATTCCCACGGCTTCGAGCACCTCGACAATCTTTTTGTTGAATCCTTCCTTCCATCCCGTCGCCCGGAGAACGAATTCCAGATTGTCCGATACGTTTCTGTCCATAAGCAGCTGGAAATCCTGGAACACTATGCCCAGTTTTCTTCTGAGGAAGGGTATCTCCTTTTCCGTTATTGTGCGGAGGTCGTATCCGCATACTGTCCCTTCTCCCTTGGTAAGATGATTCTCCGCTATTATGGTACGGATTATGGATGTTTTTCCGGTGCCGACTTTTCCGACAATATAAGCCACGTCACCGCTGTTGATGTCCATGTTCAGGTCATAAATGACAACGTTTTCCCCATTGACGATATCCGCGTTTTTGAAAGAAATGATCTGGCTCATAAATTGTTGATTTTTTGTCCTTCCGGACTGCAAATATAGAGAGAATTTTGAGTAAATTTGTAAGATTGTAAACACATTGAACCATGGGAGTCAGATTAGCGGTTTTCATCCTTTCCTTTTCACTCGCGCTGCCGTCTCAATACAGGCAGGCGCTGGAACTGTACAATGCAGGCATGTACGAACGTGCCGACGAGATTTTCGCCAGCCTTCCTGACAATGCTCTGACGGACGGTTACCAGCTTCTGTGTGCCCTCAAGATGGATTCGGCGGATTCGGAAGATCTGCTCGCTTCTTATGAGAAGAAATACCACAAGTCTTCATTGACTGACAGAATCAATTACGAATATGCGTCCAACCTTTTCGATTCCCAGGTATACGGAGAGTCGCTTGAAAGATTCGGCCGCATCAGGGAGAAGTCCCTGTATTCGGACCAGAAAATCCCTTATGTGTTCAAAAACGGATATTGCCACTATGCTCTGGGCCATTATGAAGAGGCCAGGGAGTATTTCCAGAGACTTGAAGGCATGGGTTTCACGGAACTCAGCGCTCCGGCCCGATATGCCATGGGATTCATGGATTATTCCGAGAACGATTTCGTTTCGGCTATTAAATGGCTTGAAATGTCTGCGACCGATCCGCGCTTCGAAGAACTTTCGAATTATTATCTCATCGAGAGCCATTTCATGCTGAAGGATTATGATTACGTCATCTCTCGAGGAGAAAATCTCTATGAAAAGGTTCCGGTGGAAAGAAAGTCGCATGTGGCCCGAATGATTTCGGAGTCATACCTCGTGAAAGGCGATGCCGAAAAGGCGCGTGCCTTCTATGATCTGACTTATCGTGAGGATATGACACGCTCGGATTATTTCTTCGCCGGAAACGTTCTCTATGCCGTAAGGGATTTTGCGGGCGCCGTCGATAATTTCAAGAGAATGGACGAGAGGACCGACTCCTTAGGCCAGTTGGCCAATTATCAGCTTGCCAATTCATATCTCCAACTCAAAAACAAAGTTGCGGCTCTCGATGCATTCAAGGATGC
>JAKSJU010000025.1 GCA_024402095.1 Bacteroidales bacterium | reverse complement strand
GCCGAGCCCGAGACCTTCAAGCAGGCCGCCAATCAATGGTATCAGGACAGGGTCCTTTATATAGAAAAACTGTCCGGCGACAGAGTGAAGGAAAGGGAGTCCCTCGACGGCTCCCATCAGCACTGTCGACATTCCGATACAATATATGGTCCTTATTCCGAATCCCAGTCCCATGGCAATGAAAGCAAACAGCAGCAGGATGACATTCAGAACAAGATACATTGCAGACGCCGGCAGGAAGCCTCCAGTCGCATATTGTATGATTGTGCAAATACCCATCATACCGCCGCTGGACATATTGTTAGGGATGACAAATCCTTCCCACGCCAGCGCGAAAATGAAGCATCCCAGAGTCAGGACAGCATATTCGGCTATTGTTTTCAGTACTTTGCTGCTCATTTAAGTACGATATTGATGATTCTTCCGGGAACTACTATCACTTTGACGATATTCAACCCGTCTACATATTTCTGAGTCTGCTCCATTCCCCTGACGGCCGCTTCCACCTCAGCAGGGGTGGCACTCTTCGGCATATCAACCGTAAAACGCATCTTTCCGTTGAACTGAACAGGGTATGTGACATTATCCTCTGCAGCATATGCGGCTATGAATTCAGGGAATCTTGCGTATGTGACAGTATCGTCATGCCCGAGCGCATACCAAAGTTCTTCAGTGATATGAGGAGCAAACGGGCTCAACAGAATGACAAGAGGTTCAAGAATCTCCCGCTTGCAGCAGTTCAAGGCAGACAACTCATTGAGAGCTATCATAAATGCACTTATCGTCGTATTGAAAGAGAAGTTTTCTATATCTTCCTGCTCCTTCTTTATCAACTTGTGAAGAGATTTCAGTTCCTCCGGTCCGGCCTTTTCATCAGTTACAATCCATTCACCGCGGTCATAGAACAGCCTCCAGAACTTCTTGAGGAAACGATTGACGCCGTCAATTCCCTTGGTATCCCAAGGCTTGCTCTGCTCAAGAGGCCCAAGGAACATCTCGTACAATCTGAGGGTGTCTGCACCATAAGTATCGCAGATATCATCCGGATTGACGACATTGTACATACTCTTGCTCATCTTCTCAACAGCCCAACCGCAGATATATTCCCCGTTCTCAAGTTCAAACTCCGCGTCAGAGAATTCAGGTCTCCAAGCCTTGAAGGCCTCCAGATCAAGTTTGTCATTGTGAACAAGATTTATATCGACATGAATCTCAGTGGTGTCATATTTGCCCTTAAGACCGCAAGAGACGAATTTATTCGTTCCGACAATCCTATAGACAAAATTCGAACGGCCCTGGATCATACCCTGGTTGATGAGCTTTCTGAACGGCTCGTCTTCGCAGACATATCCGAGATCATATAGGAACTTGTTCCAGAATCTTGAATAGATGAGGTGTCCTGTCGCATGCTCGGAACCTCCGATATACAGATCGACAGACTTCCAATATGCATTGACCTCCTTGTCCACAAGCGCCTTGTCGTTGCGTGGGTCCATATACCGGAAATAGTATGCGCTTGAGCCTGCAAAACCCGGCATGGTGCTGGTCTCGAGCGGATATCCCTTATAGGTCCAGTCCTTCGCCCTCGCGAGCGGCGCTTCTCCCGTAGGTTTGTATGAGTCTATTTCTGGAAGTCTCAACGGGAGCTCGGACTCCGGAAGCGGAGTCGGGATGCCATCCTTGTAATAGATAGGGAAAGGTTCTCCCCAATATCGCTGTCGTGAGAAAATGGCATCGCGCAGTCTGTAGTTTGTCTTCCTGCGGCCAAGGCCTTTTTCCTCAACATAGTCCTTTGCTTTCTCTATGGCGACTTTAACATCCAGTCCGTTCAGGAAACCGCTGTTGCACATCTTGCCTTCCTTTGCGTCAAAACTTGACTCGCTGACGTCACATCCTTCTATGATCGGGACTATCGGGAGCCCGAACTTCCTTGCGAATGCATAATCCCTGCTGTCATGAGCAGGCACCGCCATGATAGCCCCGGTGCCATATCCGGCAAGCACGTACTCGGATATCCAGATCGGTATCTTTTCCCCTGTAAGCGGATTGATGCCGTATGAGCCGGAGAATACGCCCGATACAGTCTTTGTTTCTGAAATACGCTCTCTCTCCGTTTTCTTCCTTACTTCCTTGATATACTCTTCGACGGCCTTCTTCTGCCCACTTGATGTCAAAGAAGCTACAAGCTCACTTTCGGGAGCAAGCACCATGAAAGTGACTCCGAAAATAGTGTCCACTCTAGTGGTGAAAATCGTTACAGGAAGTTCTTTACCCTCACAGACCGTATTGAATACTACCTCCGTTCCTTCTGACTTGCCTATCCAGTTGCGCTGCATCTCCTTGAGCGATTCCGTCCAATTCAGACTGTCAAGCGAGTCAAGAAGTCTGCCGGCATAGGCAGAAACCCGCAACTGCCACTGAGTCATCTTCTTCTGCTCAACAGGGAAACCGCCTCTCACTGAAAGTCCGTCCTTTACCTCATCATTTGCCAGCACCGTGCCCAGGCCTTCACACCAGTTCACGGAAGTCTCCCCCTGATATGCAATCCTGTACTGCATAAGGATATCCGACTTCTCTTTCTCGGAAGCCTTCGCCCACTGTTCTGCAGTGACATCACCATAGCCTTCCTTCTCCAGTTTTCCGACGAGTTCGGAAATAGGACGGGCTTTGTCAGCGTCAGGGTCATACCAGCTGTCGAACATCTTCAGGAACGCCCACTGTGTCCATTTGTAGAAATCAGGATCACATGTCCTGATTTCCCTGTCCCAGTCATATGAGAAGCCTATCCTGTCCAGCTGCTCACGGTAGCGGGCAATATTGATTGACGTGGTTTTCTCCGGGTGCTGTCCGGTCTGTATCGCATATTGTTCAGCGGGAAGGCCGAACGCATCATATCCCATAGGATGAAGTACATTGAATCCCTTGAGACGCTTGTACCTTGAAAATATATCACTGGCTATGTACCCGAGAGGATGCCCTACATGCAGCCCCGCTCCTGAAGGATACGGGAACATATCAAGCACGTAATATTTAGGTTTGCCACTATTCCCCTCAGCCTTGAAAGTCTTATGGGCGGCCCAGTATGCCTGCCACTTGGACTCTATGTTTTTGAAATCGTATTCCATATGTTTTTATCTTTTTCTTTCCAATCTGAATTCCACGTAAAGTGATATTTCCGACTTGACCTTCTGTCCTTTGACAATTCCGGCCTTCCAGTCAATTGAAGAGCTGACCACCCTTACGGCTTCTTCATCCAGCAGAGGATGGACGCCCTTGAGAACCTTCACATCAGTCACCTTTCCTTTTTCGGTAATGATAAAATCAACCAATACCCTTCCCTGAATGCCTTCCTCTATGGCTTTCTGAGGGTATTTGACATACCTGTAAACCCATTCCTTAAGAAAGTATTCGGGATTTGTGTGCCCCAGGAATGCCGGTCCCCTGTCACATTCGTAGTACGCGAAAACTTTCTCCTGACCTTCAGTGCCTTTCCGAAGTTCTTCGGAAGGATTGAATATCGGCTTGGGACCATTTGCTAGAGACAGCGTATAATTGTAGATGTACTCTGTCTCCCTCTCCATCTCTTCATACTGAAGGATA
This sequence comes from Bacteroidales bacterium, assembly GCA_024402095.1. GTDB lineage: Bacteria > Bacteroidota > Bacteroidia > Bacteroidales > UBA932 > Cryptobacteroides. Next base: position 12,831 of record JAKSJU010000025.1, on the reverse strand, counting down.
TCGGGGGTATCCCTGTATGTATTGTATCCAGGAAACATTCCCGTCGTGAAGAATATGGAAGGAATCTGTCTGTCATAGAAAATACGATGGTCAGACATACAAGGTTCCTGGCTGACAATCTCCGGTTGCACTGGCTGCAGCGTGCCTTTCAGTGCCGTGACAATCTGGTTCATATCGGCGTTCGATGAAGTATATGCGTAAAAACCGTTTGAACCGGTGCCCAGCATATCCAGGTTTATCATCGCATCTATATTGCCAGCGTCCCCGAAGGAGCGGTTGAGGAAATACCATGCACCCGCCCCGCTTTCAAGTGAAGAGCCGAATGCCACGATCAGAATCGACCTGCGTATCAGTATGCTGTTGGTATTCAGCTTTTTGGCGAGCTGAAGCAGCATGGCCAGCCCGGATGCATTACCGTTCGCCCCGTAGTTGATACGCTGAGTAGGGACCCCATCTATATTGACCGTATATGTACCAAGATTATCCAGTCTGGCGCCAACTACGATATAGTGGTCGTTCAGCTTCTTGTCATAGCCCGGTATAAATCCTATGACGTTTCTTGATGTCAGGGTATCTCCATTCTCCTGCTTTATTCCGAAGACATCCCCTTCGTCTGGGCTTATGATATCAACCCCTATGGACTCCAGCTGTTCGGCGAAATACAGAGCCGCTTCCTTCTCCCCCTCGGATCCGGCCTTGCGGCCTTCCAGTGCAGCCGATGCAAAAAAGCTTACCTGCTCTTTCATCGATGCGACCGTCTCACTGTCATCCAGATCGTCATATCCCCTGTCGATATATTGAGCGGGGCAGATCACAGGCAGGAGTAAAGCAGTCACTGCAGACAATATGAGTCTCTTGAATATCATTATCTAACCAGAATCCAGGCTTCCTTTGGGCAAAATACTTCTTCGCGCACTTTTTTGAGCGAGTTGGCAAATTCAACTATATCATCAGACTGGCACACGCCCACTGTAGTATAGCCCGGTTTGAGATTTATGGTTGATGCACTGTACCCGGCATCCACTACTTTGGCAACGGTCTTCATCGCATTGTATTCATTGAAAAAAGTGCCGATGATAAGGTAATATCCGGATTCGAGGAGAGACGTATCCAATCTTTCGAATTGTGAAGACGGAGTCAGTATTATGCCTGATTCAGCTATAAACTCCCATGCGGCGAGTGAATCCTGAGTGTATTTCATCGCCATTGCCTTCTGTTCCGCTTCAGCCTTGCGCTGCGCTTCAATCTGACTTATATATTCCTTCTTGGCTTCTATATCAGCAGAGCTTGGCCTTCCCGCTGCACGGCGCAGGAAATCGCAACTGGAAGTCATCAGCAAAAGTGCTGATAGAGCAGCATATAACAAAAGCTTTTTCATATATACACAATAAACGTATTTTGGACAAATTTAACGAAATATTCAACCGGGACAAAATAAATCTCTATATTTGTCCGTGCTCAAGAAAATGACACTCATTATGGTTTCGCTGCTGTTCTGTGCCAATGTATCCGCGCAGTTCAAGTATGAGATTCCGTTCCCCGGGAAATCTCTTCACCACCGGGATACAGCTTCCATTTTCATCATCGGCGACGTAATGATGCATTCCAGGCAAATGGAATACGAATACCGGGAATTTCTGAACGATATTCAAGACAAGATTGGGGCTGCTGACATTTCCATCGCCAATATGGAGTTTGCTCTTGCCGGGGAGCCCTATACCGGGTATCCTTCCTTTTCCGCACCGGACGACTACGCGGAATATATCTGTGAATGCGGCGTAGATATATTTCTTCTTGCCAACAACCATATTTACGATAAGGGCAGGAAGGGTCTTGATCGCACACTTGCCAAATATGGGCAGATGCGTGACTCGCTTGGCACTTGGTTTACCGGAATCGGGGAAGAGCCTCTTGTCTTCAGATGCAAGGGAATGTCATTCGCTATCATCAATTTTACATATGAAATCAACGGCGTGCAGTCAGGGGTCACGCCCGTCAACATGATGGACAAGGAATCTGTCGCCCGGATGTTCAAAAAGGCAAAAGAGAAAAACGCCGATTTCATCATTGCCATGCCGCACTGGGGAGAAGAATATCAGCTTCATCACAGCAAAGAACAGGAAGAATGGGCCGAATGGATGGTCAGCCAGGGAGCTGACGTAATAGTGGGCGGACACCCTCATGTCATACAGGATACTACTCACGTCAACGGGATCCCGGTCATATACTCTGTCGGGAACGCCATTTCCAACATGAGCGCCAGGAATACACAATTGGAACTTGCCGTAACCTTGCGTTTTATCAACGATGACGGCAGGATGATCATGTTGGAACCTTCATTTGATTTTATGTGGTGTTCACTGCCAGGGATGTTCTCTGACAATTATTCCACCATATCAGTAAAAAAGTGGGCCAACCGCAAAAGCGATTGGCTCACTGAATCTGACTATAATAGAATGATTGAAACCTATGATCGCGTCAAGGACGCAACCGGTATCATCGATTAGTTTGCAGCAGCTGTTACGAAGTCGTTATACTTGTTGTACTTTTCAAGCAAAGCCTCATCTGTTTCACGGAAACGGAAGCAGGCATTCTTGAGGTACTCTGCGATACCGACCTTGACAGCATCATCCTGTGTAAGCTCGAAAGCCTTCTCGAATGGCTCTATGCAAGCCTTGAGTGACTTCTCGAAATCAGCTACGAGTGCAAGATACTTTGCATCATCGAATTCGTTCTGTGCAGCTTCCTGAATCTCGGCAGCCTTGTCATAGAACATGATTCCTTCTCCGATGTATCCATACTCGTATGAAGGGTTGATTTCTGCACACTTCTCATATGCCTTTGCTGCATTTTCAGTATCACCGAGCTTGAGACGGATATTGCCTTCTACATAGTAAAGAGAAGCGTTGTTAGGCTCGTTCTTCTTTGCAAGGTCAAGAAGTTCGAAAAGTTTGCCTGTGTCCTCATTGTTGTCAATATAGAAATTGATAAGTCCTACGAGGATTGACTGTCCTTCAGGGGAAACTGAGAAACCTTTCTCAAGATATGACTTCTGTGCATCCTTGTCACCGAGTTTCTCTGCGATGTTGGCAAGTTTTGCATAAGCTTCGCCACCTTCTCCGTAATAACCGAGATCCACGCACTTCTCAAACAAAGACTTTGCTCTATTCCAATCCTCTGCAGCATGAGCTGTGAAAGCTGCATTGAAGAGAGTATTGGTGTCGAGAACTGAATATGGAGCTGTGTTGGATGCATCGAATGCCTTCTCGAAAAGATCTGATGCGTCAGCGAATTTCTGGAAGTTGTAAGCATTATAAGCCTCATCGATATACTTCTGAGAAATTGACTGGATGGCCGGCAAAACCGTTTTCGCAGTCTTTGGGTCAAGCTCGTAAGCCTTTTTGTAAGCTTCGAGAGCCTGAGAAAGTGCATTCTCTACAACTGGCTTTGTCACTTCAATCAAAGAAAGCACTCCGCTTTCATTTACATAATAGTTCTTTGTAGCGAAGACCTGCTTAACCATATTGACGCCACCGATAACGACGTTTTCCTGGCTGATTGGCCTTTCCTTACTGATAAGAGCGAGTTCCTGAGCCGAAGCTCCAACCCATGCATTTCCTGCAGGAGCGTTGTATGCATCCATAAGGGTCTGTCCGAGTTTTACCCAAGTTGCAGCCTTTGCAGCCTTCTTAGGGTTGTTTGCAGCTTCCTGAGCTGCTGCAACTGCAGCCTTTGCTGCATCGAATCCCTTTACCTGATCCTGTGCATAAGCCATGCTTACTGAAGCGAGAACGGCCAATGCTAAAAAGATTTTCTTCATAATTGTACTCTGGTTATTGTTATTGATAATATTACTCTGTTTCACCGCCTTCGGCAACTGCATCGTTTTCTTCGCTCTTGGCGACAGCAGAAATCGCTGCGATACGGTCTCCTTCACGTATATTGATAAGTTTCACTCCCTGTGTAGCTCTTCCTGCAACTCTGATATCAGTGACAGCCATCCTGATTGTAAGGCCTGACTGGTTGATTATCATAAGGTCATTTTCCTCCGTCACATTCTTGATTGCAACTACCTTGCCAGTCTTATCAGTGATGTTCAGGGTCTTTACTCCCTTGCTGCCTCTTGCAGTAAGTCTGTAGTCCTCTGGATCGGAGCGTTTTCCGAAGCCGTTCTCGCTGACTACCAAGATAGTATGCTTACCGGATTCTTCATCGGAAGGGTTGTAGGTTATCACTCCGATAACCTCGTCATCATCCTCGATATTTATTCCTCTTACACCTGAAGCACCTCTTCCGAGAGCTCTGACGTCATCTTCATTGAAGCGCACGCAGCGTCCATCGCGGGCTGCCATCATTATCTGCTCGGAACCGTTTGTGAGCACTGCGTCGAGCAGTTCATCTCCCTCCCTGATTGTGAGCGCGATAATGCCCTTGTTGCGGCTGCGCTTGTTGGAGTATTCCGCAAGGTTTGTCTTCTTGATGACACCCTTCTTTGTCACGAGAGTGACGAAATGAGAAGTGGTATATTCCGGATCATCAATTGAAGCGGCATTGAGATATGTCTTGATACTGTCGGCAGCGTCTATGCTGAGCAGGTTCTGGACAGCCCTACCCTTGGATGTCCTTGTCCCTTCCGGGAGTTCATAAACCTTGAGCCTGTAGCACATTCCCTGCTGAGTGAAGAACAGCATGGTGGAATGCATGTTGGCAACATAGATGTGCTCGATGAAATCTTCATCCCTGGTGGCGCTGGCCTTCCTGCCCACCCCTCCACGGCTCTGCGTGCGGAACTCGCTGAGAGAGGTACGTTTGATATATCCGAGATGAGAAATGGTAATGACCACGTCCTCATCCGGGTAGAAGTCCTCAGGATTGAATTCGTCTGCGGACATCGTTATTTCAGTACGCCTCGGATCTCCGTATTTCTCCTTCATCTGGATTGACTCGCTCTTGACGATATCAAGCTGTTCCTTCTCGCTTGCAAGTATCTGCTGACAGCGGGCGATGAATTTTTCAAGCTCGTCATACTCGGCCTGGAGTTTTTCTTTCTCGAGTCCGGTGAGCTGGCGGAGCCTCATTTCTATGATGGCAGAAGCCTGTATCTCTGTAAACGCGAACCTTGAAATAAGTTCAGCCTTGGCTTCATCCACTGTCTTGGAGGCCTTTATGATAGCGATGATCTCGTCAATGACATCGATGGCCTTGAGCAGTCCTTCAAGTATATGGGCGCGCTTCTGCGCCTTGTCAAGTTCGAACCTGGTCCTGCGTACAACCACCTCATGACGGAACTCGACAAAGTTCCTGATGAGGTCTTTGAGAGACAAGGTATACGGACGTCCTCCAACGAGAGCCACGTTGTTTATTGCGAAACTTGACTGCAGCGCGGTATATTTGAAAAGCGTATTCAGGACGACGTTTGAGTTTGCGCCCATCTTGAGCGGGAACTCCACTCTGAGGCCCTCACGATTACTGAGATCCCTGATGTCGGCAATACCGTCAATCTTCTTGTCACGTACCATCTCGCTGATACGCGCAAGCATTTCGGCCTTATTGACCATATACGGGATTTCAGTCGCTACTATGGTCTCGCGGCCATTGTCAGCAACCTCAATCTCTGTTTTGGCGCGAACTACGACTTTTCCGCGTCCGGTGCTATAGGCATCAATGATGCCCTGGCGTCCCATAATAATGCCACCCGTAGGGAAATCAGGTCCCTTGATATGCTCCATCAATTCCTCAGTCGTGATATCCGGATTGTCGATGTACGCGCAAATAGCGTCACAGCATTCTCCGAGATTGTGGGGAGCCATATTGGTGGCCATACCGACTGCGATTCCGGACGAACCGTTCAGAAGGAGCAGTGGAAGTTTTGTAGGCAGCACAGTCGGCTCTTCGAGAGAGTCATCGAAGTTGAGCTGCATGTCGACAGTGTCTTTGTCCAGATCACCCAGCACATCTTCCGCCATCTTGGCAAGTTTTGCCTCCGTATATCGCATTGCGGCTACAGGATCACCATCCATACTACCGAAATTACCCTGGCCGGAAACCATAGGATATCTCTGGTTCCAGTCCTGTGCAAGACGCGCCATTGCGTCGTACACGCTTGAGTCGCCATGCGGATGGAACTTACCGAGCACCTCACCCACAATCCTGGCGGACTTTTTGGTCTGTCCACCGTAGCTCAGCCCAAGCCCGTCCATTCCGAAAAGCACTCTGCGCTGAACCGGTTTCAAACCGTCCCTGACATCCGGAAGCGCTCTGGATACTATTACGGACATCGAATAGTCGATGTACGCCGTACGCATTTCGTGGTCTATCTCAACCGGCTCGATAATGCCTCTCACGCCTTCTGGATTCTTAACCTCTTCACTCATAAACTGTCAAAAATATAGGTCTTTTATAAACACGCAAATTTAACAAAAAATTTTTACTTTTGCACATTATTGAACAGCTATGCAGATAGGTCTTTCAGAAGAAATAAACTTGATAATAAGCTACGCAAGGGATGAAGCCATGCGCACCGGCAGCTATGTCATAGAGACCGATCATCTGCTTCTGGCCTTGCTCCGCCACGCGGAGAATGATGCCTGCAAAATATTGAAATCCTTCGGAATCGATTTGGACGAATTCAAACAGTTCGTTGACGGTAAGATTTTCCATAAACAAGGTATTCCATATTTCGATGAAGACAAGATAAACCTCTCCAGGGGCGCACAGAACACCATCAACCTCTCCGTGCTCGAGGCTTCACTGGATAATTCCCCTACGGCCAATTCCCTTCATCTGCTTCTTGCCATCTGCAGGTCCCACGGCTGCGCAAGCGAGACATACCTCAGGGAGGAAGGGCTGGACCACCATTCCCTTTCCGCTTTGGTGCGTTCCGACAATCCTGAACGTGAACCGGCACACAACCCTATTGCAAAGCGCTGCTTCGAGATTGTTGTAAAAAGAAACGAATTCATCAGCTGACATGAAAAAGTTTATCCTCATTTATGCTCTTGCATTTTCATCCGTCTTCAATTCCCTTGCGCAGGAAAAAGAACGCATTGAGCCTGACGCCACATACCTGTACGCCGAGAAAGACAATTCACTGCTCTATCTTGACATATATGAGCCATCTGACGGCAGCGCAGAGAGCGTGGACGGAGCCGACAGGCCGACCATACTATTCATGTTCGGCGGCGGTTTCAAAAGCGGAAGCAGGGATGACGCGTATTTCAACAATTGGTTCAGACTCGTTACCGAGGCGGGATACAGAATCGTATCAATTGATTACAGGCTTGGACTCAGTGATTTTTCCGGAGCCGGCATCAACAGAAAATTCATCAATGCCCTTGATGCGGCCATCGACCTTGCTGTCGAGGACCTCTTCAGCGCCACAAATTTTATCATCGACAATTCCGAAGCGCTGGGGATTGATCCGGACAATATCGTAATCAGCGGATCATCCGCAGGAGCAATCAGCGTACTGCAGGGAGAATGGGAAATCTGCAACTCCATGGACAACGCCAAAGTGCTTCCCGAGGGTTTCAACTATGCGGGTGTGATGTCTTTCTCCGGAGCAGTGTTCTCCAGAAAAGGAGCTGTCAGATATGCCAAAGAGCCATGTCCTACGGCTTTCTTCCACGGAACGGCCGACAGAATCGTTCCCTACGGCAAGATCCAGTTCCTTAATCTTTGTTTTTCAGGATCCAGCGAGACCGTCAAGGATTTCAAGAGGCATTCTTTTAATTACGCAATATACCGCTTCAAAGACCACGGGCACGAGATTTCAGCCTTCATGGAACTGTTCACGAAGGAAGAATTCGAATTTATTGAGAACTGCGTAATTAAAAAATTACCGGCTGCGACAGACGTCACAGTCGATAATCCTGATATCCCTTTCCCTGACTGGGCAAAGGGCGGCGACTTCAAGTCCCTGTATTAGTTTCTCAGGCAGTCAGCCTTTCCAGACATAACTGAAGCAGTTCCGCCATGCCGTTTTTGTAACCGGTATTGGCAGCCTTGTGGTATCTGTGCGCAATGGCAAAGCATACAGTACCCGCATTGTGCCCCAACTTGGCGCTCATTCCGGCGAGTGCAGAGCTTTCCATCTCGAAATTAGTGATCCTGAAGCCCTTGAATTCGAAAGACTCAATATCTTCCAGCATATTCGGCATTGCAAGATTCTGACGCACGACACGTCCCTGAGGGCCGTAGAACCCCGGGGCCGACACTGTCATTCCTTTGACGGTGCAATCTTCGAAACGTCTGATGATGTCCTCACCCGCTCTCACGAAATATGGGTCCGGAAGGTGTTTGTTCCAGTTGACATGCTTTTTGAAAGCCTCCTCAAAATCCGCAAGGGCAAAACTGTCGCGCCCGTCATACCAGTTCATAAGTCCGTCGAATCCGACAGAGATATGGGACAGGATATATGAGTTCAGCGGCACATCCGGCTGAATGGCGCCGCAGGTGCCTATCCTCAGGATACTGAGAGTCTTGTGCACCGACTTCACCTCCCTGGTGGTGAAATCTATATTGGCTAGCGCATCCAGTTCAGTCATCACAATATCTATATTGTCGGTCCCTATTCCGGTGGAAAGACAGGTTATGCGTTTGCCGTTATACTTTCCGGTAGCCCACACGAATTCTCTTGAAGCGCCCTCGCACTCGATTTCTTGAAAATAGACTTTCACCATTGCAACCCTCCCCGGGTCGCCGACCAGAATTACAATGTCGGCAAGCTGCTCAGGCTTGATGTGAAGATGAAATACGGATCCATCCTCGTTGATGATAAGTTCTGATTCCGGTATTCTCATTTTATCTGTTTTTTATGTTTTGCTGAACGGAGCCTTGAGGCGCTGCGGACCATAAGCTCGTCAGCCCATATATTTCTTGCGGCCAGGATATCAAAAATCACTGCTACTATCGGGAATACTGCTGTAATTTTGAATATCAGGTCATTGTGCGTAAATACAAAATCGACGACCAGCCAAGTCTGGAGCGCAATTGTAAGGATCGCTGCAAGTCCCGCTGTCCTGAACTGGAACATTCTGAACTTGTAGGTGGTCAAGGCCAGGAAGTTCAGGAGCGTGATTAGAATCAGAAGCACCAGATATGGTATATAAGAAACGTAGCTGACACCCTCCGCCTTATCGGAGAAGAGCATAATGGCGGTCAACGCCGTGGCTATCGCCAGGTATAAGGTCTGTACTCTCTGCCACATAATCTATCTTGAATTGAATATTGATAATATCTTTTCCTCGTATGTCTTTGACACCGGTATCCTGTCAACCGAGTCTATGTCCAAATCTATGAAATATCCGTCCTTTTCGGATGTGAGCAGCTGCACCTTTGTCATGTTGACCATGTATTTCCTATGACAACGTACAAGGTCACTTCCCGAGAAACTCTCTTCCACAGTCTTGAGACGGCATCTTAGCATATACATTTTCAATGCACCGGAAGCATCTGAATACCAGACTTTTATATAATTATCATCCGACTCTATGTAATACAGGTTAGAAGCATTTACGGAGAATTTAAGCACACCTGAGTTGTCGAAGAGCGTGATTCTCTTCTCCTCGCGCCCTGACGGCTCCTGATCACCCACGACATTTTCCATATCCATCATGCGGATGGTATTGTTTTTTTCATTGAGGGCGAAATACTGACCTGCGAGCCAATAAGGAACGCCGAGCGAAACGGCGCAATACACGAACGCACTGATAATGACGGTCTCCAGGGGCTCACCCTGAAGATCGATCAAGCCCATGGACTCCCCCTCAACAGTAAAGAAAGTGTACAGCAGTGCTATCAGGATCGCCTCACCCAGGCTCCATCCGATATATCCGGCATAGCTTAGGTCAATGGTGTTGCGTGTGAGGTACATCAGCCGCTTGCTCAGAATCACAATGCCCAGGGCTAAAGCGAAAAATATGACCGTCAGTATGAAAACCTTGCCGGCTTCCAGCCTGAACCAGACATTATCCGAGAATACGGCATTGACAAGCATCAGCACGATTGAGAACAGAGCCGTGAAAGTCACGGTCATAATGAGCTGATACTTTCCCAGCAGGTATTTTGGAAGTCTGTCTCTAAGCGGCATGGTCCGGTATCTGTAAGATTACAAATATACAAAAAATTAGTACCTTTGCCCGGATATATATTAAGTTTTATGGACAAGAGAGTAGTGGTCACTGGCCTTGGAGTCATCTCCTGCGTGGGAAATGACGTCAATACATTCTGGAACAATCTTCTGAATGGAGTGTGCGGAATCGATGTAATCACTGAATTCCCTGCCGAGGAGCTCCCGGTAAAGATTGCCGGAAAGATACGCAATTTCGATCCGGAGCAGTACGGAATGGACAAGCCGTTCATCCGCAAGCAGGATGATTTCTCGATATACGCCATGGCTTCCGCCTGGCAGGCCGTCAATGACAGCGGAATCTGCGCAGGTGAAGAGGGAAGAAACGTCGACCCTATGAGATTCGGAGTGTATTTCAGCTCCGGAGTCGGTGGATTCGACACTATAGTCAGAGAAGTCACCAAATTGAACGAAGATCCTTCCGGCCAATGGATTTCCCCTCTCTTTATCCCGACAATGATATCTAATATGGCAGCCGGAAACGTCGCCGTCAAATTCAATGCTGAAGGACCCTGCATGTCAATAGCCACAGCCTGCGCAAGCTCTACGCACGCGATAGGAGAAGCTTTTCATGCCATCAAGCACGGATATGCAGATGCCATCATCGCAGGTGGAAGCGAAAAAGCCGCAGTGCCTATCGGAATAGCAGGTTTTGCCAATGCCAGGGCTATCACAAAAGAACCGGATCCGAAGCATGCATGTCTGCCTTTCAATGCGGACCGAGCAGGTTTCGTCATGGCCGACGGAAGCGCATGCCTCATACTGGAGGAATATGAACACGCTAAGGCAAGAGGTGCAAAAATCTATGCAGAGATTGTCGGATACGGCAATTCCTGCGACGCCTATCATGCTACTGCTCCAAGACCGGATGGCACAACTCAGGCACGCTGCATAAACATTGCTCTGGACGAGGCCGGTTTCGACAGGTCAAAAGACAACGTCTATATCAATGCTCACGGTACTGGAACGCATCTGAATGACGTTACCGAGACCCAGACATACAAAAATGTTTTCGGGGATTTTGCGCACAAGGTCCACATCAGTTCCACCAAATCAATGCACGGGCACATGTTCGGGGCTACCGGTGCTGCAGAGGCAATCGCCGCGGTACTTGCGCTGCGTGACGGTATTGTTCCTCCGACAATCAATCTGGATAATCCTGATCCCGAGTGTGATCTTGACTACACGCCGAACAAGCCGGTCAAATCCGACATAACGCTGGCACTCAGCGATTCCTTCGGATTCGGCGGTCACAATGCGTGCATCGCCTTTAGAAAAATCTGATTATTCCCCGGCTTCCTTGAGACGTTCTGCATTCTCAGCAATCTGAAGCTGATCGATGCATTCCTTGATGTCACCGTCCATGAAAACCGGAAGATTGTACATACTCCAGTTTATTCTGTGATCCGTAACACGGCCTTGCGGGTAATTGTACGTACGGATTTTTGCTGAACGGTCGCCAGTGGATACCATGGTCTTGCGCTTTGCTGCAATTCCGTCAAGATACTTCTGATGCTCCAGATTGTAGAGACGGGTTCTGAGCTCCTCAAAAGCACGGTCCTTGTTTTTGAGCTGCGAGCGCTCTTCCTGGCACTGAACCACCAGGCCGGAAGGGATATGAGTGAGTCGCACGGCAGAATAGGTTGTGTTGACACCCTGACCGCCCGGGCCGGACGAACAGAAAAGATCAAGTCTGATATCATCCCAACTCAAGTCGACGTCAAACTCTCCGGCCTCAGGGAATACTGCAACAGAGGCTGCAGAAGTCTGAATTCTTCCCTGCGTCTCAGTCTGAGGAACTCTCTGCACACGGTGCACACCAGACTCGTATTTCATTATGCCATATACTCCTTCTGAACCGGAGGACAGTTTGAAAACTATCTGTTTATAGCCTCCGGATGTACCCGGAGCCTGGTCTGTGACCTCCAGCTTCCATCCTCTGGACTCTGCAAAGTGCTGGTACATACGGAATAGGTCTCCTGCAAAGATTGCAGCTTCGTCGCCACCGGTACCGCCACGTATTTCAACCATTGCATTCTTAGAATCGTCCGGATCGGCAGGAATAAGGAGAAGTTTGATGTTCTGCTCCATTTCCGGTATCTTCGGCTCTATTTCGGAAATCTCCATTTTGGCCATTTCCTTCAACTCCTCGTCCTTTTCATTGAGCAGGATATCCTTGGCTGAGGCAAGCTCCTCCACCATTTTCTTGTATTCCAGACCCGCCTTGATAATAGGTTCTAGTTCCTTGTAATCCTTATTCAGCTGTACGAATTTCTTCATATCCGACATCACGTCGGGACTGGCGAGCTGTGCCTCAAGGTTCTTGAACTTATCCTGGAGGGACAATACTTTTTCTAGCAATGAATTGTTGTCTGCCATATATTATTCTGTCATTTTATCTTTTTGATGTAGCAACGGCGCCTCATATAAGGATCGTGCTCATAGTCGTTCCATATATTGGAAACGCCCGTGGTCTCAAGCTGGGGATTCGAGATTGCCCTCCGGCTGCCGATACGCATAGCTTTGTCCCCCATTTCCCTGTAATAGACAGAGGATATTCCCTTGTTCTGCCACTCCTGCACAGCCCCTTCCATAACCAGGTGAACGAGTTCAAAGTCATTTTTTGCACGCAGCAGATGTATCCACCCGAATGGGAAGCAGTGTCCTTTCATCTTTTTCAAGGCCTTTGCGATATCAGGCAT
>JAKSJU010000024.1 GCA_024402095.1 Bacteroidales bacterium | reverse complement strand
CCAGAAAGCTCCTTCCATATGAGCCTGCCCTGCATGGTGGAAAATCACCAGCAGGGTCAGGAACAGTTTCAAATTGTCAAGATATGCTTTACGCTTCATCCAAACCTATTCTGCCGGCTGGTTCCTATATTCTTCGGCCTGTGAAGCATACCATGCAACGATGGCCTGGCCGTTTCTGAAATATGTATCCATACGCCCCTCGCCGAGGTTTGAAGGAGCGGTCTGCACAGTTCCGTCAGCTATTTTTGCATTCAACTCCTGCATATCGTAGATATACTGCATTCCAAACACGTCATCGCCAAGTTCTTCGAACCAGTCCTTCTGCCAGAAATGTCCGCCGTACACCTTGAGTCTGTTCTTATTGACATGATTGGCTTTGTCCTCAATAAAGTCCACAAGGTGATTGACGCCCTCCACATATGACTTGAACGCCTCAAGACTGAAGATCCAGGTACCATGCCCCGAGCCTATGGCATCTCCTGAGAACAGCAGGTCACACCCGTCCAGGAAGAACACCATAGAACCTGGCGTATGCCCGGGAATCATCAGGGAAGTGAGTGTGAAACCTCCGAGATCAAATACGAACCCGTCCGTATAGAATGACGACCTGTCTGCAGGGAATCTGTTTTCCATTGCCCTGAAATCGACCTCAGGCAGGGCAAATTCAACGTCCGGATCATCCACATAAGCAGAGAGCATACCGGTATGGTCTCCATGATTGTGGGTAAAGGTAATCGTAAGACGGCTTCCCCCTATCCTGTCGGAAACAATCTTTCTGAGAGATTCGGCCGCATCATCAGCCCATCTTATATTGTTTGACAGATCGATAAGGAGGGATTTCTGCTTTCCGACTATGAGATACATGTCGGAGCAGTTGTTGAAATGTGTCTTGTTCCCCTCTCCGTCAAATTCTTCACCGGAAGGATTTGCGTCATTGCAATCCTGGATATGATAGACATTGTCGATGATGGTATCCACCGTGTAGGGGCCGAACTGGCCGTCAGACACTTTTTCCGATTGGGCGCAGGATGCAAAGACAGTTGCAAGTACGGCGCATGAGGCAAGTAACTTTTTCATAGGCTGTAACTTATTTGGTTTCTGACAAATGTACAAATAAAAACAAAAAAAGACCGCCGATCAGCACCGACGGTCTTCATTATCATTTTGATTTCAATTAGTTGAGAAGGAATGCGCGAGCGTTCTCAACGTCTTCCTTGACGGAAATAAGCTGGTCTCTGAGCTGCTCAACGTTCATAGCGTTGATAACATAGAGCGGGGTGAGGACCTCATTGAGGCTTGACATTTCAGGATATGCCTCAACCATCTTGGTGAGTCCGTCATGTACACATACGAAGTTGAATGTGATGTCTGCAGCAAGTTCGTCTGTGAACATAGGCATGAACTTGTCAACGTCCCTGGTGAGGATGAAGATCTGCTCAACCATAGCGGCAGCGATTCCATCCCAGAAGAAATTGGCACGGTCTTCTTCATACTCCTCGTCAACGAATGCCGCGTAAGCCTCACGGTCTGACTCGATATCGATTGAAGGAAGTGTATAGAAGTTCATAAGTGCAGGGTCGTTGATATCTGTGAGGACTTTGAAGATTGCCTCGTTATAGTCAGATATCGGCATCTCGTACATATCAGCGATATTCTTGTCTGCTGTAAGCATGCCTACTGCACGGTATTTCTGATAAAGGGTTGCAAGCTTGCTTGTCACTGAAGGGGCAAGGAGATAATCAGGCTTGACCATCTTCTCCTTTTCTGAAAGAACGAGCTTTCCATCTTTCTGAGCCTTGATGAAAGGTACTGGTTTGATTGCCTTTGCGGAAGTAACAAGGTTGGCGAAATCTGCCTTGAGAGTTTCCTCTACAAGTTCCGCATTGGTAGACTCTGAATAATCCTTAGCTTCCTCTGCATTCTTGTTGTTGTTCTTGCATGAAGGCAATGCAACGATTGCTGCTGCAAGAAAGACGATTGATAATCTTTTCATATTGCTTATTGTTTGTATTTCAACGTAAATCGTGCAAATATAGTAATTTTATTATTATCACCGCTTGTCCTTCCTGATATATTTTCCAGGCACGTCGGAAAACAGGCAGATGCTCAAAAGCACGCAGATAAGCAGCATTATACACAGATTGAACCAGAAGGTTGGAATCTCCTTCTCACCGAGCACCTTGACGCCGCTGTAGAACGGGGCCCGTCCGTTTCTTGAGCGCGGGGTAAGATAGATATAACCGCTTCTCGGAACGATACGGTCACCGACTATGGTGTAGATGTGGTCGGTTGCCCTGTTGACAACCAGGTCCTCCAGCCTGAGGTTGTAGTCCCTGTTCTTGAGGGCCAGATACTCCTCCTGACTATTCTCACGGATGTATGCAGTCACTTTCCTGTCGAGCGCAAGAGTAGTCCTGTTGGCCCTGTCGGCAAGGACTTTCTTCGCCCTGTCAAGATACTCCATAAGAGCGTCATAGGAATCATCCCCGGTGTATTCGTCAATGCCGCATACCCTTGCGAGCTGAGGAAGTTCGGCCCTGACTATGCTTATGTGTGACGGATTGACCTCCTTGCCCTGTTTCTCCTCGTCGAGTCTGGTCTCCAGCTGGGACTTGAGTTCATATATGAATGACTGGTCATAATATAGAGCCTCGAAACGGGCACGGTCCTGATCGAAAACCGGACCTTCATATTCAGTCATTGAGAAGCTGGCGACAGCCAGGGCTTCGTATGCCCAACGCGACGGAATCACGTCTCCGAGGACAGGGACATTGCCTGTCTCGCTGTTAGGATTGAGATCCTCGAAATTGACCACAAGGCCGCACAGAAGGATCTGAGGTATAAGCAGCAACGGGATAGTGATGTATATCGCCACGACGGAACTCAGACACTGTGACAGCAGCAAGCCTATCAGAGAAGAAAGGAAAGCCGAAACAAAAAGAATTATCCACCAGTACCAGAACATCCCATGGACACCGATGATTGCATTTCCAACGGCGATGAAAAGCAAAGTCTGTACAAGGCAGACAGCCGCCATATAGCACATCTTGGACCAGATATAGCTGGAATGAGAGAGGTTAAGGAATTTCTCTCTCTTGAGCAGCGCCCTGTCTCGGATAATCTCTTCCGCACTTCCGGACATACCGAGGAAGATGGATACGATAATGGCCATGAACAGATATGAAGGGAAATTCTTGTTGTCCATCAGAGTGTAGATACCGCTGTCAGGCGTATATCTGGTAAGAAGGGCACAGACTACAGCCAGGACAGGGGCTTCCAGGAGAGTGACAAGCATATACTGAAGATTGGTGATCTTCGTGCTTACGTTTCTGCGCAGGAATATCCAAAGCTGCTTGAGCCTTCCCGGACGTTTCTGGTCCGTATGAGGGACCTTTCCCACTGTGAGTTCCGCCTGTTCCGGACGGTCCTTGAGATACATCTCGTGCCACTCCTGAGGGGTGACTTTACGGATGGTAGTCATCTGTCCAAGGTTGTCCAGACGCTTCTCGTCTATGATGTTGAGTATGATTTCAGGATTTATGTTGCCGCAGACAGGGCATGACGAAGTCTGGTAGTCAGCATAGTTCGCGGCGCCCTTGAAATATGACACGGCTTCAATAGGATTGCCGTCATATACCGGATACCCTCCCTTGTCGAGCAGCCACAGACGGTCAAACATCTTATAGACATCGGATGAAGGCTGATGTATGTTCACGACTATGAGTTTCCCCTTGTAGGTCTGCTCCTTCAGCAGCGAGACGACAGTCTCCGTGTCTGATGAAGACAGTCCGGAAGTAGGCTCGTCAAGGAAAAGGATAGCAGGCTCCCTGATAAGCTCCAGGGCTATATTCAAGCGCTTACGCTGTCCTCCGGAGATAAACTTGTTGATTGGGGAGCCGACTTTGAGATTCTTTGTTGCATCCAGCCCGAGACTTACCAGGACTGACATGACTTTCTTGTCCAGCTCCTCGTCCGGAATGTCGTTGAAGCAAAGCTTTGCGGTGTACCAGAGATTCTGATATACGGTAAGTTCCTCAATAAGCAGATCATCCTGAGGCACAAATCCTATAAGGTCCTTCGCCTCAGGCTCGCTGATATCGTGTCCGTTGATGGTAATACTGCCGCTCTGCGGCCTGAGATTCCCGTTGAGCAGAGAAAGCAGGGTGGTCTTTCCCACACCGCTTCCGCCCATGATTGCCACCATCTCTCCGCTGTGCAGGGTAAAGCTGAAATTGTGCATTCCGTTGTCGCCTCCCTGTTCGAAACGGAAATTGATATCGTTTCCACGGAGTTCGACAGCATCGTTGCGTGTCTGCGGTACGTATTTTTCAACTATCGTTGCGTAATACAGAGGCTTGAAATCGACGCCCTTGAGCACACTGCTCTGCTCCCAGATATGGAAGATGCCGTTCTCCACGCGGACATCGTTCATCATTACCTCGTGTGTCCCCGAATAAGAGAACAGGAGCATCGAATGGCCCTTGAGATACAGAGTCTTAAGAACTCCGTCACCTACGTCGTTAAGTCTTACTGCCTCGCTCTCCCTGTCCTGCACAAAATTCATCAGTTCAAGGAAAGTCTCTTTTTCCACGCTGAAAAGATCGGCTACCCTGACGAAAATGTCATCCTCAGGATTGAAGGATTCCGTATTCTTGGCGCAGAATTCCATCAGACGCAGAAGAAGTGTGACCCTCTCCTCGAGACGTATCCTGGTATTCAGGTTGGAACAAATCCCATCGACTATAACATTCTTGTCAAGCTCCTGAAAATCATCATAGTACTCTCTCAGCGAAGAATACAGTCTCGTATAGGAACCCGTGTTTCTGATACCGTAGAATTTTGACAGGTAATCGTCGATAATATCCAATGACGACTGCGCGTCTATCCCGTTCTTCGACCCGAAGAGGGCAAACAGGTTAAGCAGGGCGGAAAGTATTATATCATTCATAATTCTGCGTTCAAAATGCTTAAACTATGCAATATAGTGATTTTTCAGGAATAAGCCAATTTATGACCACTTTTCTATTTTTTCGACGATTGGAAACCGCCCGAGGCCTCAACTGGGCATATTATTCGTATCTTGCATCACTTGATAAAATAAACCAACTAATAAATCATCAATTATGAAACTTGTTAAACTTATCGTTGTAAGCGCTATGCTTATGTTCGGTGCTTTCACCGCAAACGCACAGGGATTCGGCGGCCCTATGGATCCTCAGGAAATGGTAAAGATGCGCGTTGACCAGCTCAAGCAGAGCTTCCAGCTCACAGATGCTCAGGTTAAGCAGGCTACCGATTTCTACACAAAGCAGAACGAGGAGATGGCAAAGATTTTCGAAAGCGGAAATCCTGATTTCTCAGAGTTCGGAAAGATTATGGAGAAAGAGGAAAGCGAGATCAAGAAGATTCTCACTGACGAGCAGTTCCAGGCTTGGAAGAAGCAGAGAGACGAGATGATGGCTCAGTTCGGAGGCGGATTCTAGTCGTCAGATACTTTCCAAATAAAAAAATACCCATTGTAATCAGATTACAGTGGGTATTTTTTTGAGGAAACTGTCCCTGTACGCATCCGAGACATGTATCAGCCTGTCTCCGACAACGATATCGCCTCCCGGCGTCACGGACTTGATCTTGTCTATTGCAACTATGAACGACCTGTGCACCCTGATGAAGTTAGTCTCCGGCAGCTGGTCCTCCAGAGCTTTCATCGTGATATGCGTCACCACAGGGATATCTTCGGAGTTGAGATAAATCTTTACGTAGTCCTTCATTCCCTCGACAAACAGGATGTCAGTCAGTTCCAGACGTTTGAAAGTGCCGTCCACCTTGAAGAAAAGTATATTGTTCGGCGGCGTGCTCACGGAAACGGAGGCCTCCGCAGCACTCTTCATATCAAACCAGGTCCTGGCCTTGTCGACAGCGGTAAGGAATTTTCTGTATGATACAGGCTTGAGCAGGAAGTCAAGAGCCGACACGTCATAACTTTCAAAAGCATACTGTTTGAAAGCCGTGGTAAAAATCACCTTCGTGCCTTCCGGGACCATCCTGGACAGGTCCATACCGTCCAGGTCCGGCATCTGAATATCCAGGAAAAGGATATCCGGTTTCAATTCCGTTATTCTGGAAAGGGCCTCCACAGGGTCATTCCAGGACCCCACCAGCTCGAGGGTGGCAGTCTTTGATACATAGTTCTCAAGCAGCGACACTGCCAGAGGCTCGTCATCGATTATTGCACATCTCAGCATATTCCTTTCAAATTAATCGTTGCACAATAGCTGTTTCCATCCGTCTCCGTATAGTATTCATACGAACCCGGATATATCAGTTCCAGCCTGCGTTTGAGATTCTCGATACCTATTCCCGAACCTGCGCGGTCCACTCCTGCCTTCTCAAACAGGGAATTCTCGCACTTGAACACTAGATCCTTTTCTTCGGCATACAGATGCACCCGGATAAAGGAATCCTTTCTCGAGCTCACGCCATGCTTGAAGGCATTCTCCACCAAGGTCATATACAGAAGAGGGGCGACCATGACACTGCCGGCCGGAGCCCTGAAATCCTTGACTATGTCCGCCGTATCACTGTATCTCAGGGACATCAGATCGATATAATTGTTCAGAAAGCCTATCTCTCCTTCAAGAGGGACCTTCTGCGCGTCCGTTTCATAGAGGGTGTACCTTAGGAGGTCACTGAGCTCTGCAATGCTGTCCTGGGCCTTTTCGGCGTCAATCTGGGTAAGCGACGAGATATTGTTAAGGGTATTGAAGAGGAAATGCGGATTGAGTTGGTTCTTGAGCCACGAAAGATTGGCCTCCTTCAAAGCGTTGTACCTCTCCATATAGTGCGCGCCGATCGCAAGCAGGGTCATAATAATCTGAAGTCCCAGAATTGACAGCACACTCACAGCATAGATTCCGAACCTCTTGATATGGACTTCCGGAGGAAGAGGTGGAAGAGGAGGCATCATCTTATGGGCCCTGTAGCTCCGGTACCCCACTATGAGCGCGAGAATCAGGACATTGCCCAACCAGAAGAATATCCTGTGTTTCTCAAACAGGAACTTCGGCACCAGCAGCAGATAGTTCAGATAGAAAATCAGGACTGCCGGGATCATCACAATCGCCGCGAACGGGAGAGACTTTACGAATGCATTGAAATCGTACGTCTGGAACAGGTGCATGACGGGAGTGGACAAAAACATCAGTACCCAGAGCACTATCTGGATACCGATGGATACTGACTTGAAATTCTGTTTTCGCATATCGCGAATATAGTTATTTAGTTTGACTTATCATAGAAGAAGCATCATCCCCGCTCTCTGCGCCTGTACTTCTGTCCATGAGGTCATCGTTTACGATTGAGGTGCGTGCCTTCTTGATACGGACATTCTTCTTGTTTCCGAACGACCAGGTTATGTTGATGGAAGCCTGGGACATCGGCATCACGTTGAAGCTGTCGACTTTGTAGTCAGGACCGGCCTTATGGCTTTCCATCACCATCTTCAGGTCCTTCGCAAGTGGGAGTGTACCGCTGACGGAGACGCTGAGCCTGTCATCAAGGAATGATTTTGTAAGGCTTCCCATTGCCATTGTCATCCCGCTTGTCCATCCGTCCACGGTCTTGGTCCTCGTATTGCCCATTACATTGAGGCTGAGTCTCAAATCCCAAGGAAGAGTCTGCTGGAGACCGACCATTGCCATTCCGCTGAGGCCTTCGTTATGCTGTGAAAGCAGAGGATTGTCAAGCACGCTGTAGTCGAGGCTTGCATTAAGCATGACCCTGGTCTTTGAACCGATGTTCAGATTTGCGTAGATGTTGGCGCCCACAGTGTTGCTCTTGAGGATATTGCCGAAGGTAGTGTTCAGGAGTCCCTGCTCATCGTAGAAAGTGTAGCTTGATATTCCGTTGCCGCAATAAGTATCACGGATGGTGAAGTTGAGCATCAAGCCATTTGAAAAGTAGTTGTAAACGAGGTTTATCGTATGAGCCTTCTCCGTGCTGAGGTCAGGATTTCCGTAAGTCCTTGTCAGAGGGTCTGAAACGTCTACGTACGGATCAAGGAAGGTTATTCCCGGACGGCGTATGCGCATTGAATAGCTGAGACCGATGTTCTGCATCATGGAGATATTGTACTGAAGGCTGGCTGCCGGCACAAAGTCACCATAATTCACGTTAAGGGAATTCCCTTTTCCGTCTGCATACGAAATGCTCTGGAAGGTGTGCTCGTACCTGGCTCCGAGCTTGGCGCTGAAACTCTGTGCACCGTATGCTATCTGAAGGTATCCGGCAGCGATATTGTTGTCATGGCGATAAAGTTCGCTTGCCTCATCGCTCCTTACCCACTCGCCGTTAACGTCATAGAACTGGTTCTGGTCGGATTTATTCAGACGGCTGATGTACTTTGCTCCGGCATTGAAAGTGATACAATCAAGCCACTTGTCGCTGTAGTCAATCTGGAAAGTATTCTGGACGGTGTTCGAGAGTCCTTTTGAATACCTGTCAGTGAGATCTATGGCGAAGCCGTTGTCTGCGTCGAACAGTGTCTTGCTGTATGAATCGAGAGGACGGCTCGAAAGCTGGTACGAGAACACGAGGGACCTGTCGGGATTGTTTTCGAATGATCTCTGGTAGTCGACGCTGGCGGTGATGCTCTTCATCTTCATATCGCTGTCAAGCAGGCTTCCATAAGAAATGGAATTTGTCCCGAACACCATCTGCGCGAGCTGCTCCGCCTGGGAACCGGAGTTCATAAGCATGAGACCGGCACTTGCGGAAACAAGCCTGAGATTGTCGATTTCGTAGCCGAGGTCAAGGCTTGCCATGCCCATCAGGCTTTTGCTCCCCGACTTGCTGCTGTTTGTCGTAGTTGACAGAGGGTTTCCGGAAGGATCGAGCATGGACTGTGTGTTCAGCATCTCCATTCCGTCGCTGATATTCCTGTTAAGATTGAGGTTCGCACTGTAAGTAAGCTTGTTGTTCTGGCCTGTTACGTAGGTCCTGAGTCCATAGCCATAACCGTTTTCCAGGCGTGTGGACCCGTTGAGCCCCACTGTGGCGTTGTACCCGTCGAGGTCTGAGAGAGAGCCTCCTGTCTGGGAACGGTTGGTCGTGATGTTGAGCACTCCGCCGACACCTTCGGCATCATATTTCACGCCCGGGTTGGTGATAACCTGGATATCTTTTATCGAGCTGGCCGGCATTGACCTGAAAACTTCAGAAGGATTGCTGCTGATCATCACGTTAGGCTTGCCGTCGACAAGTACCTGGAAACTGCTGCTTCCGTTGACAGTGATATTGTCTTCTCCGTCAACCGATACCATAGGGACCTTGCGGAGCATCTCAAGCACTGTGCTTGTCTTTGAGTCAACGTCATCCTCCACTTTGTAGGTCATCTTGTCCACATCCATCTTCACGAGAGGCCTGAGAGCGGTCACTTTTCCCGCTTCCAGCATTTCAACGTCATCCTGCACAAGGATATCGGCGAGACGCAGGCTATCCTCTCCGACTGTCACAAATGACACTGACACTGTCCTGCGTCCCACGTTGCTGTAGACCGCCACATATTCACCCTCGATTACGAGTTCCTGGACGAAATTGCCGTCAAGGTCGGTGGTTGTGAATGCCACAGGTTTTTCAAGGTCCGTATTTCTGTAAAACTGCAATACTGCGGAAGGTTCTCCTTCGAAAGTGAGAGAATCCTTTACTGATCCCACTATGATTGTGCTCTTTGCAAACATTGAAACTGACACAAGAGCAAGAATGATTGAAACGACTGTCTTTTTCATAACTGTGCGATTTTTGTTTCCGGTTGCTAAGGTATGTCACAAAAGAAACGGAGCGTTGTCAGTTTCGACCAACGCCCCGTTTTCTTCGACAAATCACCGGATTGTCCAGAATACTAATAATCAAACCTGTAGCACAGACCTATCTGGACACTCATATTGTGACCGGTATTCTCCACGCCGTAATAGTCCCCGCGGAAGGTTTTTGTCAGACCCCAGTCAAACTTCAGGTCGAGGCCGAGACCGTCGGTAATCATATATGTCGCCTGCACGGCCGCTGCGAGGTTGAACGGATTGCATTCCTCGCGTCCGCTTGACTTCACTCCGTAGTCGTTCTTGTTTGAATATACCAGATAACCGAATTCCGGCCCCACCATAATATAGCCTTTGTCACTCAAATTGATTCCTGCGAACACAGGCAGCTGAAGGTAGCCCAGTGTCCTGGAGTACTTATCATAAAGACCTACCTCAGAACGGACTCGGCTGCGGTCCGAGTAGCCCTTTCCCGCATACAGAAGTTCCGTCTGCAGAACAAACAGATCGCTGAGCTCCCAGGAGGCCGTACCTCCAAGATAGAAGCTGTTATGCGGTTTGACGACCTCGTCCCCATTGATGACGGTTCCGGGTATCCAGCTGGCAGCGAAACCGCCCTTGATGCCGAATTGTGTCTGTGCCTGTGCGGCTGCGCAGCATAATAACAGAGCCGCAATGAATAGTGTTCTTTTCATATAGGATTGGATTATTTAACTCGTAATGTCCTGCCCGGCCTCAAGGTAGTCTTCGCAGTAATGCCGTTAAGCTTGCAGATAGCCTTGACCGTAGTATGGTATTTCACGGCAAGTCCGGAGAGCGTGTCTCCTGAACGTATCTTATGATATTTTGCGGCAGCCATCTCCCTGGCTATGCGCTCCTCTTCAGCCCTCTCCTCTTCTTCAGACAGGTAGATTGCTTCCTCTTCATCCTCCGACTCGGGCACATAGGTTGAACCCGGGGTAAGATACTTGCGGTGAAGGACAAACACACCGTGCTTGAGTTCAGCCTTTTCAAAATCAATTATCCACTGAGGGTCAAAAGCATAGCCCATATATCTGGTCTCGAAATGAAGATGAGGGCCGGTCGAGCGCCCCGTCGATCCGCCGAGTCCGATTATCTCGCCTGCGCTCACCCACTGGTCTTCGGTGACGTTAATTTTTGAAAGATGTCCGTAGAATGTCTCAAGTCCGTTGGGATGTCTGATGATCACAAGGTTTCCATAACCTCCGCAACGTTTTGCGAACCTGACTTTTCCTTCGAACGCAGCACCGACAGGTGTCCCCATAGGATAAGGAAGGTCCACTCCGGTGTGCTGTCTGCCCTTTCTCCAGCCGAATTTCGAGAAAACCTTCTCCTGGTACGGGCAATAGAACCTTGTAGTCGAATCCGCCAGCCACAGTGTGGCACGGAAAGGAAGATCCTCGTACTTGACATTGTAGCACTTGGCTGCGTCGTGATTCCACGAGAGTTTGTAAACCTCATCGTTGTCAATCCATTCCCGGTTCTTGATATATTCCCAGGTATTGTCCGAACGCAGCACCATCTTTATCCCCGGGTCTGAAGTATCAAGCGTGTCGATACTCAAGGCGGTTTCCGCAGGAATCATTGACTTGACCGGGGCGATGTTAGGCCTGGGGACAAGGGACATGGCCCTTTTCATAGGCATCTGTCCGGCACTGTTCTCCGTCTTCTGCGCTGCCATCGGCAGTGTCAGGGCCATCAATATGGCTATAAAAACTGTTTTTTTCATTATGATCTTACTGCGCCGAACTCCCTGACAAGCAGGTCCTGCGCCTCTTTAATTTTATGTTGCAATAAATCTTCTGTGGCAGCCTCGCAGATAAATCTGAGATACGGCTCCGTATTTGAAGGCCGTATGTTGAACCACCACTGAGGGAATTCCACTCTGTAACCGTCAAAATCCATCACCTTGTCAGGCGTTTCTTTTGAGGTGAAATACTCTTTGACCGCATCCATGGCGCCCTGCTTGTCCTCAATCTTGAAATTTATCTCACCGGAATTACGGTATACGGAAATCTCGTCCATTACAGATCCCAGGGTGCGGCCTTCCTTTTTGAGGGCGGCCATGATGCGCAGTACGATTATCGATGCGAATATGCCGCTGTCGGAGTAGAAAAAGTCCTTGAAATAGTAATGTCCTGCGAGCTCACCTCCCCAAAGTCCGTCGATTTCACGGAGTTTCGGGGCTGCGTACGCACGTCCTACCCTCCAGGTATGAAGTTCGGCACCGCATTTTTCAAGATACTCACCAACAGCCTTGGAACTACGTATTTCCTGCAGTACACGAGGATTTTTCTCTCCTCTTTCACCACAGAAATACTTGCTCATCAGTGCGATTACAAGGTCCGGAGCCACAAAGCGGGACTGTTCGTCCACGAACATCACTCTGTCCGCGTCACCGTCATAGATCACGCCGATGTCGGCGCCCGTTTTCCTGACGAGTTCCTGCAAAGGCTCAATATTCTTCGGTATCAGAGGGTTCGGCTCATGATTAGGGAATCGTCCGTCAATCGTATCGAAAATATAGGCCGGACCTTCTCCGAAGATTTCCTTCGCAAAAAGGTTCGCCATACCGTTCGACAGGTCAAAGGCTATCTTCAGGCCGGAGAAGTCTCCGAGGTATTTCCTCATGAAAGCGAGATAATCCTCTCTCACGTCCATCCCGTGCACTTTGCCCCGCACTTTCGCCACCGGTGTCGGTCTTCCTTCGTCCACCCAGGCCTTGATCTGTCCCAGACCGCTGTCCAAGCCTACAGGAAGGGCATTTTCACGTGAGACTTTCATCCCGTTGTACTCAGCCGGATTGTGGGACGCAGTGATCTGCACGGAAGCTTTGAATCCGTAATTCGCAGTCCCGAAATACACGAGCGGCGTACTGCTCAGACCCAGGTCATAGACATCTGCACCGGCATCCAGTATTCCGTTTACAAGGTATTCGTGTATTTCATCGGAAGAAACCCTGCAGTCCCTTCCGACCAGCACCTTGTCAGTTTTCAGCAGTTCGGGGATGAAGTATCCCACCTTGTATGCTAGAGTTCTGTCGAAATCGACATTGTAGATTCCCCTGATATCGTATGCGTGAAAAGCTCCCATCTTACTTGATCTTGCTTGCGTAATGAGTCGATACTTTTCCCTTCGATATGTTCAGGAGTTTCTTGGCCAGCATTTTCCGACGGATAGGCGCTGCAAGGTCCGTAAAAAGGATTCCGTCAAGATGGCTCATTTCATGCTGGATCATCCGGCAGGCGAACTTGTCGAAAGTCTCGACTTTCTTCTCGAGGCTTTCGTCATAGTACTCCACCTTGATTGATGCCGGGCGAACAATATCCGCATAGATCCCCGGGACGCTCAGGCATCCTTCCTGGAATTCACAATTCCTGCTGTCCTCCTCGACCACAACCGGGTTGATCATCACCCTGCTGAAGCCTGCGAGGTACGGATATACGTCCGTCATATCGTTTCCGTCCACAATAAGGACCCTCAGGCTGACACCAATCTGCGGAGCCGCCAGACCGCAGCCCTCAGATTTGACAAGTGTATCCTTAAGGTCAGTTATCAGAGCATCAAGCTCTTCCTTTTTCGAAAGATCGGCCGGCTCGGCTTTGCGGCGGAGGACTTCCGATCCCAACAAATAAATAGGTCTAATCATTTCCTGTCCAAAAAACTCTGCAAAATTATTGCCGCACTGATTCTGTCGACGGAATTTTTGTCCCTCCGGTCGCTCTTTTTCATCCCCCCGTCTATCATAGCCCTGTGAGCCAGCACTGAAGTGAACCTTTCATCTTCCAGCGTCACGGGAACCTGAGGAAATGCGGACGCCAGCTGTTTCAAAAAGACATCCACATCCGCAGCCGCCTCGGAAGGGGCGCCGTTGAGATTCATAGGATACCCGACAACAAAACGGACGATAGTCTCCCGTCCGGCATAATTTTGGAGATATTCTATTATCTTTGTAGCAGGGACTGTTTCCAATGGAGACGCAAAGATTCCCAGAGGGTCGCTTACTGCGACGCCGACTCTGGCTCTTCCGTAATCTATACCTACAGTCCTGTTCATAATCTTGCAAATTTAATTCAAAAGTATGGGAAGACAAAATTCCGGGAACTGGGGCAAAACTTATATGGTCACCCTTTCTGACGGTGAGTCGCACAAGCATATCAGTTCATTCAAGTTTACCAAGACTGTAGCGCTGGTTGCTGCAATCACTGCCGGTGTCGTCATCATTGCCGTAATATATTGTGCAATAGCATTTACTCCGTTGAGGGTTACTATTCCCGGCTATCCCGATTCGCATTCCAGAAAGGATGCCATCACGAACGCCATCAAAATCGATTCGCTGGAGAGTCTTATCACCAGGTGGGAACTCTATTCCGAGAATCTTTCAAGGGTTGTCGCCGGTGAAGAAATTGTCAGTCTGGACAGCCTTGTAAAGGAAGGAAGGGCCAAATACCTGAAGAACAAGTCCCTCGAGGAGCTGGGAAAGCAGGATTCCATACTGAGGGAGACAGTGCGCGAGGAAGAGGAATTCTCTCTGAACGGCAGCCAGAGGGATCTGCCTATTGAGGGAAGACATTTCTTCACTCCTCTGCTCGGGGTCATCACCCAGGGTTTTGACAGGGTCAACCATCCTGCCGTAGACATAGCAGCTCCGGAAAGTTCTGTCGTAAAGGCAGTACTTGAAGGCACCGTTGTCTTCTCCGGATGGAGCGAAGAATCAGGATACACTATCCAGATACAGCATCCCGGTGACCTGATTTCCTCATATCGCCACAATATGAAACTTTTAAAGGACGTCGGGGACAGGGTGTCCGCCGGGACGCCTGTTTCGCTTGTGGGAAACACTGGTTCCCTTACAACAGGAGACCACCTGCACTTCGAGTTATGGCATGACGGAAAGGCTGTCAACCCTACGGATTACATCAGCTTTTAGACTGCGGACAGAATGGCAAAAAGAAGAATAGCGATACTTGGCTCGACAGGTTCGATCGGCACTCAGACACTTGATGTCATACGCCAGCACCCGGACCTCTTCGAAGTTGTGCTCATCAGCGCAAGGAACAATGTTTCCCTGCTGGTTGAACAGGCGCGGGAATTTGACGCGGACAATGTCGTAATCTGCAATGAGGAAAAGTTCCCGGAGCTGCAAAAAGCGCTAGAAGACACAGATTGCAAGGTATGGGAAGGAGTGGAGAGCCTTTGCCGGCTGGTCCAGGCGGACAATGTGGATATCGTTGTGGGGGCGATGGTCGGATTCAGCGGACTGAAGCCTACGATGTCAGCTCTTGAAGCAGGGAAAATCGTGGCTCTGGCCAACAAGGAGACGCTGGTCGCCGCCGGCAGCATCGTGACGGAAACGATGCGAAGACACAATGCACTGATCCTTCCCGTGGACTCAGAGCATTCAGCCATATTCCAGTGTCTGCTTGCCGCCCAGGGCAACGAGATAGAAAAGATACATCTGACCGCCTCCGGAGGACCTTTCCGGACCTGGAACAAAGAGCGTATGGCCGCAGCCACAGCTGCCCAGGCGCTGAAACATCCGAACTGGAACATGGGGGCCAAGGTTACGATAGATTCGGCCACCATGATGAACAAGGGATTCGAGGTTATTGAAGCTAAATGGCTTTTTGACGTCGAGCCCGCACGTATCAATGTTGTGATCCAGCCGGAGTCCATCATCCACTCCATGGTGGAATTCACCGACGGGGCCGTAATCGCCCAACTCGGATATCCTGACATGAGGGAACCTATCGGGTTCGCGCTGAGCTTCCCGTCGAGGGTAACGGTCGGCAACCGGAAACTCAATTTAGCCGAACTGGGATCCATTACGTTCAGCGAGCCTGATCTTGAAAAGTTCCCATGCCTGCGGCTTGCATACGAGGCCATAGAGCGCGGGGGAAACGCGCCCTGCGCCCTCAACGCCGCAAATGAGATTGCCGTTGCGAAATTCCTCAGGAATGAAATCGGATATTTCGACATCGCACGCATTAACGAAAAATGCCTGAAGAACCTTGATTTTATCGCAAATCCAAGTCTTGAAGACATTTATGAAACCAATAGAGAAATAGCATCCATCGCCAATGATTGTCTTGATTAAAACACTGCAGGTGATTCTTGCACTTTCCATCCTGATAATTCTACATGAATTCGGGCACTTCACTTTTGCCAAGCTCTTCCGCATCAGGGTGGAAAAGTTCTACCTGTTCTTTGACATAGGAGACAAGAGGCTTTGCCGCTTCAAGATAGGGGAAACGGAGTATGGCATCGGATGGCTGCCGCTTGGCGGATACTGCAAGATTGCAGGAATGGTGGACGAGTCCATGGACCTGGAGTCGCTCAAGCAGGAACCGCAGGCGTGGGAGTTCCGCACCCATCCGGCATGGCAGAGACTGCTGGTGATGGCCGGCGGAGTCCTGTACAACTTCATTTTCGCCATTCTTGTATATTGTGCGATCATGGGAATCTGGGGCAAGGCATACATCAGCAATGAGGATTCTCAT
This sequence comes from Bacteroidales bacterium, assembly GCA_024402095.1. Taxonomy (GTDB): domain Bacteria; phylum Bacteroidota; class Bacteroidia; order Bacteroidales; family UBA932; genus Cryptobacteroides. The sequence goes on along the minus strand of JAKSJU010000024.1, from coordinate 2,027 downwards.
ATCATAGTCAATGAGTTGGCGTATGATATGGGATTCAGGGACGGAGACCATATCATCAGCTTTGACGATTACCACCCGGAGAATTTCGGCATGCTTCAGGCCGACCTTGCAAGAAGGAATGTCCGCAAGGCAGTGATCCTCAGAGGTTCTGATACCCTGGACATATATATCGATCATGCAATGATAGGTGAAGTGCTCAACTCCCCTCTCATGTTTGACCTGGCGCTTCCGTTCGTCATCGACTCTGTAGCATCTGTTTCCGCTATAGAGGCCGGACTTCTCAAAGGTGACCGCGTATGCGCCATCGGGGGCCGTGAAGTGCAGTACCTCCATCAGGCAAGACCGATATTGCAGGAATTCGCAGGAGACAGCACGGTTCTTTCAATTGTCAGGGAAGACGGGCAGGCTCTAGACATCAAAGTGGCTGTGGACACATCGGCGACGATAGGCGTCACCATACGCAACCCTAACATATGCATCGAGAGATACAGCCTCCTTTCAGCCATCCCGGCCGGATGGAAGCTCACTGTTGAGACCATCGGAGGCTATCTGGACGATCTCAGACTTCTCGCAAAGCCTTCCACCGGGGCATACAAGTCCGTGGGAAGTTTCATAGCCATCGGCCAGGTATTCCCAAGCAGCTGGGACTGGTACCAGTTCCTCAACATCCTGGCACTGCTGTCAATCATGCTGGGTGTAATGAACCTTCTGCCTATCCCTGGACTGGACGGAGGACACATACTATTCGTACTGTATGAGATGGTGACAGGACGCAAGCCAAGCGAAAAATTCCTCGTAGCGGCCCAGTATCTGGGATTTCTCCTGATAATCCTGCTGATGCTGCTGGCTTTCGGCAATGACATAGGAAGACTAATACACTGATATATATGAAAAGAATACTCGCAATTACGGCCATTTTGCTGGCCGCCGTATCATGCAAGGGAACCAAGGCTCTGCTCCCGAATGTCAGCGGCAAAGCCGGTGAGGTGATTGTCGTGGTGGAGAAATCGTATTGGGAAGGCGCTCTCGGAGACGAGGTGCGCGGACTTCTTGCCGCCGATTTCCCTTTCCTGCCTCAGAGAGAGCCTCTCTATACTCTGGTGAACGTAATCCCGACAGGGTTTACCGACCTCTTCAAAGTGCATCGCAATATCGTAAAGATTGACATAGACCCGCAGGCGGCATCGTTCGGCGTCAAGTATTATAAGGATGTCTGGTCAAGCCCTCAGTGCGTCATTCAGATCAGCGCCGCCGACAGCGACAGCGCTGTCCAGCTGCTCCGCGAGAAGGGCAAACAGATTATCAACACCATCGAGCAGGCTGAGAGGGACAGAATCATCCGCAACTCCATCCTCTACGAAGAGAGGTCGATAGCTCCTCAAGTGGCTGAAGTGTTCGGCGGCTCGCCTCATTTCCCATCAGGCTACCAACTCAGGAAGAAGACCGCGGATTTCATCTGGGTGGCTGACATCAAGCAGCACACCAACCAGAGCATCCTGATATATAAGTATCCGGCAACGGGACAGAATGACTTCTCCGTCGACAATATCATCGCCCACAGGAATGAAATCCTCAAGAACAATGTTCCCGGAATGTTTGACAACACTTATATGACCACAGGAACGTTCTACACACCTTCAGTCGAGTATGTCAAGTACAACGGCAGGGATTTCGCCCAGACACGCGGTCTATGGGAGGTTGAGAATGATTTTATGGGAGGTCCTTTCGTCTCCCACTCCTTCTACAGCCAGGACGGGAATGACATTATTGTCGCAGAGGCGTTCGTCTATGCTGCCGGACTGGACAAAAGACACTATCTCAGGCAGGTGGAATCCATCCTATATTCCTGGGAATGGAACAATCAGTGACAGTTTTTCAATTAATTTTTCAACAAGCCAAAAAAACTTTGACTTGTTGAAAAATATTTTTATCTTTGCAGTCCCAAATTCGCGGACTACGCATTTTGGGTAGCTTGGTGGGTTCGTATAACGGCTAGTACTCAAGATTTTCATTCTTGCAATAGGAGT
>JAKSJU010000023.1 GCA_024402095.1 Bacteroidales bacterium | reverse complement strand
AGCTCGATGGTAGCGTCGATAGCGTTCTTGATCTGAACCATAGCGCGTGCAGCAACGTCGAAATCAGGGTTGGTGCTTGCACCGTTCATATACCTCTTGTTTCCGAATACGTTAGCGGTTCCCCAAAGGAGCTTGATTCCAGTCTCAGCCTGCTTCTTCTTGAGATATGCGACAACCTCCTTGAGATTTGCCTCATACTCCTCGATTGTAGCTGCCTCGTCAACGAGGTCTACATCGTGGAAGCAATAATACTCGATACCGAGTTTCTGCATAATCTCGAAACCGGCGTCAACCTTTGCCTTAGCGCGCTCGATAGGGCAAGCTGCAGCATTCCAAGGGAAAGTCTTTGTTCCAGGACCGAACTGGTCTGAACCCTCTGCGCAGAGAGTATGCCACCAAGCCATAGCGAACTTGAGCCAGTCCTTCATCTTCTTTCCTGCTACGACCTTCTCAGGATCATAGTAATGGAATGCCATAGGATTTTTTGAAGCTTTACCTTCGAATTTGATTTTCCCTACTGAAGGGAAGAATTCATTTGTTGCCATAAATAATTCAGTGTTTTTTATTATAGTGATTTGTTCAATTCTGCTTTCCAGTTCTGATATGCCTGCTCGAGAGCGTCCTTCCACTCAGGGACAGGAGAAACTGATTCAACCTTTGTAAGTGTTGCGAATGCTTCCTCAGGAGTCTTGTAATATCCTGCGCCGAGAGCTCCTCCCCTGGCTGCTCCGAGAGAGCCGTCAGTATTGAAGAGTTCTATGCTTGCATCGCAGAGTGTTGCGAGAGTACTCCTGAACAGCGGGCTCAGGAAGAGATTGGCCTTGCCTGCACGGATGACCTTGAGGTCGAGTCCGAGGTCGCGCATGATGTCGATACCGTATCTGAATGAGAATGCGATACCTTCCTGGGTAGCCCTGAGGATATGCTCTGTTGAATGTCTGACAAGGTCGAGTCCGGCAAACTTGGCTCCGATGTTCTTGTTCTCAAGTACACGCTCGGCACCGTTTCCGAAAGGAAGGACGATAAGTCCGTCGGATCCGGCAGGAGCCTCGACAGCCTTCTCATTCATCATTCCGTAATTCAGTTCCGGAGTAATCTTATGATGCACCCATGAATTGAGAATACCTGTACCGTTGATACAGAGAAGCACACCGTATCTGTGCTCGTCAGCCGTATTGTTGACGTGTACGAAAGTATTCACACGTGATGCACAGTCAGCCTTAGGGATATCTGTCACACCGTATACCACGCCGCTGGTACCGCCTGTTGCAGCAATCTCGCCGGGATTCAGTACGTTCAGAGAGAACGCATTGTTCGGCTGGTCACCTGCCCTGTAGCAGATAGGGGTTCCCTGAGGGATTCCTAATTTACCCTGAACCTCAGCATTGGTCCTGCACTGGAAACCGATTGCAGGAACGATGTCCGGGAACTTCTCAGGCTCGATTCCATAGTATTCAGCTACGAAATCTGCACGTCTTGACTCCTTGAAGTCCCACATGATCTGCTCTGAAAGACCTGTCTCAGTAGTAGCGACCTCTCCGCTGAGCTTATATGCGATATAGTCACCAGGGAGCATAAACTTGTAAATCTTCTTGTAGAGCTCCGGCTCATTCTTCTTCACCCACGCAAGCTTTGACGCTGTGAAATTGCCGGGAGAATTGAGAAGATGCTCCATGCACTTGTCATAGCCGATATTCTTGAGAGCCTCGGCTCCTATGCCGACTGCCCTGGAATCACACCAGATAATGGCGTCACGCACAGGCCTGATGTTCTTGTCCACAGCGACAAGTCCGTGCATCTGATAAGTTATACCTATTGAAACGATCTTTGAAAGATCATGCTGCGATGCGATATCCTTGACACCGTCGCAGATGAATCCCCACCACATTTCGGGATCCTGCTCCGCCCAACCTTTCTGTAAAGCCTTGATAGGGGCTTCCTGTTTAGGGTTAGTTGATGAACCGACACAAAGTCCGCTCTCTATTTCAAGCAGTGAGACCTTAACTGATGAAGATCCAATATCGATACCTAGAGAATACATAGCTAACAAATATAGTCATTATTTAAGATAGTATTTACTATTGGCGGCAATTTTCTTTAAAATTTTAATGCTAAATTGCACTCAAACGTAATTAATGACAAAATGAAAAGATTTTTCTTAGTACTAGCCGGGCTTTTCACTCTTATGTCCGCCGCGGCAAAGGATAACGCAGGCATAATATCTCCTACGCAAAGTCAGGATTATTTCACTATCATAGAAAACTCCAGACCGCTTGGCATACTTGTTTCAGATACCGACAGTAAAGGAATCCTCATCGCAGCCGGGAACCTGCAGTCCGATTTCGAGCGCGTATGCGGACGCAAGGCAGCCCTGGGCTCTGAGATTACAGACAAGCGCTGCATCATCGCCGGGTCGCTGGAAAGTCCATATATTAAAAGTATAGTCAAAGCCGGGCTGTTAAACGAGTCGGAGCTTAAAGGGAAAGTCGAGAAGTACATAATGACCGTAATCAAAAACCCTCTGGAAGGCATTGAAGAGGCTCTAGTCATTGCCGGCAGCGATATGAGGGGAACCATTTACGGCATTTACGAACTCTCCGAGCAGATTGGAGTTTCTCCGTGGTACGACTGGATGGATGTACCTGTCCCCCACAGCGACAATCTCTCGATTAAGAGAGGGACTTACACCGCAGGAGAACCCGCAGTGAGATACCGCGGAATTTTCCTCAACGACGAGGCTCCTTGTCTTACTTCCTGGGTAAAGAACACCTACGGCACGGACTACGGCGACCACCGTTTCTACGCCCGAGTCTTCGAGCTGATTCTCAGGCTTCGCGGAAATTTCATGTGGCCGGCAATGTGGGGCTGGGCATTCTATGCAGACGACCCTCTCAACTCTCGGACTGCCGACGAAATGGGTGTAATCATGGGCACTTCGCACCACGAACCTATGGCTCGCAACCATCAGGAATGGGTACGTTACAACGGCACCAAGGGTGAATGGGACTACACCGTGAACAGCAAGGTTCTCGACCAGTTCTTCCGCGAGGGAATGCACCGCGCGCTTGACACCGAGGACCTCATCACTATTGGAATGAGGGGCGACGGGGACACTGCAATGGGCGCGAAAGAGGGTCACGATGACGAGTTCGTATCAAACGATGCCGCCATCATCAAGCTCCTCGAGAAAATCGTGAGGAACCAGAGAAGAATCATCAGCAGAGAGACCGGGCGGCCGGCAAGCGAGCGTCAGCAGGTCTGGGCCCTCTATAAGGAAGTCCAGCGTTACTATGATCAGGGTATGAAAGTCCCTGATGACGCCATCATCCTTCTGAGCGACGACAACTGGGGTGACATCAGAAGGCTTCCAAGCGAAGCTGAAAGGAAGTCGCACAAGGGAGGATTCGGCATGTACTACCACGTCGATTACGTAGGAGCGCCAAGAAACAGCAAATGGCTGAACATCACACCGATACAGCATATCTGGGACCAGTTGACACTGACTTACCAATACGGAGTCGACAAACTTTGGGTTCTGAACGTGGGAGACCTCAAGCCGATGGAATACCCTATCAGCCTCTTTATGGATCTCGCATGGAACCCGTCAGCATACAATGCAGGCAACCTGCTCGAGCACCCGCGCAGGTTCTGCGCCCAGCAGTTCGGGGAGGACCAGGCGGACGAGGCTGCCCGCATCCTCAACCTCTATTCGCAATACTCCGGAAGGATTACCGCGGAAATGCTTGACCGCAACACCTATAATCTTGAAAGCGGTGAATGGAAGCAGGTATGCGATGAATTCACAAAACTCGAAGCCGAGGCTCTCAGGCAGTTCATCAGCCTGCCGGAGCAATACAGGGATGCGTACCGTCAACTTATTCTCTTCCCTGTCCAGGCGCTGGCCAACGTCTACAATATGTACTACTGCCAGGCGATGAACAACAAGCTGTACGCCGAAGGCAATCCCGAGGCGAATATCTGGGCTGACCGCACCGAGGCCGCTTTCAAGCGCGACGCCGAGCTCTGTTCCGCATACAACAAAAAGATTGCGGGAGGCAAATGGGACGGCATGATGACTCAGAAGCACATAGGCTATTTCAGCTGGAACGACAACTTCCCGGCAGACAGGCTGCCACGGATATACAGATTCGACAATCCTGAAGAGATGACTGGAGGGTACGTATTCAAGGCTTCTGACGGATACGTTTGCATGGACGCAGAACATTATTTCAGCGCCAGGAATCCGGAAGATGCGGAATGGACTCTCATTCCTTATATGGGACGCACCCGCAGCGGAATGTCGCTGCAGCCGTATAATTCACCGGTTGACGGTTCTTCCATCAGTTATAGGATGGAACTTCCTGAAGGTTTGGATTCCGTCGACGTCCACATTGTAACCGCTTCCACCCTCGCGTTTGCAAGGCAGGAAGGACACCGCTACACCGTCGGGTTCGACGGGCAGGAAGCCGAGGAGGTGAATTTCAACGGCGAGCTTAACGAAGAGCCGGAAAATGTCTACCGCATTATGTATCCTACAGTGGCGTCCAGAGTCATCGAAAAGACTGTAAGACTGAAAGTTCCAGCATCAGGCATTCAGGAACTCACCATTTGCCCGCTTGACCCGGGAGTCGTTCTTGAGAAGATTATCATAGATTTCGGAGGATACGAAAAGTCATTCCTGTTCGGAAAAGAGTCCGCCTGCACACGGGAATAGCTATTTGAACAATGTTTTCTTTTCCCTATATTTGTGTGATTTGTGTACGAAATACATAAACAATAAATAACTACTAACATTATGGCTAATAACTCATCAGAGGCTAAAGGCTTCTACAAGCTGAGCTGGCTCCAGCGCATCGGTTTCGGTGCGGGAGACATGGCTCAGAACCTTATCTATCAGACCATCAGCATCTGGCTGCTGTTCTTCTACACAAACGTATTCGGACTCAAGCCTGCTGTCGCAGCGACAATGTTCCTCGTCGTAAGACTTGTGGACGTCCTTTGGGACCCGGTTGTCGGGACGCTCGTCGACAAGAAGAATCCTAAATGGGGCAAATACCGTTCATGGCTCATTCTCGGCGGTATTCCTTTGGTTGCTCTTGCAATACTCTGCTTCTGGAACCAGTTCAACGGATCAGTGGTTTACGCTTATGTGACCTATGTCGGAATGTCAATGTGCTACACTCTGGTCAATGTTCCTTACGGTGCGCTCAACTCATCGCTCACCCGTGACACAGACGAAATCACAGTGCTAACATCCACCAGAATGTTCATGGCAAACCTCGGAGCCCTCGCAGTCAAGTCTCTTCCTCTCGTCATAGCGCTTTTCGTTCCGGCAGCAATGCGTACAGCGGACAGCGGAACCCCTACTGACCCTCGCGCATGGTTCATCACCATCACGATATTCGCTCTCGTTGGTCTTGCCCTACTTTTCTTCTGCTTCTCACAGTGCAAGGAAAGAGTCGTAATGGATCAGAAGGAGGCCGCAAACGTAAAGGTCAGCGACCTGTGGATGGAGTTCATCCGCAACAAGCCTCTCCGCGTTCTCGCCTTCTTCTTCATCACTGCATTCGCAATGATGAGCGTCGGCAACGCAGCAGATGCATATTTCATGACATATAACGTAGGTGCAACACCTTTCATGACCACAGCTTTCATGTGGCTGGGAACCATTCCTGCATTCATCTTCATGCCTCTTGTCCCTGCAATCAAGCGCAAAATAGGAAAGAAGGGCATGTTCTATCTCTTCCTTGGAACTGCCATCGTTGGTATGGCAATGATGTACGCCTTCGTTTCCATCCCTGCAATCAAATGCCATTTCTGGGCACTCTGCGTGGCTCAGTTCGTCAAGAGCACAGGTATCATCGTAGCCACTGGTTATATGTGGGCTCTCGTACCTGAGGTTGTCGCATACGGCGAATTCACGACAGGACGCCGTATCGCCGGTATCGTGAACGCTCTCACAGGTATTTTCTTCAAGGCCGGTATGGCACTCGGTGGAGTTGTCCCTGGACTTGTTCTCGCCCTCGTAGGCTTCGACGCCGCTCTTCCTACGCAGACCCCTCTTGCTGAGCAGGGAATCCTCTGGCTTGTCTGCGTAATTCCTGCAATCCTCCTTGTACTCGCAATGTGGATCATCAGCAAGTATGAGCTCAGCGATGAGAAGATGGATGAAATCAATAAGGCAATTGAAGAAAAGAACGCATAATCAATAATACTATGGCAAAGAAAGTTGTAAAACGCTATCTGTTCCCTGAAGACTATATGGCTGACCCTTCAGTTCACGTCTTCAACGGCAAAATATACATCTATCCTTCACACGACTGGGAGGACGAGTCCAACGTCGAAGATGACAGCGGTGACCAGTACATTATGAAGGACTACCACGTCCTCTCCATCGAGGGCGATCCTATGGACGGCAAGGTAGTTGACCATGGATGCGTACTCCGTCAGGAGGACATCGCATGGCACGGACGCCAGCTCTGGGACTGCGACGTACAGGAAAAAGACGGCAAATACTATATGTTCTTCCCTATGAAGGACAAGAATGAAGTGTTCCGTCACGGTGTCGCTGTCGCAGACAACCCTGCAGGACCTTTCATTCCTCAGCCGGAGCCTGTTCACGGCAGTTACTCCATCGATATGGCCATCCTCAAGGATGACGACGGAGAGTATTACATGTACTTCGGCGGTCTCTGGGGCGGTCAGCTTCAGTCATACAGGGACAATGTAGGCATCGAGGACCCGGCAAAGAACAACACACCGGACAGTCCGAACCTCCCTCACGGAGACCAGCCGTCGCTTCCAAGCCGCGTCGTTAAGCTTTCAAAGGATATGCTCCAGTTCGGAGAGGAGCCTAAGCCTGTTCAGGTGGTTGGCGAAGACGGCAAGCCTCTGGCAGCCGACGATCCGCACCGCTTCTTCGAGGCAAGCTGGACATTCAAGAAAGACGGGAAATACTACTTTACCTATTCTACCGGTGACAGCCATCTTCTCTGCTACGCAGTCGGTGACAACGTATACGGCCCGTTCACTTACAAGGGTGTCATTCTCACCCCTGTTGTTGGCTGGACTACACACCACGCCATCATCGAATGGAAAGGCAAATGGTATCTCTTCCATCATGACAGCGCCCCTTCAGGAGGAAAATCATGGCTCCGCAGCCTCAAGGTCTGCGAGTTGACCTTCAATGAGGACGGAACTATCGAAACAATTGAAGGAATCGATGAATAAATCATTTATCACTCTGTTTATCGCACTTGCTACCGTCGGATGCTCCGGCGGTAGCAGCGTTAATGGCCCGCTCTGGCTTGCCGCCGGAGAACCCGAGCTTACAGGCGAGCCATATTATGAATACCGCATCCTCAATCATTGGGACAACCTTGACGACAGCGTCGAAAGAGGTTATGCCGGCAAGAGTATGTGGCAGTGGACATCAGACAGCATCCCCGAGGCAAGAATCAGGGAATACGGCCGTCTGAACCAGTCTATCGGCATCAACGGAGCAGTTCTCAACAATGTGAACGCCTCTCCACGTATGCTTACCCCTGAAATCATCGGACGCGTTGCCTCCATTGCGGAGATTCTGCGCGACTACGGCATGAAGACATATATCTCTATAAATTTCGCCACTCCCCAGGCATTGGGAGAACTGACGACAGCAGATCCGCTGGATGAAGAGGTCATCAGATGGTGGAATGACAAGGTTGACTACATCTATTCACTTATTCCTGACTTCGGAGGCTTCCTTGTCAAGGCCTGCAGCGAAGGCCAGCCTGGTCCGCAGGACTTCGGCAGGACTCACGTTGACGGAGCCAACATGCTTGCGGACGCTGTCGGCAGACATGGCGGAATAGTGATGTGGCGCGCATTCGTCTATGCTCCTGACAGCCCGGACCGTGCAAATCAGGCATACGAAGAGTTCGTTCCTCTTGACGGGCAGTTCCGTGACAACGTGATTATCCAAATCAAGAACGGACCGGTTGACTTTCAACCGAGAGAGCCGGTAAGCCCGCTCTTCTTCAACCTTCACAAGACAGCCGAGATGCCTGAATTCCAGATTACTCAGGAATATCTCGGACAGAGCAAGCAGCTCTGCTACCTCGGTACCATGTGGGAGGAGGCGCTGGATACGCTTGCCAACAACGGAGCGCCGAAAATGAAAGCGATCTGTGGCGTCGCCAACACAGGACAGGATGCCAATTGGTGTGGACACATCTTCGCACAGGCCAACTGGTATGCCTTCGGCCGTCTGGCCTGGGACCCGACGCTCAGCGCAGAGCAGATTGCCGACGAATGGCTTCACCTGACATTCCCAAGGCCGAAAGGATGTTCCAAGAAGGAATTCGAATCGGGCTTCATCGCCCCTGTCAAGGCGCTGATGATGGAAAGCCGCGAAAATATGGTTGACTATATGATGCCTCTCGGATTGCACCACATCTTCGCCAGCAACGCCCATTATGGTCCGGAGCCATGGTATGCTCCGCCTTTCCTCAGAGTCGACTGGACACCGCCATATTATCACAAGGCAGACAGCGAAGGAATCGGCTTTGACCGCACGCTTGAAGGCAGCGGGAACGTCGCACAATACCCTGAGCCGCTTGCTTCTCAGTATAACTCTCTTGAGACCTGTCCTGAGAACCTTCTCCTCTGGTTCCACCACGTTCCTTGGGATTACAGGATGAAATCCGGAAGAACACTCTGGGAGGAGATGTGCGTATCCTATGACAGAGGTCTCAAGAAGGCTTCCGGATACAGAGCTGTATGGGCTTCTGTCAGAAAGTACGTAGACCCCCAGATGTGGCAGGAAGTCGCTGACAAGCTTGAAATTCAGTATCAGGACGCCGTCCTGTGGAGAGATGCCTGCGTACAGTACTTCCAGACATTCTCAGGCATGGAAATACCTGAATGCGTGGAACAGCCGGTGACGCCTCTCGACTCCATCAAGAGAAGGCATATGCCTACTTCAATCACAAGCTAGTTCATTCAAAAGCATATTCGGTGATTTCCTGAATCCCCGGCAAGCCGTAATAGGATTCGACGATATTGCCCTTGACATATACCTTGCGTCCGAGCAAGTCCTCGTGATCAACAAGATTAAGAGCATCTCTGACGTCACCTTTAGCAAGCTGCACCGACAGACAGACATTCCTGTCGGTGCAGTTCTGTTTTGATGAAAGGGCAAGATTCGTCCGTGAAGTGAAAGGCGGGGTGAAAGAACAGTTTTTAGCCGACAAGTCACCTCCGACTATATATCCGCATATCCAGACATTCTTTGCGCCTATGTGATTCCTTGCCTGCGCCACACTGTACGATGAGGAAATGTCCGCTCCCCCGCCGTTTCCGCCAAGGTCATAGTCCTCACTCAACCACTGCCGGGCCGTATCCACCGAAACGGAAACACTCGCAGGTGTACCCGTCTTGGAAGGGCTGCTTGCAGTTATGTTCACGACCAGCATCTGGCTGGAAGACAGAGACCTAGTCATCAGTATTTTGTCATTGTCCTTTTCGGACAGGACAAGAGAAATGCTTCCCGGCTTGAAATACGCAGTCCTCGACTCAGAATAGCTGTACATCAGCTTCCCTCCAGGAGACTTTAGGAAAAGCACCCCGTCCGGATACATCTTCAGGAAATCCTGTGATATCTTCAGTTTCACTCCGGCATTCTGCTGTGAACAGACCAGCTGCACGTCAGTACTCTGCCCGGGATCTACGACCGCAACCTGAGAGTCACCATACTGCGGAGCGTCGAACATAGGATCGTTGAACTCACGCGACACCGCCGTCACAGTATATGCTCCTGGACTTACGGCAAATGATTCAGGTGCGGCGCCGAATTTGCCGCTATAAACAGTACCTCCGTTCTGATTGGTTACAGTAAGTATGAAATCATTCACATCGGGAACCGGGGCGGACCTTGTCTGAGGTTCGAAATCTTCGGCGAACATAATGTGGAGGTCTCCGTATTCGATGTCTGGCGATTCGAAAAGTTCGTCACAGGATACGGCTGGCAGCAGCAGGAACATGGCCGCTGGCAGAAAAGAGAATCTCTTGCAGAATATTGTCTTCATAGCATAAATAGTTTTGGCCAAATATGCTGCGACAAAACGTAAAAAGAGATAAAAAAGGTAAAATCAGTATAAAAATTCACGGGAATTCGCATCACTGCGAACTCCCGCTACTTAACCTAAACTTAAACTATGAAAAACTTCGCGACTAATATAGTGATTTTTTGTCAATTAGTAGAGATTGCCCCTGAGGTATTGGTCATAAGCCGACATATCCATCAGACCGTGGCCGGTAAGATTGAACAGCAGGACCTTGCTCTCCCCCGCCTCTTTGCACTTGAGGGCCTCTCTGACTGTAGCCGCTATGGCGTGACAGGATTCCGGAGCGGGAACGATTCCTTCAGCCTTGGCGAAAAGGATTCCGGCATCGAAGGACTCCAGCTGCGGGATATCCATGGCTTCCATCAGACCGTCATGGTACAACTGTGATACGACAGCACCGGCTCCGTGGTACCTCAGGCCGCCCGCATGTATATTTGCCGGCTTGAACTTGTGCCCGAGTGTGTACATCTTGATAAGCGGTGTATATCCGGCCTCGTCACCGAAATCATATTCGAATTTTCCTTTCGTCATCTTTGGGCAGGATTCAGGCTCCACAGCAATAAAACGGGTATTTGTCCTGCCTTCTATGTTGTGACGCATGAAAGGAAAAGCGAGTCCGCTGAAATTGGAGCCACCGCCGAAACATGCTATCACCTCATCGGGATACTCCCCAGCCATTTCCATCTGCATTTCGGCCTCCAGACCGATTACTGTCTGATGCAGAGAGACGTGGCTCATCGTGGATCCCAGGGTATACTTGCACTTCTCCGGAGTGGTACGGGCAAGCTCAACAGCTTCCGATATTGCCGTTCCCAGCGAGCCCTGGTGATTCGGATCCACCGTAAGTATATCCTTTCCCGCACGGGTGGACATAGAAGGGGAAGGAGTGACCTGCGCTCCGAAAATCTGCATCATCGAGCGTCTGTATGGTTTCTGCTCATAACTTATCTTAACCTGATAAACGGCGGCATTCAACCCGAAAAGGCTGGCCGCATAGCTCAATGCAGTGCCCCACTGCCCCGCGCCAGTCTCTGTCGTGACGTTGGCCACTCCTTCCTGTTTGCAGTACCACGCCTGGGCAAGAGCGGAATTCAGCTTGTGAGATCCTACCGGGCTAACGCTTTCATTCTTGAAATAAATGTGTGCAGGTGTATCCAGCGCCTTTTCAAGGCCGTATGCCCGGACTAGAGGCGTACTGCGGTAATACTTGTACTTCTCCCTCACTTCATCAGGAATATCAATCCATCTGTTTGAAAAGTCGAGTTCCTGACGCGAACAGGCCTCGGAGAAGATGGTGCTCAGACTCTCTACGCTCACAGGCTCCTTCGTGGAAGGATCAAGCATAGGAGCTGGCTTGGTTTTCATATCAGCCTGAATATTGTACCACTGGGAAGGAATCTGGTCTTCCTGAAGAAAATATCTTTTCTGTGACATATCAGTCAAATTTTATAAAGGTAACAATTTTTCCGTCTCATTCCACAGCCAGTCGGCATAAGGATTAGACTTAATGGAATTTTCTATCTCAGAATGCCTCCTGCCGACAAAACAGTGAAGGTCACAATCGGATGACAGAGCACGCAGTGCAGGGGCCACACCCTTTTTCGGACTCCTGCAGAAAGGCCTGAAGAAAACGTCAGCAAGGAAGTCATACCACCTGCCCATGGATATCATATTGCTGTTGACTATGCCGGGATCCGCGACATTCACATGCACTCCCCCGGCTTTGTCCGCGAGTGCGACACTATAGAGCAGCAGCGCCAGTTTGGTGTCAGAATATGTTCCCAACTGGCTGAACCTGTCCTTTCCTCTGCTGAAAAAAGTCTCATCCACATTTCCGTATCTGCAGGTAAGCGATACCATATTTACAATCCTCGATCCTTCAGGCATCTGCGGCAGAAGCAGCCGTGTCAGGTAGCAAGGACCGAGGAAATTGGTCTGAAGAGTATTTTCGAAACCATCTTCGGTAAGCCTGTATTCCCTGTTGATTATCCCAGCATTGTTGAACAGCGCATCAACCTTTAGTCCCGCTATGGAATCTGCAAAGCACTTGACTGACAGGAGCGACGAGAGGTCGAGATGTACGATATCAATCGATGCTCCCGGCACTTCCTTCAATATCTCCGCACGCACGCCGTCGGCCTTTACAACATTACGGCAGGCCATCACTACGGAATCTCCTTCTCTGACAAGGCTTCTGACAGCCTCGGAACCCATGCTTCCGCTTGCGCCGGTTACAATTACCGTCCTATTCATATTCAAGTCTCAGATTATCGATATACAGTATATTGCCCACAGCCCCGGCCAGTCCGTTCTGGCATCCGGAAGTAATGGAAAGTATGGCATGAGTCGGCACCGTACCGGGTTCCGCCCACCCTTCTTCCGGGATTGGTACGTTCTTCCCTGCACTGTTGCGCGCATAGTAGATGTCCCTCAAATCCATATAATCTTCAAAAGAGGAATCCTTACTGGCATCCCCGTAGATCAGAGGTATTCGCAGGTCCTTGACCCATCCGTCGGAAGTCCTGTCTATGTGCAATGCCGCCGTCCCCACTCTTTTCACATGGATATTGCCGTCCTCATCTTCCTTTCTGCTCTGAAGGATGAGTATTATCTCCTCAGGGTCATATCCGTCGTATGTCCTGTTCCCTTTGGCTATCTTCCCGGTATTCGGTACAATGGACCTGTAATCCAGCACCAGGGCTTTGGGATGCCTGGTGAACGGAATTCCCCAGTCTATGAAAGAATACGGCTCGGAAATGCCCCTGATCGGCTCCAATATTTTACCCCAATACAAAGAGCCCCCGGCAAAGATCTTGATATTGATCAAACCGGCCACCTTGACTGTCACATAACAGCTTTCGAGCTTTGCACACAATCCGTCAGGTCCTTCAGCCGGACTCGCAGAACAACTTGTCTTCGTTATCCCCATCACCACCGCATAAGCATTTGAGCTTGACCAGATGGTGTTGTCATAACTGAAAACTTCATTTTTTCTTATGGTATCGTTGGGAGCCAGGGCATAAATGGTCTTCGTCTCGCCTCCGAGGATGGCCGATTCCTTTATTTCCCGGACAGTCCAGCTCTCAAAATCACCGAACGGAATACGCTCCATCCTCTGTGCGGAGGCATTCCCGCACACAGAAAGCGCCATAACGGCGGATATGCAGTGCAGAAGTCTCATCATTTACCGACGGAGTTTTTTCCAAATCCCACTCTCAACGTCACGCGGTAGCAGCCTTATCATCGGCGGAAGGTACACATTCATCAATGAAGGCGCCACTACCGGACGCTTAAGCATCATTCCGCGCAACGCCCTTTTCACCAGCCATTCAGGAGTATGGATAATACCTGTCGCAAGTCCGATTTTCATCAGTCCGGGCTTGAGTCCGTACAATGGGGTTGCGATCGCCGCGGGACATACCGTCGTAACTCCGACGCCATAAGGGCGCATCTCGAAATAGAGGGACTTGCCGAAACTCCTCAGATATGCCTTCGTTGCGGAATATATCGTAATGCCCGGGGCCGGCAGCTTTGCCGCCATGGAGGACACAATCAGAATATGACCATGTCCGCGTTTCTTCATGTCCTCTCCGAACAGGATACTCAGTTTAGTAACCGTGGACATGTGAAGGGACATCATAATATCAATTTTCGGAATATCCTCCTCGTGAAGTTCCTTGAAGAAGAACATGCCGGCATTGTTTACAAGAATCTCTATCTCAAGGCCTTCAGCCTTGCAGAAATCATGCAGGGAAGAAGCCGCATCCGGAAGCGAAAGGTCCTGGTAATGAGGAATTGCGCGTACGTGATAACTGTTCGCTATATCGGAAGCCGCCTTCTGCAGTTCATTTTCCTGATTGCTTACCAGAACTATGTCACAACCCTTCTCTGCCAGCTGCCTGGCATAGATAAGGCCCATTCCGGAACTTGCTCCCGTAACAAGAGCCGTGCTATGCATATTTCCTTTCAGCTTCATCGACTTCTTTCTGCAATTTTTTCGGAAGGCCGTCCATGCACTGGTGGCATTTCATCTCCAGCGTGTACATCCTACCAATACAGTAATTCGAATGCCGGCATCCGCTGCACTCGAGTTTACCTTCACGCAGCTTGTTCACAAAATCCGTATCGTGGACCAGAGCCCTGGCCATCTGGAGTCCCGTAAACCCGGCCTCCAGCACTTCCTCCATCTTCTGCTTTGACACGAGCCCTCCGACATACACCAGCGGCATCGACAGAGCGGCCCTGAATTTCTTCGCCTCGTCCAGGAAATATCCCTCGCTGTAAGGAACGGTAGGAATCATTATTCTCCCTACAAGGTGCAGCATGGCCTTCAGCCACCAGAAGTGCTTCATATCCATATAGTAAGCCAGTGTCCTGATAGGCATGGCACCTCTCATCACTTCCATCGGAGCCTTGCTGACAAAGCCTGCTGACAGCACAAGAGCATGAGCACCGGACTTTTCCAGTTCCTTACAAACCTTGATGCATTCTTCCGTCTGCATGCCGCGCCTGAATCCGTCGTGCATATTCACCTTGACCAGCACTCCCATATCGTCACCCGCAGCCTTCATCACCTCGTCCATCACAAGGTTCATGAAACGCATACGGTTCTCAAGAGAACCGCCGAATTCATCGTGACGGTGGTTCGTATACGGCGAAAGGAACTGGCTGATAAGGTAGCCGTGACCAGCATGGATTTCCACGCAGTCAAAACCCGCATCCCTGGCAAGATTCACTGCATGGCCGTAATCCTTGGCAAGCTGGTATATTTCATCCTTCCTGAGTCTCCTGACGAAGGTCGGGGAATACAGATTGAACCCTCCGGAAGCCCCCACAGGTGTACAACCGCAAGTCGCCCTGTGAGTCATATTGCCGCAGTGCCCGAGCTGGATCGAAGCCTTGGCGCCTTCGGCATGGACCGCGTCCGTCAGTTTCCTGAGCTCCGGGACTATCTCCTCCCTCATCCACAGCTGTCCGTTGAAAGAAAGCCCTGACCTGCAGACTGCCGCATACGCTACCGTAGTCATTCCGACTCCGCCTCTGGCGACGGCAGTATGATAATTGAACAGATCCTGCGACGGAGAATTGTCATACGCCATATTCTCGAACGCTGCGGAACGGATGACCCTGTTGCGAAGGGTCACAGGGCCTATTTTGCATGGAGTGAAAATCGGAGAATCCATAATTCTAATAGATGAACGGTATCATTCTCTTCACCCTTTCAGTATCGAACCTGCCGGGGAATTCCTGTTTGTATCTTTCGTATATTCTTGCAGCCCGGGGGCCGAGATTGGCAAAGGTCCACAGGGCGAAAAGCGCGCCTGAAAGCGACCAGCTCAGGATGGCGAACCCCACCCATTCCAGCAGCTCACCGAAATAATTGGCGGACGTAACATACTTGAACATCCCGCCTTCAGGGAGATAATGCGCATTGTCTCCAGGTTTGCGCAGGTGCCTTATTATACTGTCTGACGATATATTGACATACATGCCATAGAAGAACAACAGTGTTCCTGCTATGAATCTCGGATCTGCCAACCATGCGACGGTATACCTCTCCAGCGGTGAGAAATAGAACAGCCATCCTCCCTGGGCAAGGGCATTCAGCGAATTGAACAGAATGCTCATCACGATTATCGACAAAGGCATCCGGCCCTCACCTCTTATCAGCAGCGGGAAAATGAAGGAGCGCTGGAAATAATGTATCTCGAAAATGAGAAGCATAACTATGCGGGGAAGATCATCCTTCCTGTCAGAACATAGCCACAGCGCAATCATCAGGAAAAATACGGGGCACTCCATCAGTACCCATCCGAGCCTGTTGTTTATCGCCGGTCCCCACTTCCTTGTATAGAATTTTCCGTATCCTGCATCCACAAAGAAGAGGCTCACGAAAACGGCCACTGCAACGGCCGCCATAACTGCAAGAAAGACGTTGAAAGATTGCACTGTCATACTGAACGCAAATCTAACAAAAATTACTTACTTTTGTAAGTCAAGTAAACGCTTAAGTCTATGCATAATCTTTTGTTTCTTCAGAATGTGGGCGCAGGTGAAATCATTATCGTGGCGCTCGTTATCCTTCTCATTTTCGGCGGAAAGAAGATTCCGGAGCTCATGAAGGGGCTCGGAAAGGGAGTCAAGAGCTTCAAGGAAGGGATGAATGAGGTGGAGAGCAAGATTGAGGAAGTCAATTCCGACGTCAAGAAGGATGTGGACAAGCAATAGCCGCTGATGCAGCAGGGTAAGGAAGGGAATTCTTCTATGACATTCTGGGACCATCTGGAAGAGCTCCGGTGGTCTTTGTTTCGTGTCGCCATAGTCCTGTTTGTCCTGCTGGTAGGCTGTTTCATTGCTCTGCCGCACATATTCGACAGTTTCATTCTGGGGCCTACAGGCCCGGACTTTTTCCTTTACAGATGGATAGCCGGTCTGGGAAAGGGAGACGGTTTCCTGATGCCGGATTTTTCGTCTGACTTCAAGGTAGACATAATCAACATAAACGTCGCCAGCCAGTTTCTCACACATATCAGCACTTCTTTCTGGATATCACTGGTGCTGGTGTTCCCCTATCTGATATACGAAATCTGGAAATATGTCAAGCCCGCGCTTTACGAGAATGAGAAGAAAAGCGTCCGCAAAGCGTTCATCGCCGGAACTGCGCTCTTCTACATCGGATGCGCCGTAGGCTACTGCGTGATTTTCCCGGTCACGTTCCGTTTCCTCACCGGTTATGTGGTAGGCAGCAGCATTTCCAACCAGATATCCCTCAACTCCTATATGACTAACTTTCTTACGATGGTATTCATAATGGGAGTAGTATTTGAAATTCCGGTACTGGCATGGCTTCTGTCCGGGATAGGTCTCATAAACAAAGGTATGCTCAAGAAGTACCGCAGTTATGCGGTTGTCATTCTGATGATTCTGGCGGCATTGATTACTCCTTCCGGAGACCCGTTCACCCTGCTGCTGGTCTTCCTTCCTCTCTATCTGCTGTATGAGTTGTCGATTCTCGTAGTGAAGAGAAGTTGACCGTTCTGTTTATTTCCTTTCTTTCTTACAATCTTACAATAGTGAAGGATGATGTAGAAATGTAGAGTTTGAACTCACAGAATCCCATCAGAAATGAAAGGATGAAAACGATGCCTACAGTTACTTCGCGTATCACTTTGAATTTCTTCAGGTCATAGTTTTTGTAGTCCTTTGACCATTGACCGAACCACCATCCGGCATACTTATCACAAAAAAAGAATGCCTCCAATATGAAGAGCACAAACAGTATGGCACTAACGGCTATCGTGAGAATAAGCATAATCTATTGCATACTTGTCCGTCAGTAAATATACACAACATTTCTGCGGATATCAATTCCGGGAGCATATGGCGCTGATCTGCTCCAATATGACGGTATATCTGCAAATATGGAGCATACAAAGTGTCTTTTGCTCCTGATAAAAGAAAAAATCAACATAGTGCATTCCATCAAGTCAATAATTGCTACTTTAGACAAAAATTTAAACTTGGGACTTTGAACTATGAAGAACTTTTACGAGAAGGAAGCCGGTTGCGAGGCTGAATTTATGCAACTGGGCAGCATCTACCACCTGTGGACGCAGGAAGATTTCGAGATAATTTTCACTTGCGATGATGAGTTCAAGACAGGGATGAACATTATCGGACTGTGTGCTATGATGCATCCTGACATCAAAATTATCACATTTGAACTGATGTCCAACCACATGCACTTCGCTATAAGCGGAAATGAAACTGATGTGGTCACATTTTTCAGCATGACAAAAAAGTATCTGTCGAGGTATTTCACAAAAGCCGGACGCAGAATAGGCTGGAACAAATTCACTGAAAGGCACAGATTGCTCAAATCACTGAACGAAGCCCGCAATGTGATAATCTACATCAACAGGAACGGATACCTTGTAAATGAAAGATATACGCCTTTTTCATATCCCTGGGGTGCCAACAGATACTTCTACAATCAGGACATAAAAGATTTAGCCGCTCAAAATTCCATGGATATGACATTCAGATTGAGGCGGAAGAGCATATGCAGCCACAAGGCCGACAACATATCAGATATGCAGACATACGGAGGATATGCATTACCACTTTCTTTCTGCGGAATCGAAGATGGAGAATGCCTGTTTTCAAGTGCATCCAACTATTTTTATCGACTCGGGAAAAACATTGAAAACATGAAGGAGATTGCCCGGGAAATAGGAGAATCCGTCTTTTATACTGACGACGAAATCTATTCGGTATTATTGAAAATATGCAAGAAAAAATATAATTGCACACACCCTTGGGAACTGTCATCTTCTGCTAAAATAGAATTGGCCAAGTTGCTTAGGTATGAGTACAATTCCAATTCAAAACAGATTGTCAGAATGCTAAAGATACCATCCCAGGTACTGACATCAATAGGTATCAGGGAATGACGCCAAACCATAGGGAGCAGCAAGTCGAAAAATGCTCCAGATCAGCTTGACATTTCCATTTTTGGAACATTTTGACTGCATTTTGCTCCCAACCGCAAGTATCCGAAAGATACAGCACCTGCCTCAGCAGGTACGGCGGAGGCCGGGAGCCGCAGGTCGTGAGGGGTTTACAGCAAGCATATCGATGCTTGCGGCCCGAGCAGAAGGGCTTTAGCCCGCCGGGAAAAAGGGGCGGAGCCCCTGGAATAAAAGACGCTCCTCAGAGCGTCCGGCGGAGGCCGGGACGAAGTCGGTAGGCCGGGAGCCGCCGGGTATTAAGGGGCGGAGCCCCTGGAATAAATGACGCTCCTCAGAGCGTCCGGCGGAGGCCGGGACGGAGTCGGTAGGCCGGGAGCCGCCGGGTATTAAGGGGCGGAGCCCCTGGAATAAGAA
>JAKSJU010000022.1 GCA_024402095.1 Bacteroidales bacterium | reverse complement strand
ATATTGGAAAAATGGACAAAGATAGTTCCCACAAGACAGTTCTCCGGGCTATTCTTCATTATCTGAAGCTTATATATCAAGTTTTTGAGCCACATAGTATTCAAATTTTTGTAAAGATATTCATATTCATTCGAACCCCAAAATTTAAGCCACTATAAATGAAACTTTCCCTTTCATGGTCCGTATAAGTATGCACTATGAGAAAATTAGGGGTGCCGCCAACATTTGCACCAAAAGTCACAATAAGGACTCAAATTAGCTGATACGCTGCACCAAAAGTCACAATAAGGCTTCATAATTGGCTATGAGTATTCCAAAAGATATGGCATCTGAAATATTAAGAGTCCAGATGCCATTATTCTTTAGATCAATAGAAACCTTACTTTCTCCTAAAATGCTTGAAGTCTGAGCCTACCGTGCCGTTCTGGAATGTGGTTCCAAGCCTCTGCCATTCCATCTCGTTCTTGGTGAGTTTCACAATCTTGAAGTCCTCTCCGGACAAATCGGACATTAGCGGATCAAAAGACAGCACGTCATTTTCTATTCCGGTTGGTGTCCCCAAAGACCAGACAGTGAATGTTCTCTGGACATCATGATCGCCGGCAAACACATCATAGTAATGGACATCTACAGTGCCGTCCGCATTGAATGTGTATGTCTCTCCACCCTCCGGAGCATAGTACGGATAAGCAGAATAGTCATCCACCCATGTGCCGAGGATATTCTCCTTGTTAACTTCTAATTTCGAGCATCCCGCAAAAACAAGGATAGCCATAATAAACAATGATATATTCTTCATAGTATTTAACCTTTACTTATATACATACTGCCGGTTCGGACATGTGGATTTGTTCCAGATAGTAGAACTCAATACCTTTATCCTGAAACTGATGGCAGTGTTGGTGTTTATGCAGATCTGTACGTGGCCGGAGTCATCCCGGTCTTCTTCTGGAAGAACTTGTAAAATGCCGGGACACTGGAGAAATGCATATCGTAAGCAATCTCCTTGATGCTCATGTCTGAATATTTTAAAAGGTTCTTTGCGTCCAGGATGATGAAGGAGTCTATCCATTCCGCGGCTGTCCTGCCGCTCACTTCCTTGATGAACTTGGACAGGTACTTCGGGGTTAGCAACAGTTTGTCAGCATAGAACTCGATACCATGTTCCTGTCGGTGATGGTCCGCGACCAGTTTGAGGAAGTTCTCGAATACTGCGTTTGCTCTCTTTGTTCTAGCCGGCAGGTCATGATGTGCTACATCCAGCCGGTTCCTCCACATTGTTCCGAGTAGGTAGAATATGGATGTCCCGAGGGACTTGACCGCCTCCACTTTATTTGGAATATCAAGGGACAGCAGAGTTTCAGCAAGGTCAAAATATTGTTTCATAAGACCTCTCTCGGCATCATCCAGTCGGATGCACGGGTTCTCCAGTGCCAGAAGGCTATCCTCGTACAATTTGTTGAAGTCCATTCTCACGCCGGTGATGAAGGCTTCTGTCGATGCTACGAGTACGAACTGAAGTTTTGACAGCTCAGACTGGTCCATAGCCGCGACTTTTGCAATATTTCCCGGAGTGTATATAATCAACGAACCTTCGGAAACTTCATATGTTTTTAGGTTGATGTCCAGAGAAAAACTGCCCTCGATGCAAAAGAACGCTAGAAATCCGTTGAACCGCACGGGATATTTCATAAACTCGAGTGATTCGTTGTACCCCAATTTCGCAATGAAGAAATCATCACCCAATTTGCGGTATGAGGATTCGGGCATCTGTTTCAGAAGATCGGGTATGTCAAAGTTGTGTCTTTCTGTCATAATTATTTTTGGTCGTTATTACATATCGTATTATCAATATATCTACAAATAAGCCAAATGGATAATAATTATGGCAAAGATAGTATATTATTGGCTTGTATGGGCCTCATTTTTGAAATAATTTTGCAGCAAATAAAGAATTGTACATGAAAATCAGAAGAATCATCATGTCTGTCGCAGCCCTTGCCATCGTGGCAAGCGCATACGGGCAGGAACGGCTGAGTCTGGAGGAATGCAGGAGCATGGCCGTCTCAAACAACAAAGCTCTCGAACAGGCACGAATCAGTTCCGGGATGGCTCATTATGACAGGGCCATAGCCAGAGCCAACTATTTCCCGAACATTTCTGCATCCGGCACATATATGTATAATACCTTGAATGTGTCGTTGATTGACAGTGACAAATCCGCTGCTCTCCGGAATGCCGGAAGCACCATCCAAGGAGGCATTGACAGCAAGATTAAAAACTTCCGGGCTCAACTTAGAGGGGTGTCCGATGTCAAATACTTCCTCTTTAGACTCCAGAACATCTATGCCTAAACACATAGTTTTGCATATGATTTGAAAAAAGATTAAATCGACAAGATATTATACAAAAAGGACCACATGTCAGCATTGAAGGGACATATTTCTCAGGTTATCGGCCCGGTCGTCGACGTTCATTTCGAGCTCTCTGGACCGGAGGGCGCGGCTGAACTGCCCCGCATCAACGATGCCCTGAGGGTAGACAGGGGGGACGGCAAGTCCCTCATCATAGAAGTTCACCAGCACATAGGCGAAAATACCATCAGATGCGTCGCAATGGACTCCACCGACGGCCTGCGCCGCGGCATGGAGGCGGAGTGTCTCGGCGTGCCGATCTCGATGCCTTCCGGAGTCCAGATCCGCGGACGCGTGCTCAACGTGACCGGCGACAGCATAGACGGACTCGGAACGCTCGGCAGGGAGAATGCCCTCCCTATACACCGCGAGCCCCCGAAGTTCGAGGAACTCACCACCTCGCAGGAAGTCCTCTTCACCGGCATCAAGGTCATCGACCTCCTCGAACCCTACCTGAAGGGCGGCAAGATCGGCCTCTTCGGCGGTGCCGGCGTCGGAAAGACCGTGCTGATCAAGGAGCTCATCAACAACATCGCAAAGAAGCATAACGGATTCTCGGTGTTCGCCGGAGTCGGAGAGCGTACCCGCGAGGGTAACGACCTGCTCCGCGAGATGATAGAATCCAACGTCATACGCTACGGCGAGGAGTTCAACAAATCGATGGAGGAGGGCCACTGGGACCTTTCCAAGGTCGATACCAAGGAACTTGAGAAGTCGCAGGTGGCGATGGTCTTCGGCCAGATGAACGAGCCGCCCGGAGCCCGTAGTTCCGTGGCTCTCAGCGGCCTGACCCTCGCGGAGTCGTTCCGCGACAGCGGCAACCCCGGCGACCCGCATGACATCCTCTTCTTCATCGACAACATCTTCCGTTTCACCCAGGCCGGTTCGGAGGTCTCCGCCCTTCTCGGGCGCATGCCCTCGGCAGTGGGCTACCAGCCTACCCTGGCAACGGAAATGGGTGCCATGCAGGAGCGCATCACTTCCACGAAGAACGGATCCATCACCTCGGTCCAGGCCGTCTATGTCCCTGCCGACGACCTTACCGACCCCGCTCCCGCCACGACCTTCTCCCACCTGGACGCCACTACGGTGCTCAGCCGAAAGATAACGGAGCTTGGAATCTACCCGGCCGTGGACCCTCTCGAGTCTACCTCCCGCATCCTCGACCCCAACATCGTGGGCCAGGCCCATTATGAGACCGCCCAGAGGGTGAAGCAGATACTCCAGCGCAACAAGGAACTCCAGGACATCATCGCCATCCTCGGCATGGACGAACTCAGCGACGAGGACAAGCAGACCGTGAACCGCGCCCGCAGGGTGCAGCGTTTCCTCTCGCAGCCCTTTGCCGTCGCCGAACAGTTCACCGGCGTTCCCGGCGTGATGGTCGACATAGAGGACACTATCAAGGGCTTCAACATGATACTCGACGGCGAGTGCGACTACCTGCCCGAGCAGGCATTCCTCAATGTCGGAACGATTGAAGACGCCATCGCCAAGGGCGAGGCACTGCTTGCTGCTGCGAAATGATGATAAAGGTACAGATACTGTCTCCGGAATGGTCCCGCGAGCTCGAGGCGTCGGCAGTCTTCCTGCCGGGCGCCATGGGCGAGTTCGAGGTGCTGTCGTCCCATGCCCCCATCATCTCCACGCTCACGGTGGGGAAGATGCGCTGGCGCAACGCTTCCGGCGCCGAGGAGTCCCTCGCCGTACGCGGAGGGATAGTGCGCCTGAAGGACAACGTGATGCAGGTCTGCGTAGAGGAATAATGATATGAAGAGACTGCTGCTCATACTGCTCGGAATGCTGCTGCCGCTATTCGCGGGGGCGCAGGAGGAGGTGGTGCCCGAAGACGCGGAGCAGGCAGTCGAAGCTCCCGCCCTCGATATGCAGGAGTATCTCTTCGGCCATATAGGCGATGCCTACGAGTGGCACATAACTACCGTGAACGGCAAGCCGGTGAGCATCCCGCTGCCGGTAATCGTCCATTCGAAGGCCACCGGCTGGCACTGCTTCAGCTCCCGCCATCTCGAGGGCGGCGAGTCATACGAGTGCTTCCGCATGGCCGGAAAGGGCGAGAAGCACGAGGGGAAGATAGTCGAGGAGGTCGGCGGCGGCGAAGTCGTGCGTCCTCTCGACATATCGATAACGAAAAACGTCCTTGGACTCATGATCAACAGCCTCATTCTGGTGCTGCTGGTGCTCGGCGCGGCGCGCTGGTATCGCAGGCATGACGCCCGCGAGGAGGCTCCGAGGGGCTTCACCGGCATCATGGAGATGATGGTCTGCATGGTCGAGGATGACATAATCAAGGACTGCATAGGCCCCGACTACAAGCGCTACAGCCCCTATCTGCTGACGGCGTTCTTCTTCATTTTCATCAACAACCTCATGGGTATCGTGCCCTTCTTCCCGGGCGGCGCGAACGTGACGGGCAATATCGCGATAACTCTCGTTCTCGCTCTCTGCACCTTCTTCGCCGTCAACCTCTTCGGCAACAAGCACTACTGGAAGGAGATACTCTGGCCCGACGTGCCCATCTTCCTGAAGGCCTTCCCGCTCATGCCGGTGATAGAGATCATAGGCATGTTCACGAAGCCCTTCTCGCTGATGGTGCGACTCTTCGCGAACATACTCGCAGGCCACTGCATGATACTGGGAGTCGTCGCCGTGGTCTTCCTCACCGCCAAGATGGGCGTCGCGATGAACGCCGGCCTCAGTGTTGTCGCCGTCGTCATAGGCGTGTTCATGGACGTTCTGGAACTCCTCGTGGCGTTCCTCCAGGCATATGTATTTACGATGCTGTCCTCGGTCTTCATCGGACTGAGCCGGCAGAAACCCGAAACGGAATAACAATTTAACACTATAAGATTATGTTACTTACAATGATTCTTCAGACAGCGGCTGCGGCAGGTCTCGGAAAGGCCGGCGCGGCTCTCGGAGCAGGTATCGCGGCAATCGCAGCGGCAATCGGTATCGGTAAAATCGGCAAGGCCGCCCTCGAAGCAGGTGCCCGTCAGCCCGAGCAGGCTGGCCACTACCGTATGACCGCGATCATCATCGGCGCTCTCGTCGAGGGTGCGTGTCTCTTCGCAATCGTCGTCTGTCTTATCTCATAAGCAGGAATGTCCCTCATTACACCAGATTTCGGACTGCTGTTCTGGATGGTGCTGATTTTCGGCATCGTCTTCTTCCTGCTGGCGAAGTTCGGCTTCCCGATGATCACGGGAATGGTCGATGAGCGCAGCAAGAGGATAGAGGACAGCATTGCCAAGGCCAGGGAGGCGGAGCAGAAACTCTCCGAACTGGCTGAGGAGCAGGCCGGATTGATCGAACAGACCCGTCTCGAGCAGGGGCGTCTCCTCCGCGAGGTCGCGCAGAGCCGTGAGCAGATAATCGCTCAGGCGAAGGCGGACGCCGAAGCAGAGGCCGCCAAGGTGCTCGAGGATGCGAGGGCGAAGATAGCGGAGGAGCGTGAGAACGCCGTCCGCGATATCCGCCGTCAGGTCTCCATGATCTCGGTTGAGGTGGCGGAGAAACTGGTGCGCAAGGAACTCTCGGACGAGGCCGGGCAGCTCGAGCTGCTCGACAAGCTTGTCGATGAGGCGTCCAGAAACCACATGAGTTAGCATGAACACAGGAGTCATATCGTCCCGCTATGCGAGAGCCCTTCTGAAGTATGTGACCGAAAGCGGCCACGGCGAACAGGTCTATCAGCAGGCCTGCGCCCTTCTCAAGGACCCCGATGCGGCGATGTCGGCTCCGCTCGAGCCTGAACTCGAACGTTTCATGGCCCTGCTCGTGGAGAACGGACGCGAGGACCTTGTGAAACTGATGCTTACCAGTTTCGTGAGGATGTACCGGGAGAGTGCCGGCATCCTCATGGCCCACCTTGTCACCGTCGTTCCCGCCCCGGAGGTGGAGGCGAAACTCCGTTCCCTGCTGGAGAGCAGGACAGGATGCCGTGTCATCCTCGACTCCTCGGTCGATCCTTCGCTCATAGGCGGCTTCACGCTGGAGCTGGGCGACTACATGCTCGACGCGAGCGTCTCGCGACAGATCGAGACAATCCGCCGTCAGTTCATTATTTACAACAACAGGCTGGTCTAGAACGGACCGGCAAGCAATGATTCTATGGAACAGAACAGTATAAAAGCCAGTGAGATATCGGAGATACTCCTTCAGCAGCTGAAGGGCATCGATACATCCGTGCAGTATGAGGAGGTAGGACAGGTCCTGCAGGTCAGCGACGGTGTCACCAGGGTCTACGGACTCGCAGGCGCCGAAGCCGGGGAACTCCTCGAGTTCGACAGCGGCGTGAACGCCGTCGTGATGAACCTCGAGGAGGACAATGTCGGTGCCGTTCTCCTCGGCCCCACGGACCTCGTCAAGGAGGGTATGAAGGTGCGCAGGCTCGGCAGGATTGCGGGTATCCCCGTGGGCGAAGGCCTCATCGGACGCGTTGTCAACCCTATCGGCATTCCCCTCGACGGAATGGGCCCCATAAGCGGAGAGACGGTCACGATGCCCCTGGAGCGCAAGGCTCCGGGTGTCATCTTCCGCGAGCCCGTCACAGAGCCTCTCCAGACAGGCCTAAAGGCCATCGATGCGATGATCCCTATCGGCCGCGGCCAGCGAGAACTGATCATCGGCGACCGCCAGACCGGCAAGACCGCCATCGCCATCGACACGATCATCAACCAGCGCGGCGAGTTCCTCAAGGGCAAGCCGGTATACTGTATATATGTAGCCGTGGGCCAGAAAGGCTCGACGGTCGCATCCATAGTCGAGACCCTGCGCGCCAAGGGGGCCATGGACTATACCATCGTGGTGGCCGCAACCGCCGCCGATACGGCAGCGCTGCAGTATTATGCTCCTTTCGCCGGTGCTGCCATCGGCGAGTATTTCCGTGACACGGGACGTCATGCGCTCGTGGTCTACGACGATCTCTCGAAGCAGGCTGTTGCCTATCGTGAGGTCTCCCTCATCCTCAAGCGCCCTTCCGGACGCGAGGCTTACCCCGGCGATGTCTTCTATCTCCACAGCCGCCTTCTCGAGCGCGCCGCGAAGATAATCTCCCAGCAGGAGGTCGCCGAACAGATGAACGACCTTCCGGACTGTCTTAAGGGCAAGGTCCGCGCAGGAGGCTCGCTGACCGCCCTTCCCATCATCGAAACCCAGGCGGGCGATGTGTCCGCATACATCCCGACCAACGTGATTTCAATCACGGACGGTCAGATATATCTCGAGTCCTCGCTCTTCAACGCGGGCTTCCGCCCGGCAATCAACGTCGGTATCTCGGTGTCCCGAGTCGGCGGTTCCGCCCAGGTGAAGTCCATGAAGAAGGTGGCCGGAACCCTGAAGATCGACCAGGCCCAGTACAACGAGCTGGAGGCGTTCAGCAAGTTCAGCTCCGATATGGACAAGGTTACGGCTATGACCCTCGACAAGGGCCGCAAGAACAACAGGCTGCTTATCCAGCCTCAGTATTCTCCGATGCCGGTAGGGGAGCAGGTCGCAATCCTTTACTGTGGCACACACGCCCTCATGGCCGACATTCCGATAGACAAGGTCCAGGAGTTTCAGACCGAGTTCCTCGACCGCATTCGTATGGCCCATGCCGATACGCTGGAGATTCTCGGCTCAGGGAAGCTCAGCGAGGAGGCGGTCACCGTCCTCGAGAAGGTCGCTTCTGACATATGTTTGAATATTAACGCATAATGAGTTCGCTGAGGGAAATAAAGGACAGGATTGGCTCCGTGAAGTCGACGCTTAAGATCACGTCGGCGATGAAGCTCGTCGCGTCCTCGAAGCTCCGCAAGGCCCAGAAGGCCATCGAGACCCTCCGCCCCTACGAGGAGACTCTCTGCGGAATATTGTCGTCGCTGACTAGTGGTTCTGCCTCCGGCTCTGCAGCCGCCGAGACATTTCCCTTCGACGGCGGAAAAAAGGCGGTCGTGGTTATTAGTTCGAATTCGAGCTTGTGCGGGGGATTCAACGGGAATGTCGTGAAGAAGGCGCTGGAAGTGCTGAAGGGATGTGGGGATGTTGATCTGTTTGCGATAGGAAAAAGGGGAGCGGATGCCCTCCGGAAGGCGGGCTACCCGTCGGATGACTGGTCGGAACTCGTGGCTAAGCCCTCCTATGCGCTGTCCGAGAAACTTGCGAAGAAGATTGCCGGGCGTTTCAGCGACGGCGAATATTCTCAGGTCATCCTTGTGTACAACCATTTCGTAACGACAGCCCACCAGGAGGTCGTCATCGAGCAGTATCTGCCATTCGCTGCGCCAGTCGCCGCAGTGCCGGAAGCCCCTGATTTTTATATCATCGAGCCCGGCAGGGAGGAAGTCCTTGAGGAACTGCTTCCCAAGGTGGTCGCCTTGAAGTTCCACGCTGCGATACTCGACAGCGCTGCCGCCGAGCATGCCGCGAGAACCGTCGCCATGCAGACGGCAACTGACAACGCACAGGACCTTCTTGACGAGTTGACTCTTGAGTACAACAAGGGCCGCCAGCAGAAGATCACCTCTGAAATTCTGGACCTTCTCGGCGGAAAGACCGAGTAAATCTATCTCTGGGCTGGCATGCCCGTCGATTTTGGGACTTGGCAAGCCCGTAATTATGCAACTTTTTAAGATTTAAGTATTGTCAAGAAATTATTGCTATATTTGCAGTCCGCAAACGGGATGTGGCGCAGTTGGCTAGCACACCACGTTAGGGATGTGAGGGTCGTCTGTTCGAGTCAGATCATCCCGACAAAGAGGCAGCTCAATCGAGTTGCCTCTTTTGTTTTATCCTCTCGTGACCTTTTTTTCTCGTGACTGTATCAAACAATTGAACCAACTTCTTTCCGAAAAGTTCTCATATTTGTCTTGGATTAGTTTGCAAGAATCCATAGGGTTTCGTAAGTTTGCAACGAGCAAGCAGGAAAATACACCAAGGTCCACTATTGGCATGCGGTGTTTTTTTAGTGGCCGATATCAAGGCGGGAGACTCAGCCCTGAAGACGATGGTGGACCGTTTTCTGGCAGTGTTCCCGTATGAGTGCGACGTTGTGAACATCGAGGATTTCCCCTTCCAGGGCGGATGCATCAACTGCTTCAACTGCTCGGCTACCGGGAAGTGCTTCTACAAGGACGGATTCGATGAGTCCCTTCGCGGTACAATACATAAGCATGACGCGATAATATACGCCTTCTGTATACAGGACCACTCGATGGGCTCCCGCTTCAAGATGTACGATGACCGTCAGTTCTGCAACGGCCACAGGACAGTGACCATGGGGACTCCTTTCGGGTATATCATAGACGGCCTGTATTCGCAGGAGAACAACCTCCGAACGGTGCTGGAGGCAAGGGCTCAGGTCGGCGGTAACTTTCTGGCCGGAGTTGCCGGCAATGAGGCTGGAACGGACGGGGCACTGCAGCGCTTGAGTGACTCGCTCTGCTATGCGATGGAAAACGGCATAGTGATGCCGTAGAACTTCCTTGGCGTAGGCGGCATGAAGATTTTCCGAGATCTGATTTTCCTTATGCGCGGCCTGATGCGTGCGGACCACCGCTTCTTCAAAAGCCACGGCCAGTACGACTTCCCTCAGAAGAAGTTCGGAACGTCAATGAATATGTATCTCGTGGGCTCCCTGATGCACAATCAGAAACTCAAGTTGCAAAAATGGGCAATTATGCTCACGGCAACCAGCCTGCCCAGCACATGATTTATCTTTATGACTGGACCGACCAGCCGTGGAAAGCCCAGAAGCACATCCGACAGGTGATGGACAGGCTCTACAGCGCTGCTCCTGACGGTTACTGCGGTGATGAGGACAATGGCCAGACTTCACCATGTGTAATCCCATCCACCACCATAAACCCGAAAATCACCGTCCACGGTAAAAATTATAAGTAGTTGATAATCAATGGGTATTATCAAATAATTGAGGACGGTGATTCTCGGGTTGTGTGAAAGATTAAGATCAGCCATCTGGAAGAGAGCTGAAGGTGCCGTGGATAATCTCTGAATTATCAGAACATATAGGCAATTCCTGCCTTGAGGCTGTGGTGGTGGAGTTTGAGGTCATCGGCCTTGGTGCGGTTAATGAGACCGTAGTCGTAGCCGGCCTGCACTCTCAAATGCTTGCAGATATCGAGGCCGATTCCGCCTCCTATCTTGATGTCACAACGCTTGTATGTGCTGTCATCTCCCCAGAGTTCGGCTGTCTCTTTTTCAGTCGATCCCGAGTTGCCGTCAAGAGATGCTTCAATCCTGGTCACATGGTCCGCATACAGTCCGAAACTTGCTGAAGGGCCGGCAAAAACGAATATCCTTGCATTCGGTGTGATTTCATATCCATAATTGAACATCAGAGGAACGTTCAGGTAATGCTCATTGAATTGATTCTTTGATTTCACACTGACTACCGGAACTTCAGCAGACACATCTGCATTGCGTGTAAGATAGTTGTACTCGACGGAAGGAGAGAATTCGAATCCAAGACCGAGCGGAAGATTGTATCCGACACTGACATTGAATCCGTTGTACCATGTATTGTCCCCTTCTGAAAGGTTCATGCTTGTGCCTGAATAACCTGCACCGACATTTATCTGCGCAAAAGCCGAACTTGCAGCCACTACGAGAGCAGCAATGGAAATAATCATTCTTTTCATTGTCGTAATAATTTAAAGTGTTAATTTTCAATCTTTTTATAAAATTTCATATTTTCTGTTTTAATCGCAATTATTGAAATTGCAAAATAAACAGCCGTTTGGATAAGCAATATTTTCAACAGCGGAGCAATCGCCGCAAAAGATGCACCAGCACCGGCAAGGTTTATATAGGCCCTTGTACCGAATGTTGATGGGAAGATGTATGAGAACAGATTCCAGAACTTGGGAAAGCAGGCCTGCGGCCAGGAGAATCCGGTGAGGAAAAGCTCCGGCAGAGTGAGAAAGAGCAGTGCAACTATAGGAGTTTCCCTATGCCTTATCAATGTACTGAATGCCATTGAGAAGAAGACACATGCCGTGACATAGATACACAGGAAGGCAAGAGCAGTCCAGAAGTCCGTGACCATCGGTATGTCGAACAGCAAGGGCACGATGAACACGATATACATTCCTATCATCATGTAAATCAGCCAATAAACAGCACCACGACCGAAAACCAGCCTGCCTGAAGCGCCATGTATCAGGCCCTTCCTGTCCTCCCTTCTCGTACCGGCGAGCATTCCCATTCCATAGAACATCGTCTGCTGGATGACAAGCATCAAGGCTGCCGTAATAAAAAAGAAACTGAATGAGTTGCTCCGGTTGTACGGGATGTTCTGCTCAAATGACATCGGCTTGACGACTGGCGAAATTTGATGCATTTCCTCCAGCATCACGAGATTGACCGAGGTCATCAGATTCTTGTAGTAGAAGAAACTTCCCATATCACAGTATATGCTCATCGTGGACTGCTGCCCGAGGGCAATCCTGTCTCCGAAATCGGAAGGGAAAAAGATGATTCCATGGCATTTACGCTCCTGCATCAGTTTCTCGGCTTCTTCCATCGTGGCACAATATCCGCTGATGGCAACCTCTCTTGTCGCATCCACTTCACGGATGAAGCACCGGCTCTCGGCACAATCGGCATTGTCTATCACCACCACGGGCACATCCTCCAATATGCCGTTCTTATATATGAGATTGTACAAAAGCGGATAGCCCAGGCCCGCAAGGAAGAATACCACTATCACGCCGCCATCGGTGAAGACAGCCTTGAACTCCTGCCTGAATACCCGTTTGAAATCATTCCAGAATGTTTTGAAATATCCCATAATATTAATCCCTCCTGTAATTGTGGTAAAGGAAAGCATTCTTCAACCTCGGAAGCAGAGGCAGCGGGGCAAGGAAGAAAACAAGGTAGTGAAGCACTTCCTTCCACCAGCCTGCAAATCCGGAGGCAAAAATCGTCTCCTGTACGTAAAAATTATAATATGGTCTCAGAGGAAACATATTGGCCATGCCTTGGAAGAATTCCGGCATCTGCTCCAACGGCACGGTAAAGCCGGAAAGCGAGAAAGCAAGGATGCCGAGGAAGGCACTGATGCACACAGCCAGGCGGCACACCGGAAGCAATGCCACAATGCACACGGCAAAAGCCTCGCTCGCGAGAACCATCAGCACGATGTTCAGAATCATGGCCCATATAGACCCATCCAGAGGGAATCCCATCGGTCCGTAGAGCACCAGCACAAGTGTGCATCCAAGTATAGAGAACATAATTGAATACGGTATAAGTTTGATTGTCAATGCCTTGACTATTGAGCCTGAAGACGTCTCCAATAATTTTTCCGAAGTTCCGTATTTGATTTCTGTTCCCAAAGAGTAGGCTACGATGATGATGGTCAGCAGCTCGAGAAGTCCGGGGAGCAGGATGTTGGAAAGATAGGCATTGTAGTCGGTGGTCGGATTCCCGATCTGGTGGACATCTATGACTATCGGCTGTATCTTCGCCATTATTGCATCCTCGGCCATCCCCATTGCCCTCATTGTCTCCCTCTGCACTGCACCCACGCTCAGGTTGAACATGGTTAGAATGTTTTTATAGCTCATCATTCCTCCCACATAGTACATCGTGTTCAAGTAGAACGACGCCGTAGGTTTCCTGCCTGCAAGAACGTCGGAGTACATATTCTCCGGAAGCACGCAGATTGCAGTCACCTTACCCGTCTGCATTGCTTCCCTCGCAAGGCTGTAGTCATCGTAGCGGATGACTTTTCCAAGTTCGGTGGCATCAAGTTGCCTGATGAAGTTCCTTGTAAGTGAGGAATTGTCATTGTCCACCACTGCAATCGGAAGCTCCTGAACGGCACCTTTTCCGAAAAATGTCAGGAAGAACAGGCTGCAGAAAAGCATGGCCCCGAGAGGTGCGAGCACATATACAGGTCTGAGTTTCCACAGTCCGAGTTCCCTTTTCAATATATCTTTCATTTCACTATCACTGTCATTCCAGGGAGCAAACCTTCAGCCGAAGCCTCTGGCACTGCCCTCACTTCAAATGTCCTAGCATCATAAGATCCTGTTTCCCTGGTAGCATGCCAGGTGGCAAATGATTCCCTTGCAGCCATATAGGTCACTTTGGCATCGAGTTTCATTCCGTCCAGGGCAGGGACCGACAGGCTTATCACGTCACCACGTTTGATTCCATGGAGATTGTCTTCGCGGACGTTGAAAGTAAACCACATATCATTCATATCGGTAATGCTCATAATGGGGGCTCCCTGTCCCACGAGTTCTCCGACTTTCGGATATATCGCCGATACGATCCCGTCACATGGTGCTGTCAGATAGAGCTCTGAAAGATAACCCTGAACCTCCATCAATGCTCCTTCCGCCTGGTTAACAACCGCAGCAGTTGCAGCCTTGTCCTCGGCCCGGGCCCCGGCAAGAGCCATGTCATACTGGCTTTTGGCAGCCTTGGCCTGCGATACAGATGCGTCATATTTCGCCTTAACCTCATCATATTTCTGAGCTGTGACGACTTTCTGGTCATAAAGCCTCTGGATGCGGTCGAAAGACTTTCGCATCACTTCCTCCTGCACGAGGGCAGCCTGCCACATCTGGTATGCTCCTTCAATCATCTCCTTCTGCGCTCCATTCTTCGCCTTGGTGCTCTGGGCAACTGCAGCAGCCTTAAGGGCATTTACCTGAGCAAGTTTCGCGCGGACTTCAGGTGAATCAATGAAAACCACAGTATCTCCCTTATGAACATAATCACCTTCCCTGACATACAATTCCTCTATTCTTCCGGGAACTTTTCCCGAGACGCGGTACTCACTTGCTTCCGCCTCCCCCTGCACGGTTGCGGGTTTTGGCTTTGACACAAAATATCCGGCTACGCCGATGACTGCAATGATTACTATCAGGCCTATGATTCCAGCGGCCAGACTGCTTCTTTTCTTTTCCATTTTCTTATGATTTAATATTTCTTTATATTTCCTTGTGCTTTCTGCAGATTGGCTGATGCCATCTGCAATGCAATACCCGACTCGATGTATTCGGAATGGGCCTTCAGCCAGGCTGTCTGTGCCGACATTGCCGTGTTGGCATCCACCACTCCTTCTTCGAAGCCCACCATTGCCGTCCTGAGGTTTTCCTCGGCACTTTCCATATTGGATTGAGCCATCAGGAGACTTTCAAGAGCTTCGCTCTGCTCATTGCTGTATTTTGCGACTTCGAGACAAATCATTTCCTTTGCATCTTCGAGTTTGCTTCTGTAAAGGCTGGCTTCCGCCTTGGCCTTTCTGGTCTTGAAGGCCGCCTCATATCCGTGGAATATCGGAATGCTCACCATCACCCCGCCGGAGAACCTGCCCCCGAAGCTGTTCCTGAATCCGTTGTTCAGGTTGGGATTGGTAACGAGATAATTGGCCGTGGCAGCTATGGTCGGGAGCATGTCGGCGCGGGCGACCTTGACTTTGTTGTCATAGATTTCGACGGCTGTATTAAGGCTTCTGATTTCAGGACGGTCTGCCAAGACCTGCTCCATCGGCTTGGATTCCAGCATCTGCGGCACAGGGACCTGCTCTTCCCCCTCATCTTCAAGGATAACAGCACTATCCAGAGGAAGGCCTATCTGCTTGCAGAGCAGCATCTTGGCAAGGGAAAGACCATTATTGGCCTTCAGAAGCATTCCGTTGGCTTCATTTGCCTTCACCTTTACGGAAAGCAGGTCTGACTCCGTGGCAACTCCTTCTGCAACAAGTGAATTCACATCCCTTGTCATCTTTTCAAGCAGTGCAGCATAGCTCTCCGCCAGGTCTCTTTTTGCTGCTATCGCAACAATCTGCCAGTAAGACTGGTCAACCGAAATTATGACTTCCTGGTATTTGGTGTCATATTTCTCTTTGGCCAGCTGCTCGGCAAGGGCTGCAATCCTGTTTGCGGCTATTACCTTGCCACCGGCAAAAATCGGCTGTGTCACGCTTACCGCCCCTACATAGACATTATGTATATCAAGATGAAGGGCTTCATCAAGCTGGCTGCCGATATTGTTGATTGCACCCGAGACGTCTGTCTGTGAAAGTGCTCCGAGAACTGTCTGCCACATCGGGCTTTTCATATATTCCTGAGCTGTGGCAGGATTGGACATGATGGCCTGGGTCAGTTCGTTCATCTTACCGGAGATTTGTCCCTGAATAAGCGTACCGCCGTTCCTGAGCAATTCTGATGTCTCATCTCCTATCAGGTTGATGTCCTGATTGTTGTAAAGGTAAGCCGCCCTGGCACTCACCTTCGGGAAATAATTGGCCCTGGCAATGCCTCTGTCATTAGAGGCAATTTCGATTTCGATTGCACTCTGGCCGAGTTCCCTATTGCAATTTACCGCCATCTGCCTGCAATCCTCAAGGGTAAGCCTCTGCTGTGCATGAAGGATGCAAGGGACAAGCGCTGCAATTGTAATCAATACTCTTCTTTTCATTTTAAATTTCATTTGTTTGGCACAACCATGGTACAACTTTTGGTCCTGAATTTTACTTATGGATATTTATTCTTCCTTAACTATTATTCAGATTTCTTTTTTAGGGAAAACTGGATAATTCAAATGGAAATATTGCCTATTTTTGCCAAAACAAATGAATGACAATATGACAGAACCATATTATGAGATTGACATAGCTCAATTGGCACAAATGACAGGTCTGGCAGACGTGACTGACATGTCAAAGGAATTCATCATTACCCTTATCAGCGGCAAGGAGGCACAATCGCTGCTCCAATATCCCGTCCGTCTGAATGCCTATGCTGCGATATATTGTACCCAGGGCCATTTTGACATAGACATAAATGTCACCACATACAGGGTACATAAGGACACGATGCTGCTTTACGCCCCGGGAAGCACCATGCAGATAAAGGAAAGCGAGATGGAGAATCTTCTTATGAGCGAGGCTGTGCTGGTGGCTTCAACCAAAGAATTCCTGAAAGAAGGAGGCATCAATTTCAATGGACTGTTTGAGAGGAGTGTCAAACTGATGAACAACCCGTGCATCAAGATAGATGAAGACGGGAAAAGGATATTGGCGGACTATTACAGATTGGTAACCGACTTATATAAGAGTTGTCTCGACGGGGCTGAGAATGCAATCTGTTCCATCGGAACGTCGCTGATGTGCCTGCTTGGGAATATATGGAAGGGAGAAATGTCCAGGCAGCTTGTGTCCAGTCCATTCCAAAACCGGACACAGGCCAAGTATGAAGAGTTCCTCGCCCTTGTGTCAGAGAATTTCATGAATGAGAAGGGTGTGGCATTCTATGCCGAAAAGATGTGCCTGACTCCCAAATACCTCACAACCCTTGTAAAAAATGTGAGTGGAAGGACTGCCACGGAATGGATAGACGCCTTCATCGTGCTCGAAGCGAAGAATCTCCTGAAATATTCCGACCTGACAGTCAAGGAGATAGGCTACCGTCTCAATTTCCAGTCAATCCCATCATTCCACAAATTCTTCAAGACCCAGACCGGAATAACACCCAACGAATACCGGGCCGGATAACCTCTTGTGCTGTGCACGAATTTCGTCTGCTGCTGGCTGCAAAAAATTTCTGGCTCAAGACGGAAAAATCGCTATTTTCACGACATCGCATTATTTGGAAAATATGCAGGAGAGATATCATGGCAAACTTGCACAAAAGGGTCAGACCCCTTTGTGCAAATTACGCTTCTCAAGATAAAAGAACCCGAAGAGAGCGATCGAAAATGCGCCGCCAAGGTCGAGCATCAGATCGCTCATGGTATCCCTCAAAGCCTCATGTCCAAGAAGAGGCTCAGTCGCGTCGAAAGTACCGCTTCCGACAAGGTATTGCTGCGAATTGAGCCCGAAAAGATCATCAGTTATAAACTCCATGATCTCCCAGACCGCACCAACAGAAAGCGCAAAGCAGACAACCCACATGAAGACCATCAGCGGAGGGAAACGCAAACTGTTGCCCTCCATCCTGTTGAAAAGATTGATAAGCTCATAAGCAACGATACCGAGAAGTATCCCCGAAAGACCATGCTGGAGATTGTCCCACCACTCGAAATGACCATAGAAATCCGCCACATCCCCAAGAATCAGAGAGCAGAAACAGAAGCCCACGAACATAATGTCCAGAGCCGCCGGGACCTTGATATGAACCACGCGATTCAGCATCGCCGGTGCAAATATCACCAGCAGCATCAGAACCGTCTCAAACATTTGAAAAGCGATTCGGCTATTCGCAGCGCTGTCGTCCACGAACACCAGCGACACAGCCCCCGCACCCAGCAAGAGCACACACAGAACCGCAATTACGATTGAAAAACGCGTCAAACCTAACTTCATAACTACATATTCTTTTTAGTCTCCTTAACAATTACCCCGCTGAGAAGAATCAGCGACACAAGATTCGGGATAGCCATCAGAGCATTGAAGATATCCGCAAGATTCCAGGCAAGATCCACTCTATCGCCCTATTTGTCGTCTTCCCGAAGCTTCTCTTTGTATTTCCTGTCATAGGCTTCACCTCTAGGGACGAGGTACTTGAAGAACACACAGTCGTCAATGATTTGGACGTGGAAGATGAAGAAGGCACGGAGACTGCCGATGCGGATGCGATAAACATTGTCATAGTTTACCAGTTTCTTGCAATCGGTAATCTCATCCAAGCACGTCGCATTCTTGACCTCAAGGATAGTGTTTTTGACGGAGTTTAGAGTCTTGCCTGACAGTTTGCGGACCGATTTCTCAAAGTCCTTGGAGTATTTTATCTTCATATACCAAGCCAGTTCTCAAAGTCCTTTGTCTCTTCCTCTGAAAGTTCAATATCTCCGTCGGGGCGGACGTCACAAAGGTACTGGTATGTCGCCGACTCGTTCATGTCCTCCACCTCCTTTTCAAGAAGAGCCTCAATGTAACTTTTGAGGTTAGTGCCGGAAGCGGCAGCTTTGATGGAAAGGAAGCGATATACATCCTCGCGGATATCAATATTTTTTCTTTTTGTCTGAATTGCAGCTGTATTCATATCTTATTACTTATATATTGTATGCAAATGTAGCAATTATATTTTAGAACACAATATACATTTCAAATTCTATGCATAGATATAGAGGATATACTATATACATTTGCAAGATATATACGGATAGCCTGTATACAAAACCTTCGTTTTACGCACATTTCCTTGATTAGTCTTTGACCGGTCAGAATTTTTGTCTATCTTTGTTTACAAATTTGGGCGAAAAACAAAATATATTAATATCCCCTAATTTATCTTTGTAAACAGAAATATTCAGCATCGGAACGAAAATGGGCAAGGACATCATCATCGAAGAGGAAGGAAAGGGCGGGATCATTCTCTATCAGGCCCCGGACGGGCAGACCAGTCTTGAAGTGAAGCTTGAAAACGAAACGGTATGGCTAACACAAGCGCAAATTTGTATGCTCTTTGACAAGAGCAAGGGCTCAATAAGCGAGCACATCAGCAATATCTTTAAAGAAGGGGAGCTCGTACAGGGTTCAGTAGTTCGGGAATTCCGAACAACTGCATCTGATGGAAAATCTTATACCACCAAGTATTACAATCTTGATGTCATCATATCTGTCGGATACAGGGTCAAGTCCAAACGTGGAACTCAGTTTCGTATTTGGGCCAACTCCGTTCTGAAGGACTACCTAATCAAGGGATATGCCGTCAAGAAC
>JAKSJU010000021.1 GCA_024402095.1 Bacteroidales bacterium | reverse complement strand
AAGTTGCTCACGCGTTACGCACCCTTTCGCCGGTCGCCGCCAATGTATTGCTACATCGCGCTGCCCCTCGACTTGCATGTGTTAAGCCTGCCGCTAGCGTTCATCCTGAGCCAGGATCAAACTCTTCTTTGTATATTTCTTATACTTCTCAGCTTGATTCCTGACAATTTTTAATTCGTTCAGAATTAACGTTCTCGATTAATTAAATTATTCGGTACTTGCTTGTACTTTCCTCTCAATATTATCAAAGATCTTTCCGCTCCCTTGGAAACGGGCTGCAAAGATAACTACTTTTTATTTCCTACCAAACTTTTTTTGAATAATTTTTGATTTACTGTGTTATTTCCGAAATTTGCATATATGAAAAAGGTTTCTCTCTCTGATCTTTTCCTGGTATTCTCGAAAATCGGGGCCTTCACAATAGGTGGAGGATATGCTATGATCCCGATTATCGAAGCGGAAATGGCGAAGCGCGGATGGATTCCCGAGGAAGAGATTCCGGAGATTGTCGTGCTCGCGCAGAGTGCCCCGGGACTACTGGCTGTGAACATGTCCATATATGCCGGATACAGGATACGCGGAGTGAAAGGTAGCATTGCCGCCACACTGGGAGCCATCATGCCTTCTTTCATTATCATCCTTCTGATAGCGGCGGTTTTCACCACCATCCAGGACAACCCTTATTACATAAAGATTTTCAAGGCAGTCCGCCCGGTTGCCATCGCTCTGATTCTTGTCCCTCTGTTCAAGATGGCCAGGAAGAACAGCAGTTGGTGGGAATGGGCCTTGACCGCAGGTACTGCCCTGGGCGTATCCGTTCTGTCAGTTTCACCTATAGTTATCATTGCATCTGTGCTCATTGTGGCAAGCTGCATCGGTCTGGTCAGGGAGGGACGGAAAAGATGATATCTATTCTCTGGAGTCTTTTCTGTACTTTCTTTCTGATAGGATTGTTCAACTTCGGAGGCGGCGGAGCCATGATTTCGCTCATCCAGACACAGGTGGTGGGCGTGCATCACTGGATAAGCGACGAAGTCTTCACAAACATAGTCGCCGTGTCCCAGACCACTCCGGGGCCTATCGGCATCAACTGCGCCACCTATGTGGGCTATGAAGTCGGAGGGGTGGCCGGATCGGCAACGGCTACAGTTGCCATCGTTCTGCCGTCTTTCATAATATTTCTGGGACTTGTGAGAATGTACTCCAAGTTTCACGAGAATCCAGTCTTCAAAGGTGCACTGAGGGCCATGAAGCCGGTAGTCATAGGATTGATCGGAGCGGCGGCTCTTATACTAATCTTTCATTTCGACTGGAACGGATTGTCTCCGGATTTCAGCATTATCAAAGAGAATTTCCCTGACTGGACAAGCTGGGTGCTGTTTCTGGCCGCCCTTGTGCTTTCACTCTGGAAGAAGGTTAACCCGATACTGATGATAACTGCCGCCGGTATCATCGGGCTGGTGATATACTGAGTCAAAAATCCCCTGTCTCACGACAGGGGAAAAATGATTCTAACCTAAAATTTAACCTATGAAAAAACTATTCGGTTAAATTCTATTTCAAGTTGCGTGCCAAAGTTTGCAACTTCTTGATATTTTTCTCAGTTTCCACATCATTCTGCTTTACGAAACTGTTTTCCTCGAGTGTGCCGAGTGCAGCCTTCATTTCAGCATCAGAGCGATACGTGGTTTTCCTGAACGGATTTTCGTAGTCTTTTCTGCGGGTGGCCCTGACTTGCTCACGGATGAACTTCTGGTTCTGTATCTCCCGTTCAAGCGCATCCGCCCAATCAGAAATGGAGAGCCTGTCGACATTGTACAGGCCGCAGAGGGCCCTGTAGCCATGGCGCAGCTTGTCCATCGGATAGCGCGCCCAGATTTCGTCATATCTCTTGTGTATGCTCTCCCAATTGTCCAGCTTGCCGGAACGGATATCGGCGCGTAAGCTGTCAAAGTCAGAAGATTTCATCAACTGTCCGCCAAGATTGATCCATTCTTCTTCCGGACCCGCATCCAAGGTTGAGACAAGACTTTCAATGGTCACGCCCGGATTGGATTCAAGGTAACCAAGCACATTGGTCACCGCATAGTGGACCAGCATATCGCCGTAAGCCTCGTAAGCTTTGCGCGCATTGACTATGCAAACCTTCCTATGGCTCTTTTCCATGCCCTCTCCGAGCACCTCTGCATCCCAGTTTCCCGCCGACCAGGCCTCAAGGAGTTTCCTGGCCTTGATTGCCTCTTCCATACTGTCCGGAGCAAAGGTATCAAACTCTATGTTCTGCACTTTGGTCACACGGGCATCCCTGTGCTGGAATTTCCAGTTGTTCCTGCAGAGCGCATACATATTGTCCGTCCACCAGAAAGCAGGCTTTACCATCAGCCTTCCCTCCTTTGGATCATCGTAAACGAGACTGAAAGGCAGCTTTATGTCCATTTCGAACATATATGCTCCTTTTGCGAGAAGGGTGAAACTGGCAAATCTGCTCGAATGCTTCACAGAAGAGCACAGTCCCGGCCAGAAGCCTCGGCCGGCGACAATTTCGTTGTCGTTAGCCCTCGAATTGTGGTTTGAACCCACTGTGGCGCCGGCAGCCATGTTGCTCTGGCCCATAACCGTAGAAGCGATGAGGAAAGAGTTGTTGTGGTGCTGCTCGTGCGCTGCGAAAATGAGGTTGTTCAGGACCTCGCAGCAGGATATAGTGCTGTTGTCGCCAAGGACGGAATTGAGCATCCTCGCTCCGTACTTGAGGTTGGAGTTGTTTCCGATAACGAACTTGACTGCGGTACAGTTGTAGAATATGCGGCAGCCATAGCCGACAATACCGTTAACGAGTATAACTCCCTCACCGATCTGGGACGGTTCCTTATCAGAAGAATTTATGGTGATGTTCTTCAGCTTGCTGGCTCCTTTAATATAGCAGCAGCTTCCTATGTTTGCATCCTTGATGATGGAGGAATTCTTTATCACACAACCTTCCC
The DNA here is from genome assembly GCA_024402095.1 of Bacteroidales bacterium. Classification (GTDB taxonomy): domain Bacteria; phylum Bacteroidota; class Bacteroidia; order Bacteroidales; family UBA932; genus Cryptobacteroides. Next base: position 16,554 of record JAKSJU010000021.1, on the reverse strand, counting down.
CGACTTCTCCATAATATCCGCGGTGATTGTCAATATGCCTCTGAGTAATCTCACGAAGTCTTTTCTGAAGGTCCGCGTCATCAATATACTTGCCCCACATATAGGCGTCAGCGGCTATCATCCCGTTGAAAGGATATACTCCGCGGCAGCCCGCTTCATTCATTATGTCAAGGACAACCCTGACCTTCTCCTCCTCACCTTCCTTGATTATGCCATTCCCGAACTTGGCGTGATCCGTGCATGACATCTCATTGATATTGAACAGCATACATTTGCCGCCAATGATGTAGTGAGAAAGATAATGGACATCGTGGATTGCACAATCGTCACCTATATCGCAGGAATGGATGGAAGAATTCGTGATGCCCACCGGAAGCCTCAGGTCATGGTACTGAAGTCCGGCATCAATCACTCTGCCTATACGGACCGTGCCATAGAACCTGTTGTTAAGGAGCATGTCGGGATTGAAGTTGTCAGTGACCCATACCGTATCCCAGCTGGATGCGGTATTGCTGTTCTTGACAAGCCTTTCAATCTCGTCACTCGTCAAATGCCGCCAACCGCCTTCCGGAGCCTGCACCTGCCGGTTCCTTATGTAATATTTGTCTTTTCCTTTCGGTAGATACTTCGGGTCGATCCACCCGTTGACCAGTATCTCCGAAGGAAATAATGTTACTCTTTCCATATATTATTCAGTCACCAGCCTGACACTGACAATACGCACGTCCTCAACCGGTCTGTCGCGCATATCAGTCTCGACTGAAGCTATCTTGTCAACTGTCTTGATACCGTCTATGGTCTCTCCGAATACGGTATATTCTCCGTCAAGCTGAGCGCAGGCATCCGCATCCTGAACGATATAGAACTGTGAGCCAGAGGACTCCTTCATTGGATTCGCAGCATCCCCTCTGCGGGCAGCAGCAAGAGCACCCTTGATATGGCGGTACTCCGGTACGAACTCAGCAGGAATCGTATATCCCGGGCCGCCGGTACCATATCTGTCGGCCATTGAAGGGTCCTTGCTGAGAGGATCACCGGTCTGAATCATAAAGCCGTTGATCACTCTATGGAAAAGAATCCCGTCATAGAAGCCGGAAAGAGCCAATTTACAGAAATTGTCCCTGTGCTTCGGAGTGTTTTCGTAAAGTTTAACCCTGATTGTACCGAAATTGGTTACAATGTCAAATACCGGTTCTGCCGGCAACTGTGATACCTGTTCCATAATTTGTGATTCATCTACAGCAGGAGCCTCCGGGGCTGCCTCGTTATTGTTCTGATTCTTGTTTCTCCCGCAGGATACTACTGCGAGGATGGCTGCAATTGCCGGTAATAATTTTTTCATTTTTTATCAGTTTTTATGTTTTTCCATACGAGGTACAGGTAACTTGCAATAAGAAGCGTGCCAAGTACCATCATAACCCAAACGTTATCGAATGCCCTTCCTGCTTTGTCATAAAGGAACAGATAGAATGCTGCGATGACGGCAAATGAAACGATAGAACGCCAGTCATATTTGACAGGGAATTTCTTTCTGCCTATCAGCGCACTCATCAGCATCGCAGTACCATAGCCTGCAAATCCGCCCCACGCACAAGCCCAATAACCTATCTTCGGAACAAAGATAACATTTACCGCAATCATGACAGCCGCACCGGTCGCACTCATCACAGCTCCCCACCAGGTCTGGTCCGTGAGCTTGTACCAGAAAGACAGGTTGAAATATATGCCCATGAATATTTCTGCTATCATCACTATCGGCACCACATCGAGCCCCTCCCAATAGGTCGGCCTGATGAAATGGCGCAGTGCAGGCATATAGAACTCTACCGCAAGGAAGGCCAGTAAGGTAAAGATTATGAAATATTTCATGCCGTCAGCAAGTGTCTGAGGACTGTCCTTGTCCCGGCTACCATTGAAAACGATAGGTTCATATGCGTAGCGGAAAGCCTGGGTAAGCAGACTCATTATCATTGCAATCTTCACGCAGGCCCCATAAATGCCAAGTTGCACCTGCCCCTCATGCCCCGGCATAAGGTGAGTGAACATAATCTTATCGGCAACTTGGTTGAGTATTCCCACGAGGCTGAGTATCAGCAGAGGCCAGGAGTACTTCAGGAGCCTTTTCGCCAAGCCCGTATCAAATCCGTAGCCAAGACCCTTGAGCTCCGGTATAAAGCCGAGGAATACGCAGCTCGTGCATATAAGGTTGGCGAAGAAAATCAGTCCGACCCCATAGTCGAAACGCACATAGAGCTCCCTGATTGCCGGGAACTTGTCGAACAGCAACGGAAGGATGAAGAAAATGCCAAGGTTCAGTAGTACGTTCGGTATAATGAAGGCAAACTTCAGGGCCATGAACTTGACCGGTCTTCTCTGGAGCCTCAGGCGGCTGAACATTATCGCCTGGAAAGCATCAAAAGCCACAATTATCGCCATACAGCCCACATACTCAGGATGCCCGGAGTATCCCATAGCACCTGAAATAGGCTTTATCAGAATAAATACTGCCGCAAGGAATATCAACCCGACGGCGCCGACAAGCCTCAATGTAGTGCCATAAACCTTGCTGGCATCCTCGCCTTCCTTGTTTGAGAACCTGAACAGTGTCGTTTCCATCCCGAATGTCAGAAGGGCCAGGAACAGCGCCGTATAGGCATAAAGGTTCGTGACTATTCCGTATCCGCCGCTTTCAACCGCTATCTTATAAGTGTATACGGGGACAAGAAGATAGTTGAGAAATCTCCCGACTATCGAACTCATACCATAAATGGCAGTATCCTTTGCAAGCGACTTTAGGTTCATGTTTGCAAATATAACAAAAATGGCTGCGAAATTCGCAGCCATTTTCTGTATTTGGAATTCAGATTAGTCTGTAAGAGAGAATCTCTTCATGCTGACAACCTTAGCTTCCTTATCCTCTGCAAGAATAGCCTCTTTGACGCTCTTCTTGTCGTCGCTCATCTGGTACTCCTGCTCCTCGAGGGTGTTCTCCTTGAGGAACTTCTGAACACGACCCTTTGCGATATTCTCTACCATTGCAGGATTGAGGTTTGCAGCCTTCTCTGCTCCGACAGTCTTGATGATCTCGCGAGCCTGTGCTGCCTGCTCAGGAGTAATCCAACCCTTGGCGGTGTTGGACTCGATGTGATCCTCAGAATCAACGTGTGCAGGGTTGATGCCGGCCTTCTTGAGGGCAGCCTCAACTGCCTTGAGAACCTGCTCTTCCTTTGTCTTCTCGACAGCCACTTTATACTCGCCGTCAAGGACTTCCTTAGGGCAGCTCTCAGCTGATATAGCTACAGGGTTCATTGATGCGATCTGCATTACGACACCCTTTGCGAGCTCCTCTGATACAGGCTTGTTGAAACCTACGAGAGCACCGAGTTTGCCGTTGAGCTTGTGAACGTACTGATATACGAAAGGAGCCTCGACACATGCATAGTATGCAAGCACGTGCTTCTCTCCTGTCTTACCGGTCTGAGCCTCAACAGCCTCTTCAACTGTGTAGCCGTCAGCCATCTTGCAAGCCTTGAGCCCGTCAAGGTCTGCAGGACAAGCAGCGATTGCAACGTCAGCGATAGCCTCTGCAAGTGTCTGGAAAGCCTCATTGCGTGAAACGAAATCGGTTTCGCAGCCAAGGCATACAAGGATAGCCTTGTTGCCATTGATTCTAGCCTTGACGGCACCTTCTGAGGTCTCGCGGTCGGCTCTCTTTGCTGCAACCATCTTGCCTTTCTCACGGATGATGTTCATAGCTTTGTTGAAGTCGCCTTCAGCTTCCTCAAGAGCCTTCTTGCAATCCATCATACCTGCTGAAGTCATTTTACGTAACTTCATTACGTCTGCTGCGGTAATTGCCATAGCTTTTATCTCTTTTAAACGTTAAACAAATGAATTATTCAGCCTCTACGTCAACCTGCTGAGCTCCCTTGCGTGCGCGGAGCTTCTTGCCAGTCGTGCGTGCTGCTGCTTCTGTCTCAGTTTCCTCAGGAGCCTCTTTATCCTTCTCGAGCTTGCGCTCGTCGAGGCCTTCCTGGATAGCCTTGCAAAGTACGTTCATCACATACTCAATAGACTTTGTTGCGTCGTCATTTGCCGGAATCACATAATCAATAGGGGTAGGATCGCAACATGTATCAACCATTGCGAATACCGGAATATTGAGACGGTTTGCTTCCTTTACAGCGTTGGCCTCTTTCTGAACGTCAACGATGAAAAGTGCTGATGGGAGGCGGCTCATATCACGGATAGAACCGAGGTTCTTCTCGAGTTTCTCTCTCTGACGGTCAACCTGAAGGCGCTCACGCTTTGCAAGTTTGTCGAAAGTTCCGTCCTCTTTCATCTTGTCTATTGTGCCCATCTTCTTGATGGCCTTGCGGACTGTAGGGAAGTTGGTAAGCATACCACCTGCCCAACGCTCGGTAACTGAAGGCATATTGACTGCAGTAGCTTTCTCTGAGACAATATCCTTAGCCTGCTTCTTTGTAGCTACGAAGAGGATCTTGCGGCCTGACTTTGCCAGCATCTTCATCTCCTCTGCTGCTTCATCGAGCTTTATTGCTGTCTTGTGCAGGTCAATGATGTGGATTCCATTCTTCTGGTCGAAGATATATGGAGCCATCTTAGGATTCCACTTACGTGACAAGTGTCCGAAGTGTACACCTGCATCAAGCAATTCTTGGAAATTTGTTCTAGACATTGTTGTTTGATTTCTAATTGTTTCTCTTTTCTTCAAGGTCCGAGTAATGACCTGGTCAGTCTCTGACCTTTTCCGCAGTGTGGCAGCCATTCACGGAATGGTTTAAAAACCACAGCTGTGCTAATAAAACAGTAAAATAACTAACGTTTACTGAACTGGAAGCGTCTGCGTGCACCTGGCTGGCCCGGTTTCTTACGTTCAACCTCACGAGCGTCACGTGTGAGGAAACCTGCTGCCTTAAGTGCTGAACGGTACTCTTCCCTGTTGAGTTCACTCATAGCGCGTGCGATACCAAGTCTGATAGCCTCAGCCTGACCCTTTGTGCCGCCACCGTCAACGGTGACCTTTACGTCAAACTGACCTTCAGTGTTGGTAACCTCGAAAGGCTGCTTTACAACGTAGCAGAGTGTATCCTCAGCGAAGTAGTTCTCGAGAGGTCTGCCGTTGATTGTAATGTTGCCTTTGCCGGCTGAGAGATAAACGCGAGCTACAGCTGCTTTACGTCTTCCAAGGGCGTTTGTCTGTTCCATTTGCTCTGTTTAAATTTCGTCCAACTTAATTGTTTTAGGGTTCTGTGCCTGATGAGGATGCTCAGGACCTGTGTAAATGAACAGGTTGCCGATAAGCTTGTCACCAAGACGTGTCTTAGGAAGCATACCCTTTACTGCCATCCTAATCAGTTCGGTAGGTTTCTTATCAAGAATCTCACGTGGAGTAGAGAATCTCTGTCCACCCGGATATCCAGTGTAGCGAGTGTACACGCGGTCGGTCATCTTGTTACCCTTAAGCTCCACCTTCTCGGCGTTGATGATGATGACGTTGTCACCACAGTCAACGTTAGGGGTGAATCCTGGCTTGTTCTTTCCACGGAGGACAAGAGCAACGCGGGATGCAAGACGTCCGAGTGCGAGGTCAGTCGCATCGATAAGAACCCACTTCTTGTCTACAGTTGCTTTGTTAAGCGATACTGTTTTGTAGCTTTGTGTGTCCACTGTCTTGATTTTTAAATAGTTAATAAAAATTGCGATCCCTACACAAAATAGGGGTCGCAAAGGTAAAAATTTATTTCGTAAAATCAAAAAGAATCGGCTATACGGTCATAATCTCCTTTTCCTTGGCCGAAACTATTTCATCGATTGATTTGATATTTTTGTCCGTAATCTTCTGAACCTCATCCTCGGCTTCCTTCTCAGTGTCCTCGGAAAGACCTTCATTCTTCTGGGCTTTCTTGAGAGTATCTATTGCATCGCGTCGTGAATTCCTGACCACGATCTTGCCGTTCTCCCCTGCCTCTTTCGCCTTTTTGATAAGTTCGCGGCGGCGCTCCTCGGTCAGAGCCGGCACCGTACAGCGGATGATTTCTCCGTTGTTCTGTGGTGTAAGTCCTACATTTGCATCGAGAATTGCCTTCTCAATGGCAGGGATGAGGTTTTTCTCCCAAGGCTGGATGGCAAGGGTCTTGGCATCCGGAGCGGAGATGGAAGCAACCTGTGAAAGCGGGGTCGGGGAACCATAGTAGTTCACCAGGACATTGTTGAAAATGGAAGGGTTAGCCTTGCCGACACGGTATGTCTTGAGGTCTTCCTCCAGAAAAGAAACGGCAGCCTTCATTTTGGAGTCAGCTCCGTTGACGATTTCTTTTGCTCTGTCTGTTAACATATTCTGTCAATTTGATTATGCATGAACAACTGTGCCGAGTTTTTCTCCCTCAAGTATTCTGAGAAGAGCTCCCGGAGTGTTTATGTCGAATACTACAATAGGTACGGGCCCCTGCTCGCAAAGAGCGAAAGCGGTCTGGTCCATGACCTTAAGATGCTTGATAAGACATTCGTCGAATGTTATCTCGTCATATTTCACGGCATTCGGGTCCTTTTCCGGGTCAGCGGTATAGACGCCGTCAACCCTGGTGCCCTTCAACAATGCGTCAGCACCTATTTCGAGGGCCCTGAGAGCGGCTCCCGAGTCAGTGGAGAAGAATGGATTGCCGGTTCCCCCGGCAATGAATGCTACGCCTCCCTCTTCAAGGACCTTCACTGCGGATTCACGGACATAACCCTTTGCAATAGGTTCCATCGGAGTGGCTGTGAATACTTCCGCGCGTACGCCCTGTCCCCTGAGGGCAGATGCCATGGCAAGGGAATTAATCACTGTCGCCAGCATTCCCATACGGTCTCCCGTGACCCTGTCATATCCTTTGCCCACGCCCTGAAGGCCGCGGAAGATGTTGCCGCCTCCGTTCACAACGGCTATCTGATATCCGGCCCTGACTGAGCTGGCTATCTCCTGAGCGAACTTGAGAAGGCTTTCTTCATCAAGTCCCTTGCCCGCTACACCGCCGAGGCTCTCACCACTGAGTTTTAAAAGTACACGTTTATACATCGTCTATGATTTTCTCAACTAACAAAAGTAAGAAGAAAAATTATGATTCTTGCAAGATTCGGCCTATATTTGCACTCACAAAAACCTATTGAGAGATGTTTATTTTCAATTCTTCTATCGGAAAGAAATTCATCCAGGCGGTCAGCGGAGCATTCCTCATCCTATTCCTGGGCCTTCACGTTACAATCAATTCCTTCTCCATCATCGACAGCTTTACCGGCAAGTTCGGTGCTGCGGACGGTCTTTTCCAGGCCGGATGCGATTTCATGGCATTGCCTGTTGTCACCATCATGGTGCCTATACTGGCTCTCGGATTCGCAGTCCACATCCTATACGGTTGCTGGCTGACCATCAAGAATATTGTCGCCCGTGGCGGCGTCAAGCGCTATGAAGTCTCCAGCAAGGCTGCAGCAGACTCATGGTCAGCAAAGAACATGTGCATTCTCGGAATCATCATCATCGGATTCGTCTGCTTCCATCTTTTCCATTTCTGGGCAAAGATGCAGCTCCAGATGTTCATCGGCGGGCCGGAGAGCAATCCTTATGACCTGCTCGTGCTTACATTCGGTGCATGGTGGAGGCTCGCTCTCTATCTCCTGTGGTTCCTCGCCGTATGGTTCCACCTTACCCATGGTTTCTGGAGCATGTTCCAGACAGTAGGCTGGGACGGGAAGACCTGGTTCAACAGGGTTAAGGTCATCGGTGTAATCGTTGCCACTCTTATCTGCGTCATGTTCGCAGCAGTCGGCATCAATGCCTTCCTTCAGGCTAATTTCCTGATCTGATAATACTTACACTATATTTTTTCAAAAGAGGTCATCGCTGGCCTCTTTTTTTATTTTTCAAGAAAACGGAGCAGGGGAAGAATCTTCCTTTCGTTATACGGATGCTCCCGCATAGAAAGATTGAAGCGGGTGCTTCCCTTCAGGACAGTCGATGCATGAGTGAATTCGCGGAAACCCCACTCTCCGTGATATGCGCCCATCCCTGAATGTCCGACTCCTCCGAAAGGCACGCCTTTCACCATAAGATGCACGCATACCTCGTTGATGCAGCCGCCACCGTACTGGTGAGTACGCATTACCTTGTCCGCCCACCGCATATCCCTGGTGAACAGGTACATCGCCAGAGGATGCTCGCGGCTTTCAATTGTATCCAATACTGCATCGACAGCATCATCCCTGAATGGGACAACAGGCAGCAGAGGGCAGAACAACTCCTTCCTGACAATGTCTTCATCTATGCCGACGGGATAGATGACTGTAGGCGCATATCGCAGCGAATCCGCGTTCCCCTTACCACCGAATACTATACGTTCCCGATATTCATCTGCCAGAGAAGAACACTTGTCGTACGCCTGACGGGTAATCAATTTTGGATATTCTTCATTGTCCTGCGCATTTTCTCCAATCTGACGGACAAAGGCGGTCTTCAGGGCCTCCAGGAATTCGTCCGCTATCTCCTGCGCAACAGCCACCTGATTGATGTTGATACAGATCTGACCGGCGTTGCAGAGTTTGAAGAAGGCAATCTTCCGGGCGGCGTCGGCGATGTCTGCATCTTTGCGGACAATACACCAGTTCCCCGTCTCTCCTCCCAATTCCAAAGCGACCGGAGTCAGGTTGTCGGCTGCCTTTGCAAGCACGTGCCTGCCGACTTTCGGCGAGCCCGTATAAAAAATCTTATCCCACCTCTGTTCCAGACACATGTCGGCGACATCGTGTCCGCCGTCAATTAAGGTCACGAATTCCGGAGGGAAGACCTCAGCTATGAACTTCTTCATCACCGCCGTGCAATTCTGCGATTTTGCGCTGGCTTTGATCACTACGGTATTTCCGCCACAAATGCTGGCGGCAACCACCCCGAGAGTCAGAAGAACAGGAAAATTGAAAGGACTTATCACAAGTGTCACCCCATACGGCATCTTGTAAACCTTCGTAGTAAGGCTTGGGAAACACATCAATCCACTGAAATGCCTCTCCGGGCGAGCCCACCTGCGAAGTCCGCGGAGAATCTCGTTAATCTCAACAATAACGGGGCCTATATCGCAAAGGTAGGCTTCTACTGCGCTTCTGCCCAGGTCCTTCTCCAGGGCATCTTCAAACTCTTTCTCGTGAGCGATTACAGCGTTGCGCAGCTGCTTCAACCGGGCGAGCCTCCATTTTATGTCCAAAGTCTGACCGGTACGGAAAAAGGCTCTTTGGGCATCAACAATCCTCTGTATGTCTGTTACTGTGTATGGCATTTTTATTTTACTTTGCATAGCATATTTACGTATGCTATGACCGCATATCTTGGAAAGATCGGGAGGATTCTGAGGTAATGGATGGAAGCGTGAAGGAAGGATTTTATCTTACGGAGCCAGATGCCATCGTTCGGATTGCGGCTTGATTTGTAGATCTTTCCAAAATTGCCGAGTTCAAAAATCAGTTTGATAACCATTCGGGCTTTCCTGCGTTTCTTTGGACAATAGAAGGGCATTTCTTCCACCGGAAGCCCGAGCGTGTCAACGGATATGCATCCGAAAACCTGCCAGACCTTTTTCAGATGAAGAGTGTTCAGCATTGAACACAACTTATCGATGTCTATATGTTTTATGCGGCTGTGAAGGAACATAGTCCAGTCACATATCTGGCGGAAGCCTATGCCGCCTCCCATAAAATGGTTGAAAAAGTGTACCAGCAGATATAAGGCATTGAACGTATCGGAAGGGGTGTTGACAGACAGTCCGGCAATTTCCACCGGGACCAGATCAGAGTTCAGGCCCCCGGCGGCATATTTCTGGAATAAGGCATCACCGCGCCTCGTAGGCATATTGTCACAAAACTTATGGACCTCAACGGGGATGTCTCCGAAGTCTATGCCAAGGTGCTTTGCAGTTTCAATCTTTTCTGTCTTCCCTGCTTCTGCCTGCAACAGCCGACAGGCCTCAGCATAATTCTTTTCTCCTACATAGATGTCAATGTCTCCGCAATCCCGCAGCTCAGGAGTCTTGTAGTAAGTGGCACAGCCCTGACCTTTCAGCAGCACGAAAGGGATGCAGGCTCCATCCAGTAGTCTTTTAACCGTATGCAGAGTGTCGTTCAGCTCAGCGTGGGAAAAGCGCAGAAACATCAGCTCGTTGTGATATATACGAACTGATGTTTCTCTGCTAACAAGACCGCTCGTCGACTGGTCCCGCGATATTTCAAATATCCCGCGCGTCAACTCTATCCCGCTTTCCTGCTCCCAAAGGCCGCAACGAAGCAAAGCCAGATATTTACGCTGTGATTCCTTGACTCTCACTAAAGGTTTGTGACGAGACGTACACTGCTGCCGTTGTAACAATATTCTCCGTAAAGAGGTTTGGCCTTAATACTTCCATCACCATTGAAGTACACATGATATACGGCATCATTACCGCTTCCTCCTAATACCTCAGGATCTTCAGCACCCGGGGTAGAAGACCAATAGTAACCGCTATTATTACTTTCGTAGACGTTACTTTGATTACGGTAGCCCGCTGCTGGAAGGAAGACCGCCCCGGCAGATTCCAGCTTTTTCCAATCGCCATCTGAGTATGAATTGTCGGAGTAATGTGGATTAGTTGAATTTACATATTGTAGTGCAAGAAGATCTGCTGGATGACTATAGGTATCAGGAAGAAGTATAACTCCATTAACTTCATTCACCTTGGCCATGGCATAACGCGCGCTATCCACATCGCCGACTTTTCGTTTATTGAACAAATAATCCCACTCATCCGCTGTCAGTGTGCGCCACCCTTCACCTATTTTTGTTCCCCAATCAGCCTGAAGTTCTCCCTTATCTGTAGTATTTCCATATTTTTCTTTATCTTCACTAGTTGAGATGCCGAATTTCTCAGCGTCATTTTCAAAGCTGTTGCCCGTTCCTACCCATCCGAAAAGGTCAACAACATTGTTCCCCGTTTGGCTATTAATGCTTGTGTTCCCTGCTTTATTGCCAATGTAGTCATACTGATGCTCGGCAAAGCCCCAAGTGTATGTCCCTTCTGAATAGGTTGCCTGAAGGTTACCTCTGGAGAAATGAACCTTTGTGCCTAAAGAGTCCACAGTGAACTTACCTCCCCCGAGAACCCTGAAATCAAGCTTTTCTGCATCGAATGTTAGTGGTTTAATCTGGTTGGTTTCGACGGAAACGCCGGATGACGACTTCAGTGTGCAGACCTTGTTGCCGCTGTCAGTGATTACTATCTTATTATAAGTGCCTGGAAGAACGGCAATATAGAAGGACTTCTGAGAACCAATGCTCTGGGCCTCGGTGCAGGTCAGGGTGTAGGTGGTCTCAGACCTGCCTGTCGGGGTGCCGGTCACTGCAACGCTACTGACGGACTCCCCGGACTTGGTGAGGTTGATTTCCATCAGAGCGCACTGGACGGTGAAGTTGAAGCTGTTTGTTGAAGTTTCCGGGGCAGTCATATAAATCTTGCCTGGAGTTGCGCTATAGGTCTGATCCGTTGCAGGTTCGGTTCCGTAAGTGGCAGTGTATGGACCTTCACCAAGCGTAGCACCGGATTTGTGCACAAATGTTGCACTTCCGGTAGTCCCGTCAATGCTTTCAATTTTGTAAACGGCTGTATTCTGGTCCTTATCGGTGACTTTAATTTCATCGGTTGTCTCCCAGGAAACCTTGCCTTCAGTTGCATCAACCGTGGTCTTGGTTCCCTTGCTGATTGTTGCAGTGAAGACGGGAGCCTCGGTTACAACGGAAGAACCACCCGGAACGGGTTTTTCCGCTACTTCCTTCTGGCAGGATGCCAAAGTCAAAGCAGCAGCGAAAGCTGCAAAAATCATCATTTTTTTCATTGTCTTACCCTCCTGTTAAAGACTGAATGAATCAGATCCATCTGTACCATCCCTTTGCATTTTTTTAATTCCGTTTTCAACAAAACTGCCATTGCATAATTTTCGTGGAATCACTTCGAGGACTGACATGTCCGGAGATAAATACTTCTCCACCGAATTCTGTCTGATACTTTCTGCTTCTTGTTTCATTTTGATAATGCTTTTTGTTTTTGTCGGATCATAACACGAACCGTCCAAACTTCTTCTATTGGACAACGTTGATTTTTCTTACAGTATAGTATTTTTCAGAAGAACGCTTATATCCCGGGTCAGTGATGGAGCCATCGCTTGCCCACATACCTATTCCCTCTCTGAGCGAAGCCGTATCAAAATTACCCACCGGCTTATCAGGAAGATTTATACTGTGCACGCTGAATGTAGCACTATGACCTTTCCTTTTGTACCACTCGAAAATCTTATAACTAGGCCAGCTGTTATCGTTATTATTTCTATGATAGTAGTCATATTTGCCATCCCAGAACCCCGCTGTAATAAAATAATTAATCTCAGTAGAAGTGTTTGGTTTCATATCAGGGAAGCCGATAAATTTCATCACATTCCTTGTATTGTTTTCACCGATTTCCTCCTGATACTTTTGGTAAGTCGACGTCAGACATTTAGTCTCAAGGAATCCTCCTGCCAAGCCCACATCCGATAAGAGCTTTTCGCAACTCTGTATGGCTGTCTCCTTCTGATTGTCCGCTCTCGGGAAACTGTATTTGCTGTAATTGTTATCAAACCAATCCTGCATTGTCGTACCAAGGTCATAGTAGTCTTTTGCATAGTACTCAAGGTTGTTTGCCCCGCCTCCGCAGTAAACAAAATATTTTTCATACCTTGAGTTCATATCATCAACATCGGCCTGCCAGGTTGCTATGTATTCAGCGAGAGCACTATTCAAGGCTTCATCTATTTTTCCGTTAATTTCATATTCTCCTTTCCACATTTTGCTTGACCAAATGAGATAATTATCTATGATGAAATACGATTCTGCAAGTTTCTGGAAATCGGACAGTGTAGAACTTACCCTATAACCATATCCCTGATGTTCCCACTGATATATATTTTGCGTGAATTTAGCCTGCACCTCAGGTAAGTTACGGCAATTATTTCCTCCAACGCTCAGGCCATCATTATAGGTTCTCAGCAGGTTGAGCAATCTTTGGTCAGGAGTATCAGACCCAATAAAACACCTGGCAAAACTATGCATCAAATCATCTACCTTCTGATTCTTTTTTTCCAATGATTTCAGTGTAGTATCAGCCAAAATTTTCTGATACCCGTTGAAATAAATGCCAGTCAAATTATTAAGTTCTGAAACAGAATTGCTGTATTTGGACAGTTCCGCTCCATAAGAGATATTATCTACTTTTTTGTTCAAATCTTCAACAGCTCCACGAATGTTTTCCACTTTTTTGGACAAATCTGAAATTTTGTCGGACGCTGCCTTTAGTTCATTGTACTTTTTTTGGTCGGATTTGTATTGTCGAATGTATTGTAGAATGTCTTTCGCCACAGCAATGCCCGTGGAGGCGACTGCTGAAATGACAGCTAAGGTTATAGACTTTGTTGAAGCCGTTGTATAATTCGTTTCTCCCAACAATTTGTCGAAGGAAGACAGTACATCTACAGGCAGGTCATAGTTCTTTGGGAGTAACATAGGGTCGATTCTGTTTTTGCCTTCCGCATCGGAATAGAGTGCACCGCAGTCAAGGCATTCCCAGTATTCAAGATTGCCGTATTCGGTGTCTGTCGGCTCAACTGCCGGGTGATGTATCAGGTTCTCAACAATGCAACTGCCTATCTCTCCTTCCTTGAACTCAAGATAATAATTCTCGCAATCCTCACACTCGTATGCAAGATAGCCGGCATTCCAACAGTTGGCAGGAGCGTCATACGCCAGTTTGTAATTGTGGATATGTGCCACGCCTCCTTCCTTGATCACAACACTCTTGCCATCTACTGCACACACCTCGCTGTCACCAGTAGCGGAAATCCTATCAATGACCACTGAAGCAGGCTCTTCAGACACGACATCCATACTGAAGAGCGCGTCTCCGGTAAAACGGAGCTGGCTTATGTTAATCTTTGCCAAAGGAGACCATACAGCCATTGCCGCATCATTAAGTGTAACAGGGGTGGAAATCCTGCCCTTGAAGTCTTCATCCACTATTATGAAGCTGTCAGAAGAGAGCGCACCGTTTCTGCACTCAAAACTGCCCTCACCGGTAAGAACCAGCTGTACATCCTTGAAGTCAAGACCATTGGCACTTACATACGTGTGTTTCCCCAAATCGAATGTCACCCAATCATATTTCTCTTTTTCAACGGACAACTCTTCATTGTCAGTAACGCTATCGAGAAGATATATGACTTTTTCTTCTCCGCCCTGGTCATCCAATGCAGCCCTTACTGCGGCACTAAATGAATTGTATGTCTTGTCGGCATACTTGAAACAACCGTCTTTGTAAACAGGATCATTATTGGTTTTACTGCATCCTGTGAATGACAAGACAAACGCGAGTACCAAAGCCAACAGGCTGAATTTAGGAACAAATTTTTTCATTTTTTATGAAATATTATGATACAAATTTCGCAAAGCTAATTAAAATAATAGTATTTTCAAAAAGGCAAAGCATACATAAAAGATATATTGCTACATTTGTGTGAGACAATAAGGAGAATATGAGAAGAAAAATCGCACTGGCAGCATTGCTGCTTAGCCTCACTTTCTGCGCCGAGGCACAGATAATCGTTGGAGGAAACATAGGAATTACAGCTTCTTCGGGCAGCGATTCAAGGGTAGGCATAGTCATCGCCCCGGAAATCGGATACAGCTTCAGCCCCAACTTCACTGTAGGCGGGGTCATCTCCTACCGCAGCCTCCAGAACACATTCGGTATCACTCCTTATCTCAGGGGTTACCTCTTCAATGTTGAGGACTTCCTCCGGGTATTCCTGTCCGTTCAGGCACCTTGCAGATTTGCATCAGGATACCAGTCCTACGGCGCTTATGTCCGCCCGGGAGCATCTCTTCGAATAAGCCAGGGGGTATGGCTGGTCGCCCACATCGGAGCCTTCGGCTATTCCTATGTGAACAGCCAAGGAAGCAGTTTCGGAGGATGGTCTGCCGAAGTCAATTCCAACACCATCAACATAGGCTTCTGCTTCACCATATAAAGCAAAACCGAATCCTCAATCACCTGCTTTAGGGAAATCTCAATCTGATGGGGGAATTTATATGTTGGGACGCCGGAAAAGGGCTTTCAAGGATTTTCATAAGCGATTATTTTACGTCTGTGACGAGACGAACAGCGAAGGCGTAGTACCGAACGTAGTTGTCTGCCGGATAGACATTACCCGAAGTGAAGCGCAGGTAGTACGCACGGTCGTGGTAATTAGGAGTAGAGGACCAGTAGTAGCCAAGGTCGCCGACATTGCGGACATCCGTACCGTCGTAGCCATTGCGATAGCCGGCCGCAGGGAGACAAACAGCACCAGCTGCCTCCATTGTTGACCACTTTACTGTTGTTGATTCACTATATTCGCTAAGCCAACCGCTTCCGACACCGTTTTCTCCCCACTTCCAATCATCTGGAAGCAATATGAGACAATTGGCACTGCCGCAAACTTTAACACCATACTTGTAGAGAGTCCCGTCTTTTCTGTCAATCAAATATTCCCACTCTCCATTATCGCCTCCCGACAAGGTACGCCATAACCCCTTCTGGCCGTTGGCGGCAAAATCCAAACTCGGTGAGGTAGCACTGGCATTTGTGAATAAATTATCAGAATAAGTGACCCCTTGCTCTGCATATCTCAATTTGACTGATTCCTCTGCACTTTTGCACCACATGAAATGGGAAATATGTCCACCCTCTTTCCAATCAGAAGATGAGAATGCATATTGCTCATTCTCGTTATGGAAGACACCGTTCTGATACCACAAATTCCCTCGGGCGAATTGTACTTTTCTTACATTGCCAGCCTTGTCATCAGCAACGGTGAACACTCCGGGCAAGGGGTAATCAGTGAAACGGAAATATGCGTCGATTGTTTCCACGTCACTAGGGATGAGTACCTCTGCCTTATCTCCGTATCTTGTGCCCTTCACATTAAAATAATCAAAAGCATAACCCTCCCCCGGAGTGGCCGTCAATGTCGAAGGCCTGCCTTCAATCACTTTAATCGGTTCTACCTTTCCGTATTCATAATTCTTGACATTCGGTTCCTTATCAACCTTTTTATTAAACGATACCGTTCTTTGTTTTGCATACGCCAAAGTAGCGGTGATATCTTCCTTTATATCAGAGATTGCAAATGTACTGACACTCCCGTTTTCAGTGGGTGCAATCAGTGAGCCGTTATTAATGCGGACAACAAGGGGTTTAAACTCGTTTTTTGAATAGGATTCAATTATCACTAAATCTCCATCTGATTTACATTGAACAATGAGATTGTCAGCAATTCCGGCATCTGCCACATCTTCCGAGAACTTCACCGTCACGGTATGCCCTCCGACGGTCACTGTCTGCCAGTCATCGACTTGGATTCCATCGACGAGGGAGAGGCCGGTGTCGCTGAGGTCGATTGTCAGCCGGGCCTTGACGC
>JAKSJU010000020.1 GCA_024402095.1 Bacteroidales bacterium | reverse complement strand
CGGTGGCTCCGGCCTCCTGGATGTGATATCCGGAGATGGAGATGCTGTTGAACTTCGGCATATTCTTGGATGTGAACTCGAAGATGTCGGCGATGATTCTCATCGAGAACTCAGGAGGGTAGATGTATGTGTTGCGCACCATGAACTCCTTGAGAATATCGTTCTGGATGGTTCCTGCCATTTCCTCGAGTTTCGCGCCCTGCTCAAGACCTGTCACGATGTAAAACGCAAGGATAGGGAGAACGGCACCGTTCATTGTCATGGAAACGGACATCTTGTTCAGAGGAATTCCTTCGAAGAGCCTCTTCATGTTTTCAACTGAACAGATGCTGACGCCGGCCTTTCCAACATCACCTATGACTCTCATATTGTCAGGATCATAACCGCGGTGGGTAGGAAGGTCAAAGGCGACTGACAGTCCCTTCTGACCTGATGCGAGGTTGCGTCTATAGAATGCGTTTGATTCTTCGGCTGTAGAGAATCCTGCATACTGGCGGATAGTCCACGGCTTGAAAGGATACATCATTGAATAAGGTCCGCGCAGGAAAGGAGGGAGACCGGCGACGAAGTCCAGATGCTCCATCCCCTCAAGATCTTCCTTAGTATAAACCGCCTTCACACCGATTTGTTCCGGGGTTTTCCAAACTATATCATTCTTTGCCATAATTAGATACCGAGTTTTTGGTTAAACAATTTCAAGGTCTCGAGCTGGTTAACCTTAACGTGAATGAAGTTCTCGATGCCGGCGGCTTTGAGTTCTTCTGCGCATTCAGGATTGCCCGCTACCACGAACAACGCCTTTCCGGCAAGACAGTTGTATGCAGGGATGGCATACTGAGCATATTCCTCGTCTGAAGAGCATAATACCACGATGTCGGCACCGGCCTTCATAGCGGCATCCACGCCTTCCTCAACGGTGGCGAAACCAAGATTGTCCACAACTTTATATCCTGCTGAAGCAAGGAAATTGCAGGAGAACTGGGCACGTGCCTGACGCCATACAAGACTGCCGATGGTGAGCATAAATGCAACCGGCTGCTTCTTTGCTTTCTCAGTAGAGAGACGGAGAGCCTCGAATTCAGAAGAAAGTCTGGATGTGCTGATACCCTTGTACGGAGTTTCCTCGTTTGCGCATTTGCAGCAGCAAGCCATAGGAGTTTTGCCGTCGGAGTTCTCTGTGAAATTAGGGAACTGGTTGGTTCCGAGGATGAATTCGCGTGACTGTGCGGCAAGAGTGTGGCGCTTTGTGTCTGAAGCAATGACGTCATCCTGCACAAGGCCTTTCTTTGCATATTCCACCATGCCGCCTTCCTCCTGAACCTTGAGGAAAATCTTCCAGGCTTCTGTTGCCAGGGAATCTGTAAGCACCTCAATGTAGTAAGAACCGCCTGCAGGGTCAACGACCTTGTCGAAGTGAGACTCCTCCTTGAGGAGAAGCTGCTGGTTGCGGGCGATGCGTTCTGAGAAATCATCCGGATTCTTGTATGCGGTATCGAAAGGAGTCACAGTTATTGAGTTGACACCTGCGATGGCTGCGGACATAGTCTCGGTCTGGGAACGAAGCAGATTGACATATGAATCAAACAGAGTCATATTGTAGTATGAGGTCTTTGCGTGGATGCAGGCCTTGCAGGCTTCCTTGTCATTTCCGGCATATTCCTCGACAATCTTGGACCAGAGCAGACGGGCAGCACGGAATTTTGCTATTTCCATGAAATAGTTTGTGCTGATGCCCATATTGAACTTGATTCTGCGTGAGATTTCGCTTCCTTTGACTCCTTCGTCAGCAAGACGCTTCATGTATTCGGCTCCCCAAGCAAGTGAATAGCCGAGTTCCTGAACGATGTAAGCTCCGCTGTCGCTGAGCGCTGAACCGTTCACAGCTATGACCTTGAAGTCAGGATAATTCTTGACGGTCTCTACAAGGGCCTTGCCGGTAGCTATCAGGCTCTCGGTATCCTTGCCCTTCATAATCATGCCCTTGATA
This sequence comes from Bacteroidales bacterium, assembly GCA_024402095.1. Taxonomy (GTDB): domain Bacteria; phylum Bacteroidota; class Bacteroidia; order Bacteroidales; family UBA932; genus Cryptobacteroides. Next base: position 18,826 of record JAKSJU010000020.1, on the reverse strand, counting down.
GGGTCGAAATCGATGGATGCCTTGATGCGTGCAGGGTCATAACCCTTGCCTGCGAAGTAGGCGACAAGAATCTGTGCGAGCTCCAGTGCGTGCTTAGGGCAAACTTTGAAGTTGAGCTCTACGCAGTCGCAATAGATACCGTTGAGCAATGTCTGCACATATTCTGCGTTGAGCTGCTCTCCGGAAATGGAGAAACCAAGCGAATCAACGCCCTTACCAAGGACGTCGAGTGCTTTTTTGTTAGCCTCTGCAGCGGATTCGCCGCAAATCTCCTGACGGACGAACCAGTTGTTGTCACCCGCCTTGTTACCCCTTACAAAAGGGAATTCACCCGGCTCTGAACCGAGTGTGCTGAGCTTCTCCAAATCTTCCTTCATATAGAAAGGCTGTACTGAGAATCCCTCATCGGTCTTCCAGACCAGCTTCTTTTGGAAATCGGCGCCTTTGAGGTCGACTTGAATCTTGTCAAGCCAATCCTGGCGGGTTGGAGAAGTAAATTCAGAAAAAAGTTTTTTGTCTGACATTTTGACTATAATTATTAAATTCAGAAATATTCTATTTGATCAGTTTGTAGTATTCGTCCAGCAGTGAATGCGCTGCGGTGAAAGGAGTCATCTTTCCGTTCCAGACGCCTTCTTCAGCCTGGTTGATGCGTGTCTCCATCCTGTTGTAGAAATCACCCAGGATCGCTGAGTCGATGGTCTCTTTCATCCAGTAGTTGTTCTGCCGGCGACGGCGTATGTCGAAGTGCCCGTTGGCCTTCACATAGTCGATATAGGAGAAAATCATTTCGAATATCTCCTTTATCCCGGTGCCTTTCAGTCCCGAGTAGGTGAGGACCTGTCGTGTCCAGCCGCTTTCTGGGGCAGGGAAGAAATGGAACGCGTTGCGCAGCTGTATCGCTGAAAGTTTGCAGGCATCCACATTGTCTCCGTCGCATTTGTTGATGACGATTCCGTCCGCCATTTCCATAATGCCACGTTTGATACCCTGAAGCTCGTCTCCCGCTCCGGAGAGCTGGATTACAAGGAAGAAATCAACCATGGACTGGCAGGCAGTTTCGCTTTGACCGACTCCCACTGTCTCGATAAAGATTTTGTCAAAGCCCGCGGCTTCACAAAGCAGCACGGTCTCTCTGGTCTTGCGGGCTACGCCGCCGAGGCTGCCTGCTGAAGGGCTCGGGCGGATGAATGCATCCCTGCGCTGTACGAGAGTTTCCATACGGGTCTTGTCTCCGAGAATACTGCCTTTGCCGAACTCTGAGGAAGGGTCAATGGCAAGCACGGCCAGTTTTCCTCCGTAATTGTCCAGAAGATGGACGCCGAACTTGTCTATGGATGTGCTCTTGCCGACTCCCGGTACGCCGCTAATGCCTATGCGTACCGATTTCCCGCTGAGCGGGAGGCATTTCTCAATAACTTCCTGAGCCTTGGCATAGTGGTCGGGATTGGTGCTTTCCACAAGCGTGACAGCCTGTGAAAGTACTGTTATATCTCCTTTCTCTATGCCCTCGACCATCTCAGCCACGGACAGCTCGTTGTGGCGGAATCTGTTTCTGTTAAGATAAGGGTTGACTATCGGTGGCTGGGCGACTCCTTCGTTCACAACCAGCCCCCTGTAGGATTTATCGTTTTCAGGGTGTTCCATAGTTTCAACCTTTATAGTTTCTTGTCTGCTATGCCCGCATCGGCATTGAGCCTGCGTGAAAGTGCGAACAGCAGGTCAGAAAGACGATTGAGGTACTTAAGTACCCCGTTGCTGTCAGGATCGATTCCGTTCTCTCTAAGAAAAGTCACTACCCGGCGCTCCACCCTTCTGCATACGGTCCTGCATACCTGACACTGGCAGGATGCCTGGCTTCCGACCGGGAGAATGAAACATTTGAGCGGTGGCAGACTGTGCTCGATAGAGTCGATTTCCGTTTCAAGCACTTTGATTTCTTCGGAAAACGCAGTCCCGGAACCGGGGCAGGCTATTGCGCCTCCAACCGCGAAAAGTTCCCGGACAATCCTTTCCAGCAATGGATTGTAATATGAAACTCTGCGGCTGGCAGGTATATTGCCATCCGCAGAGCATAAAGCGTTCAGAAAAGAAATTTGCGAGGTCAGTTCGTCCACATCCCCGTACGCTTCCACACGGGCATTGTCTTTGGATACTCGCTTCCCGTCCGGCAGGGATGTGTCCCCGCTATCTCCTTTCCTGGTATAGAGCGACATTATTTCTTCTTTTCACAAAGTTCGGTGAGAATGCTTTGGGTAGCCTTCGGGTGAAGGAAAGCAATATTCATTCCGTCAGCACCTGCCCTAGGAGCAGTGTCGATGGTACGGATTGACTTTTCACCGCACTCGGCAAGAGCATTGGCAACGCCATCCTCTACGGCATAAGCCATATGGTGGAAGCCTGGGCCTCTGGTCTCAAGAAACTTTGCCACTGTGCTGTCCGGGCTTGTTGGCTCGAGAAGTTCAAGCTTTGTGTCTCCGACCTTGAGGAATGCGGTCTTAACTTTCTGGTCTGCTACTTCCTCTGTCTTGTAGCACTCGAAACCAAGAACGTTCTCATAGAAAGGGAGTGCCTCTTCAATGCTGTTTACGGCTATGCCGATGTGTTCGATATGTGAGATTTTCATAATACTGTTGAATTAATTGTTTTTACTATCCAAGGAATCCGAGGAGGATACCGGCTGCCACTGCAGAACCGATGACACCTGCAACATTCGGTGCCATAGCGTGCATAAGGAGATGGTTTCCAGGGTCGCACTCCAGACCGACTGTCTCGGATACACGGGCGCTGTCAGGCACTGCTGACACACCGGCGTTACCGATGAGAGGATTGATCTTATGACCTTCCTTGCAGAAGAGGTTCATGAACTTCACAAAGAGTACACCGCAGGTAGTGGCGATGACGAATGACAGAAGTCCGAGTCCGAAGATCTTCACTGAGTTTCCTGTAAGGAATACGTCTGCCTGTGTGGATGCACCTACTGTGAGGCCGATGAGTGTGGTCACAACGTCGATGAGCGGTCCGCGGGCGGTCTCTGCGAGACGGCGGGTTACGCCTGACTCCTTGAGAAGGTTACCGAAGAACAGCATACCGAGCAGCGGAAGTCCTGAAGGGACGATGAAGGCTGTGCAGATGAATCCGATGATAGGGAAGATGATCTTCTCTTTCTGGCTTACCGTACGCGGACGTGCCATTCTGATCATCCTTTCCTTCTTTGTGGTCAGAAGGAGCATGATAGGCTTCTGTATTACAGGCACGAGGGCCATGTATGAGTAGGCCGACACGGCGATGGCACCCATAAGTTCAGGGGCGAGGCGTCCGCTGAGGAAGATGGCGGTAGGACCGTCAGCTCCTCCGATGATGCCGATTGCTCCGGCTTCGCTAGGGGTGAAGCCCAGGGCCAATGCGAGAAGGTATGCACCGAAGATACCGCACTGTGCAGCCGCTCCGATGAGTATCAGTCGTGGCTGGGATATCAGCGCGGAGAAGTCGGTCATGGCTCCGATGCCAAGGAAGATCAGAGGTGGATACCATCCCTGCTTTACTCCCTGATACAATATGTTGAGCACGGAGTTCTGCTCGTAGATGCTGACCTGGAGACCCGGGAAGAGAGGAATGTTGCCCACGATCATACCGAATCCGATAGGAACGAGGAGCAGCGGCTCCCAATGCTTGACGATTCCCAGTGTGATGAAGATGAGGCCGATGCCTATCATCACAAGGTGCTGCCAGGTGCAATTCGCAAATCCGGTGAATTGCCAGAATTGCTGGAGGCTTTCAAAAATGTTTTCCATTAAGCGATAGTTACTACGTTAGCACCTTCGAGGACAGAGTCACCCTTGCTTACGTGGATGGCTGATACTGTTCCGTCAAACTCTGAAAGAATCTCGTTCTCCATCTTCATGGCCTCAAGAACAGCGAGCTTCTGACCTCTCTTGACGGCCTGGCCTTCCTTGACGTCTATGCTGAGGATAACGCCCGGAAGAGGGCTCTTTACGACCTTGCCGCCAGCCGGAGCTGCTGCCTTTGGAGCTGCAGGGGCTGCTGCAGGAGCTGGAGCTGCTGCCTTCGGTGCTGCAGGGGCAGCAGGAGCTGCAACCGGTGCTGCAACCGGAGCCGGTGCTGGAGCATTTTCAAGCTCTACGCTGTATGAAACACCATTTACTGTGACGTCGGCGTTCTTTCCTTCGATGCCGTTGATGGCTACATTATATTCGTTGCCATTGATTTTGAATTTATATTCTTTCATGATTATCTCTGTTTTCTGAGGTTCAACATTTTATTTCCCCATGCGCTCTGGCATGGCTTTATGGTGAGTACGAACGGCCCACCGTCGTGTGAATTGCAGTTGAGGTGCAAGTGAAGCGCGGTGGCGATGGCTGCATAGACCTCGTCGCCTCCGTTCATCTGAAGAGCCATTGCTATGGCTGTAGCCACCTCGTCGTCCACCTTCCCGGCTGGTACTTTCTTCACGGCTTTCTTCTGCCTTCTCTCTTCACGGGCTTTCTTATATTTCCCTGAGAAGATGTTTCCGGACAGATTGTAGATGAAGAACAGTATGATCAGGCCGAGGAATACGGTGCTCACCGCAATGAGGGTGAGTATGAAACCGTGAGGGTCAGTCTGCCATAGACTTTCGGCTTTTTCCGTTATTGTGTGGCCGTCTATGTACGGTCTTGCTTCAAGAAGGTTTATCATAATGGCAGATTATCGTGTTTCTTGGCAGGGACGTTCTGCTGTTTGCCTCGAAGTGATTCGAGAGCGCGGATCACGCGGAAACGTGTGGTTGCAGGCTCGATAACATCTTCGATATAACCTTTCTGTGCTGCCTGATAAGGATTTGCGAAGAGATCATTGTACTCGGCTGTGCGTGCGGCTTTGATCTGCTCCCTCTTTTCAGGGTCTGTCTCGTCCTTGAGTTCCTTTCCGTAAAGGACACCCACAGCACCGTCGGCACCCATAACAGCTATGTTTGCTGTCGGCCATGCGTAGTTGATGTCGCCGCGCAGCTGCTTGCAGCTCATAACGATGTGGGCTCCGCCGTAGCTCTTGCGGAGGGTAACGGTAACCTTAGGTACAGTGGCCTCGCCGTAAGCATAGAGAAGCTTTGCTCCGTGGGTGATGATGCCACCGTATTCCTGCTGTGTGCCGCAGAGGAATCCCGGAACGTCCACGAGTGTTACGAGAGGGATGTTGAATGCGTCACAGAAGCGTACGAATCTGGCTGCCTTGCGGCTTGCGTTGATGTCGAGCACGCCGGCCATAGCCTTAGGCTGGTTTGCTACGATACCCACGCTCTGTCCGTTCATATGGGCGAAGCCTACGATTATGTTCTTTGCGAAAGATGAGTGTACCTCGAAGAAATCGCCGTCATCCACGATGCTGTTGATAACGGTGTACATGTCATAAGCCTGGTTGAGGTTCTCAGGAATGAATGTGTTGAGCGAGTCGTCGAGTCTGCCTGCAGGGTCGTTTGTCGGCTTTGCAGGTGCTTCCTCCAGATTGTTCTGAGGAAGGAATGAGAGAAGCTTCTTGATTGATGCGATGGCTTCGGTCTCATTGTCGGCTGCGAAATGTGCCACGCCGCTCTTGGAAGTGTGAACCCATGATCCGCCGAGGTCCTCCTGGCTGACAACCTCTCCTGTTACGCTCTTGACCACGGACGGTCCTGTGAGGAACATGTAGGATGTATCTTTCACCATGAGTGTGAAGTCAGTCAGTGCAGGGGAATAGACAGCACCGCCGGCGCAAGGGCCGAAGATACCGCTGATCTGAGGAATCACTCCTGAACTGAGGATGTTTCTTTCGAAGATATCGGCATATCCTGCGAGGGCGTCGATTCCTTCCTGAATACGTGCTCCGCCGGAGTCATTGATACCGATAAAAGGTGCTCCACACTGCAGGGCCATATCCATGACTTTGCAGATTTTCTCGGACATTGTCTTGCTCAAAGAACCGCCGCTGACGGTGAAATCCTGAGCAAAAACATAAACGATACGACCGTCGATCGTACCTCTACCCGTTACAACGCCATCTCCGTCCGTATGGGATTTTTCCATACCGAAGTTGGTGCAACGGTGCTGAACGAAGGTGTCGAATTCTTCGAAACTGCCTTCATCAAGCAGCATCGCCAGGCGTTCGCGTGCGGTCAGCTTTCCTTTCTCGTGCTGTGCATCGATTCTTTTCTGACCACCGCCAAGCTCGGCTTTGGCCCTGCGGGCCTTGAGAGAACTGAGTTTGTCTTCCATATTTTTGAATAAACGTTATAATTTGTTGTCGAATTCCGCTACTATGTAATAGTCTACAAATATACTGACTTTATCAATCCTTCAGAAGTTTTTACTATTGTATTTTTCGATAGCGGCAATCGGTTGCTATCGAAATTAGCGTCTACCGTTCGAGTCTGACTACGACCTTGTTGAACTCCTCTATGATTCCGGCCGTACCTTCGGGAGAAGAGGCCTGGGAACTGCGCCTTGCGATGGCTTCCGCCAGTTTGTCCAGCTCTTCGTGGGTGTCATATTCCTGACCGGTCAGTTCCTTGAGACTCACCGGGTTGGGTAACTCGGGCGGCCAGTCTGTCTGGTTGAGGTCCAGCCCCACACCGACTATGGAGAATTCAATTGTCCCGTCGTGGATTGTGTTCTCCACGAGTATCCCGCAGATCTTCTTCTCTCCGACCCAGATGTCGTTGGGCCACTTTATCCATGGCTCGATGCCTTTTGAGCGCAGATAATCACGTATGCCAAGCGCCATGATGGAGGTCACGGCAAGAGCATCCGACGCTTTCAGGAGGCGGTGCCGCAGCAGGATGGAGAAGGTAAGGTTCTGCCCCGGCGCCGAATGCCAGGTGTGTTCGCCCTGACCGCGTCCCGCCGACTGCATCCGGGCTGCTATTATTGTGAGGTCGCCAGACTGGTCCAGACGTCTTCTGAGTTCCTTGTTCGTCGAGTCTGTGCTCTCCAACCAGATTATGCTGCTTTCCATTGTCTCCTTTTTTGAAATAAGCTCCGCAAATTTACAACTTTACAGCCTTTTCATGAAAAAACGCACTATCTTTGTGAACATATAGTTCACTTCCACATGGAACTCAGGCAGTTGAAGTATTTCGTCAGAACGGCGCAGACTCTGAATTTCTCCGAGGCTGCACGCAGCCTGTACATCAGCCAGAGCACCCTTTCGCAGCAGATAAAGTCGTTGGAGAACGAGCTTGGTACAGTCCTGTTCCAGCGTGATTCCCATTCGGCCACCCTCACGCAAAGCGGGACGATGCTGCTGCCGCTTGCGATTCAGACCATCCAGGACGCGGAAGCCTGCAAGGCGCAGGTGAATGACCTTCAGGAGATGCTTACAGGAGAGCTCAACATCGGCGTAACATACTCTTTCAGCCATATCCTTACGGAGACTGTCAAGAATTTCGCCGGAGAGTATCCCGGCGTGAAACTCAACATCTTTTATAGGAATATGGAGGAACTGATGGAAGCGCTCCGCCATCGGGAAGTTGATCTGGTGCTGGCATTCAAGCCGGGCCAGCCGTACAATGAAATAGAGTCCAGCAGTCTTTTCAGTGACAAGCTTGCTGTAATAATGCGCAAGGATCACCCGCTTGCAAACAGAAAATCCATAAGCCTTGAAGAACTCGGCAGATACCGCCTCGCCATTCCGGCGAAGGGGCTTCAGGCCCGCAATGCCCTTGAGGAATACATCTGTATCGAGCGCTCCGGACTGAATGTCTGCCTGGAAATCAACGAGGCGAATATCCTGCTTGACATTGTCCAGGACAACAATCTACTGACCATGCTGTCCGAGGCCTCCATCAGGGGAAGGGACCTTCTGAAGGCAGTGCCCCTCAATCTTCCGGACAACCGGATGCAGGGTTGCGTCCATACTCTCAAACGTGTATTCCACAAGCGGAGTGCAGAGGTTTTTGTAAAGATGCTCCGCGATGCTAATATTATTCAGGAACTTTCTGGCAAATGGCGATAATCAAAGAACTAAACGGCACGGCACCCGTAGTCGGGCAAAGATGTTTTCTGGCGGAGAACGCCGCATTGATAGGTGATGTTACCATCGGTGACGACTGCAGCATATGGTACGGCACCGTGTTGCGTGGGGATGTCAACCCTATCGTAATAGGAGACAGGGTTAATATCCAGGACGGCGCGGTAGTACACACTCTCTACAAGCGTTCGGTCGTAGAAATCGGCAATGACGTATCCGTAGGGCACAATGCAGTGATACACGGAGCCAAAGTCGGCAACAACGTTCTTGTTGGAATGGGCGCGATATTGATGGACAATGCAGTCGTTCCGGACAATACGATAATCGCCGCCGGTGCGGTCGTGCTCAGCAATCAGGTTCTTGAGCCGGGAGTCTATGCCGGCATTCCGGCGAAGAAGGTCAAGGACGCTTCCGAAGCCGTGGCCGAGGCTGCCCATAAGAACGCGCAGGGCTATCTTCTCTACAAAGACTGGTACAAAGACTGAAATTTGTTGTATATTTGCGATGTCTATGGTGAGCCACAGGTGTGGCTTGAAAAGGGAATCAGGTGAAAGACCTGGACTGTGCCCGCAGCTGTAAGTTCCATCAACGTGTCACTTTCTGTGCCATTGTCCGTTCGGATGAGAAGGCGTGACTCCGGAACAAGTCAGAAGACCTGCCATAGTTAAGTCGAACAGGTGAAGCCCGGGGGCAGGTTTCCGTAGAGACGTAACAATCAATGTTTTTCTCTTTATCTTTAGTTGTGGCGGGTCTGCTGGTGGCAGAGTCGTCCGACACCTTGCAGACCGCAGTAGTGGTCGCAGACAAAGGAATGGTAGTGTCACAGTCTGATACTATCCGTATTACAACCCAGACAGACATCACCGAGGCCTTGAGCAGAATTCCGGCCTTCGTCATCGGTGATATGGGAGGCCCGGCAGGGCTGAAAACGGTAAACCTTCGCGGACTGGGCAGTACGCATACGGCAATATATGTAGACGGAGTCCGCGTGAACAATGTCCAGAGCGGACAGACGGATCTGGGGATGCTGGACATTGCCAGCTGCTCCGGCATAGTGGTGGATTACGCGCAGAACAGTCTTTCATTCAATACATCGAAACCGAAATTCGGTTCCGGAAAATTTGCCGGAAGCGTAAAATTCCGCGGCGGTTCGTTCGGTACGTATGAGCCGGCGGCAAGGCTGGATTTCAAATTATCCGATAAAGTATCCCTTTCTGCAATATCTTCAGGGACTTTGAGCAGGGGCGATTTCATGTATGGAGACAACTGCCGGCGGGGAAATAACGATATCAGCCAGATCCGTGCAGGAGTTGACGTATGGGGAATTATGGACCATGGCTCGTGGCACACGAAAGCCTATTTCAATGGCTCGGGAAGGGGTACACCGGGTTCCATCGACTGGCCTTCGACCGACAGGCAGAAAGACCGCAACGTCTTTGTCCAGGGCGTGTTGCAAAACAGGTTCTCATACCTTTACGCTCTGAACGTAAGCGCCAAGGCCGGATACGATGATTTGAACTATTTCAGTGAATGGGGCGACAGCCGGTATCGGACAGCCGACTTCCAGCTTAACACCTCACATATCTTCAGCATCACATCCTGGTTGGAAGTTTCGGCAGCTGCCGACCTTCAGCGTGATATTCTCCGGGCGACAGACTATGAAGCGGCGAGGACCGGCGTACTCTCCACAGTCACGGCTGCATTCCGGCTGCCACGTTTCAACGCACAGGTATCTCTGGAATATTCCGGTACATTCGACAGAGGTTCCAAAGGAATCAATACACTGTCTCCGTCAGCGGATTTCCGCTATGAAATAGCCGACGGTCTGGGCATCGCGGCATTCGCCAGGCGTGCCTGCCGAGTCCCGACATTCAATGAGCTGTATTACCCCGGATTCGGAAATCCGGATCTCAGGTGCGAGGATGCTCTGCTCGCATCATTCGGGCCGCATTGGAAAAAGAACATTTCCTACTGGAGTATAAAGGCAGAGGCTGATTTCAATTTCAATTCCATCAAAGACAAGATTGTGTCGGCTCCGTCGGAGGAGAACCCGAGCCTCTGGTTTCCATACAACATAGGGAAGGCCCTGATGTACGGTGTGGACCTCCGGACAGCCGCAGCTTTCAACAAAGGTGACTGGTCAGCTTCCCTCTCAGCAGCATATACCTGGCAGGATACTAAAGACAAGACTCCGGACAGCGCATCTTATGACGAGCAGATTCCGTATGTGGCCAGGCATTCCATGACCGTTGCCCTGGACGGCGCATACAAGGGATTCAGTATTGATTTTCTGTGGAACCTCAGGTGCGGACGCCGGGATGGCTACAGTGAAATGCCGGATTACAACACCCTCGACATTACAGTCGGAAAAGATTTTCCGTTCAGGTCCGGGCATTCCCTCGCCCTGAAGTTCATTGCCCGCAACATTGCCGATACCCGATATGAACTTTCTTCGGGTTATCCGATGCCCGGGCGGGCCTTTTACGGAAGTATAGAATATAAATTCTGATTATGCTCAACATCCTTTATGTAATTCTATGTGGCATCGCACTCCCGATAGGAGGAGTGCAGATGCAGTATTTATGGCGGAACCAGCTCGGGGATATCTATTCCCTCGGGCTGGGCAGCGCCGCCTGCCTGGGAGCCGCAACGGCGACAATGACAGGGTGGTGTTCGCTGACGGTAGGAGCCTTTATATGCCAGGCCTTATGTGCTCTGATTGTCTCTCTGGTGGCAATCAGACTGAACACCTCACGCCTCATAACTTTCGGCATCCTGTTCGGAACCTTCGTCGGCTCGGTCGGTACGATAGTGGTCACCAACGCGCCGACGGGCGATCTGCTGAAGCAATATTACCTCTGGGGCGCAGCCAACTTCAAATTACAGGGGGTCACCACCCTCGACATCGTGATCAGCCTGCTGCTGTTCGCTTCAGGCCTGGCCACAGCAATCCTTTGCTCCAAGAAGCTGACAAGCCATTTCAAAGGGGAAATTGAACTGTCCAATGCGGCAAAGGCCGGAATACTGTTTATGATAAGTGTCCTGGTCACCAGCGTGGTAAGCATCTGCGGAACCATCGGCTTTGTGAGCCTGGGAGTGCCTAACCTTGTGCGCGCACTGGTAAAACCCGGGGACATCCGCAAGCAGTACGCATGGTCCGCGCTGCTCGGGACTGCGCTGCTATTCATAACCTATGTGGTCGTGGAATACTGCAACTTCGGGATATACCTTCCTGTAAGTGCAACGATGGCGCTTATTGCACTGCCGTTGACTTTTGTCCTCTTCTCAAAAGAGAAGTCAGGCATTAATTGAAAGGGAAGAACTTCGTAACCCAGAAGAATCCGAGCACGAGCCCTGCTATCCCGACGATAAGTCCGACCTTGGTCATATCCTTTGTCTCAACCATACCGGTGGACGCAGCGATAGCGTTCGGCGGGGTTGAAATAGGGAGGCACATCGCTACGGAAGCGCAGACTGCTACGAACACTGAAAGGCCGGCCTGTCCTCCGAATGCCATGAATACGTCTGCATTGGAGGATTCCATCAGTCCTTTGCCCATGGCAATCATGATAGGGATCAGAAGTGCAGCAGTGGCCGAATTGCTGATGAAGTTGCTGAGCAGATAGCAGATGAGACCGGCGACGATGAATACCACGATGGTGCTCATTGAACCGAAATCTATAGATGTCACCAGAGCCTTCGCAAGGCCTGTTCCGTCAAGCGCATAGCCGAGTGCGAATCCACCGGCCACCAACCAGAGGACCTCCCAGTTGATTTCCTTGATGTCATCCTTTCCGAACACACCAGTTGCGGTGTAAACGCACAGAGGGATGAGGGCTACTATGTTGGAGCTAATACCGTGAAGCTGCTCGGTCATCCAGAGAATGACAGTCACTCCGAAAGTAATCCATGCAACATAGTCCTTGTAGGTCTTCCTGTGGTCATCCTTCTTGATTTCAAGCACGATTTCCTTTGACTTGAAAGGATAGAAGAAACAGAGAAGCACCCAAGCGAAAAGAATCATCACTATAACATAAGGAATCATTCTTACCGCCCAGGTTCCGAATCCGATGGAGATGCCGGCAAGGGACTCAAGGTTACCCACTGCAGTTGCGTTAGGAGGGGTTCCGATAGGGGTTCCGATACCTCCGACATTGGCTGCTATAGGGATTGCTAGAGCGATTCCCACCTTGCCCCTTGCATCGGAGTCAGGCAGAGATGCGAATACGGGAGCGAGGAATGCAAGGAACATCGCTGCGGTGGCGGTGTTGCTCATGAACATAGAGAAAATCGATATCACGATAAGCACACCCAGGAGCACGGTCTTAGGTTTTTTGCCGAAAGGCTTGAGGAGGATGCGGGCCATCGTGACATCCATTCCGTATTTAGCGGCGACGATAGCGAGAACGAATCCGCCGAGGAAGAGCATTACAACCGGATCTGCGAAAGCAGCCATGAGCGTCTTCATCGGAACGAACTGGCTGGCATCACCCGTATTCATGCAGAATGAGATGCTCTTGTTCGAGATTGTGAGCAGGGAGATGACAATAACCATGAGAGAAGTTACCCAGTTCGGTACAATTTCAAAAATCCACATCAGGGCCGCAAAAGCGAAGATGGCGATGGTGCGCTGCTGCGTGACAGTGAGCACATCACCCAGACTGCCGAAGAAAGAAGCAGGGCAGCACCAAAGGAAGATTGAGACAAGCAGCACAATCGGGAGCATGACGCAATACCTGGTATTGAAATTCTTTTTGTCCGTATTCATGATAATTGTTTGTATCAAAATGTGATGCGAATTTAGCCATTTCTCTCTGCATAAGCAAAGATTGTAGGGTTTGTGTATTTTTTTACTATCTTTACGCGCTAATACCAAACTGATTGCAGATGAGCAAAGCTTCGATGAGGGGCAGTAATTGGCCTAAAACAGCTATCCAGTGGGTGTCCCTGGTGATTTTTTTGGCTTTTGCTACCGGCCTGGCTCAAAAATATCTTCCGGCATTCTCCGACAACCTTAAAGGATGGTTGGGCGAACTAGGAGTATTTGTCGGGACAACACCGTCACTTGAGGTGGCCGCAATTGTCGTTGCTTTTCTTTTCGTTGTATTCTTCACCAGATTCTTCTGTGGGTATATCTGCCCTGTCGGTACTGTTGAAGATGTCCTTATGGGCTTGCGTAACGGATTTGGTATCAATCCTTTGAAAGTGAAGCCAGGGGACGGGGCCGACAGTTTTCTCAGAATTTTCAAGTATGTAGTCCTTTTCGGTCTTACATTAATCTTCGCAAAGGGTATTCAGGTCGCACTTGCGAAGTGGATGCTTATCGCCGTGCTGGCTATCATAGTGCTGGGAGGATTGTTCATAGACCGCTTCTGGTGTAAATATCTCTGCCCTGTCGGCGCAGCAGTGAACACTGCGAGGTTCTGGGTTATAGTAGCCATCCTTACCGCGGCGTTCTGGGCTTTGAATCTTTTCACAAAAGCCGAAATCAGCTGGATCTGGCTGGTCGGTTCATACTGCGTATTCGGATATCTGTCAGAGATTATTATCAGGAAGACCCGTTTCCATCTTCTGCGCATTGTGAAGGAAGAGGACAGATGTTCTCATTGCGGTGATTGTGCAAGGGCATGTCCTTATACTCTCGCTGTCTCCGGCAGCGGAAGCCGCTTGAATGACGTTGACTGCACGCTTTGCGGTGAATGTGTGGCTGTGTGCCGTCACAAGGCTTTGGGCGTGGGAATAATCAAAAAGACCAGCGTCAAACGGGGAGCGGCGAGATTCCTGCCTCCTGTTCTGGCCATATTGTTCATCGTTGCACTGCTGTATGCGCCGAAGATTGACCTGAACTCTTACAAGGCAGCAGGTATGCCGGAAACCGAGCCGGTTGAGTCGCTGGAGGAAGAGGCCGTAGTCGCTGATACCATAGCCATTGAGGAAGAGGTTGCGGATACAGTTGCTGTGGAGCCGGTTCCCGCAGGATTCCAGGAATTCGGGTATGAGGTTCCGGGAAGAAGGAACAAATATTCGAATAAGAGTCTGTGGATCTATGAATATGTGTCCCAGTCTTTTTCTGATGTGAATGTCGCTGAGGCTGTTCCCGTACTAGCGCAGTATCTTGCAAAATATGAAGGCTTTGTGGGAGTATTCTGCAGATATGATGCCGACGGAACACCGGTCATTGACATGATGTATGCCAATCCGCTCCGAAAGGCGGATATCCTTGAGGCCATTACCAAATCCACCTGGACATACAAGGATGCCGACGGGGCAAGCCAGTCCGTTCCCGCTGCCGTCATTTTCGAAGGCAAAGGCGCCGGACGTTCATACAACGAGCACAGGGAAGAGTTCGGGTTCTAATGTAAAATACCTATATCTAGCGATTGCGGGGCAAAGTTGCAATAAGTAATTTTGCCCCGTTAATATGAATATCAGCGATCTCAAGACAGGTGAAACGGCGAAGGTCCTTTCGGTGGGCGGCAGCGGCGGTCTCCGGAGGTATTTTCTGGATATGGGAATAACTCCCGGGGTGGATGTTACGCTCGTCGGAAGGGCTCCTTTGGGTGATCCGCTGGAATTGAACGTCAGGGGTTATTCCCTGTCTCTCAGACTTTCCGAGGCATCCGACATTGAGGTAGAGTTATCCGACGGGGACAGCCCCGTTGCCGAGGTGGAGGACAAGGAATTCGGATACAACCTGTCCCTGCATGACCATGATTCTCATCCGGGTTACGGAGAGGAGGGAAAGTATCATTCCAAGGCAGATGAAAATCCGCTGCCTAAGGGAACGGTCCTGACTTTTGCTCTGGCTGGCCAGCAGAACAGCGGCAAAACCACACTGTTCAACAGGCTCACAGGTGCAAACAGGCATGTCGGGAACTTTCCCGGAATTACGATGGACCGGGAAGACAGGCCTATAATAGGATACCCGGAAACACTCCTGACGGATCTCCCCGGTTTCTACTCAATGTCGACCCGCACCTCTGAAGAAGATGAGGCCCGGCGTTTCCTTCTTGAGAAAAGACCTTCCGCCATAATCAATATAGTGGATGCAGGAAATCTGGAGAGAAACCTCTACCTGACAGTTCAGCTTATGGAATTGGGGATTCCTATGGTGCTTGCCCTCAATATGATGGATGAGGTGAAAGGGAATGGAGGCTCCATAGATGTGAACGGCCTCGAGATGGCTTTGGGCATACCGGTAGTCCCTATCGCTGCTTCCAGGGGCGAGGGATTGCGAGAGTTGGTGGAGCATGCCGTCCATATAGCGAAATATCAGGAAAGTCCGGGGAGGATGGATTTCTGCTCTCCGGACGATTTCGGGGGAGCGGTGCACAGATGCCTGCACAGTATCATGCATCTGGTTGAGGATCATGCCTCGGAGATAGGACTCCCTTCCAGGTTCGTGGCCGGAAGGCTGGTGGAAGGGGATGACGAGCTGCTTGAATCACTCGGCCTCAGCCGCAATGAGAAAGAGATGATTGGACATATCATCCTGCAGATGGAGGAAGAGAGGGGACTGGACAGAAATGCCGCCATGGCTGATATGCGTTATTCCTTCATCAGCAGACTCTGCCGACATACCGTGGTCAAGCCCCGTGAATCGATAGAGCGGCGCAGAAGTCGCAGGATAGACAGGATTCTGACAGGTAAGTACACTGCCGTCCCGGCTTTCCTTCTTGTCATTTCACTTATTTTCTGGCTGACGTTTGACGTTATCGGCGGAAGATTGCAGTTGCTTATTTCAAGCGGGCTTTCCCGCCTCTCATCCACTGTTTCCGAAGCTTTCGCTTCCTGGAATGTCAATGACGCGGTCAGCGCGCTCATAACTGATGCTGTGATAGGAGGTGTAGGAACAGTTCTTAGCTTCCTGCCAATCATCGTCGTCCTGTTCTTCTTCCTGTCGATATTGGAAGACAGCGGGTACATGGCCAGGATAGCATTCGTTTCCGACAAACTTCTCAGGAGAATAGGACTTTCAGGACGAAGCATAGTCCCGATGCTGATAGGATTCGGCTGCTCGGTCCCGGGAGTCATGGCTACAAGGACCCTGCCTTCTTCCAGAGACAGAAAGCTTACCGTAATGATGATTCCTTACATGAGCTGCTCTGCCAAAATAGCCATATACAGTTTCCTGGCTGCAGCCTTCTTCCCCGGGAAAGCCGGCCTGGTGATGATAGGCCTTTATCTTCTCGGCATTGCAGTCGGAATATCCGGAGCGTTGATAATCAAGGTTACAGGAAAGCACAATGAGGCCGCTCCGTTCATAATGGAGCTTCCGAATTACAGGCTGCCCGCAGTTAGGAATGTGGGGCATCTCATCTGGGACAAGGTAAGGGATTTCCTCCAGAGGGCATTCACCGTGATTTTCGTAGCCTCCATTGTAATATGGCTCCTGCAGTCTTTTGATTTCAGACTGACATTCGTACATAACGGGGAAGACAGTATCCTGGCCTGGATAGCCGGAAAGATAGCGCCGGTATTCGCTCCGATAGGCATCGGGGACTGGAGGCTCGTCACTGCATTGATCTCCGGATTCATCACGAAAGAGAGTGTGGTGTCCACGATGGAAGTCCTTGGGGCTACCAGCCTGCTGACCAGTCTTACGGCTGTTCCGATGCTTGTGTTCTGCCTTCTCTACACCCCTTGCGTTGCGGCTATCGCAGCTGTCAGAAACGAACTGGGGCGGAAGTGGGCTGCAGGCATGATAGTGATACAATGCACGGTAGCCTGGATATTCGCGTTCGCCGCGTACTCACTTGCCTCTTTGATATTGTAAGATGAACATTCTCAGCATAATGGTTCTTGCTGGAGCGGCAGTGTGCTTCTCCCTGGCCGTTGTCGCCATCGTAAGGAAGAGAAAATCATCCGGACGATGTTCCGGTTGCAGCATGAGCGCTTTGTGCGACAAGAAGTCATGCCAAAGGGATTGACAAAAATTATTTTACGTAAATTTGCGTTTATAACCGATAATAGTGTAATTATGAAAAAGTTCTTATTCGCGCTTGGATTATGCCTGTGTGTCATGGGATGCAGTCCTCTTAAAATTGTGATGAATTCAAAGAACGAGCAGGGGGACAGGATAGTCCTGACATCCGACCAGAGAATGTTCAAGGATATCTCTTTTGCGCTCGGTGCAAAGGTGTCGGGAAAGGACACTGTGCTTGCAGTGCTTGTTACATATGACGGGAATTCCGATCATGGAGTCTTTGACAAGGATGACAGGATGCTCATCAGGCTTTCCGACCAGAAGACCATAACGCTGGTGAATATTTATCACAAGGAGTTTGAGGAGGAAACCGTCACCAGTACTTCAACGCGCAGGGTATCCGACTTGGGTTTTGCCTACTCATATGACCCGTACACAGATGATATTTACGTGACCCCGTATGAAGTATCCCGTTTCATTCCGCAGGTGAACACTTCCCATATCACCAAATCCTATGCTCTATATTTTATCTCAAAGACGGACCTGGACGCAATTATCGGCACCGGTGTGATAAAACTTAGGGTTGAATTGGAAAGCAGCGAACTGGACATGCCGAATACTTCAGGCGTCGCAGATACATTCTCCAGAATGCGTGACTGCCTGTTCCAGTGTATCAGAGACGGAATTACCCGCACAGAATTCTGAGGCAGGAAATAATTTTAGAAGCTGAAACCAGCAACGATACGCAGTGAACTGGTGTTGTAGGCGTTGGTTGTGAAAACATCCCCCGGCGTCGGGCCCATAAGGTTGAGAATACCTCTCTGCCAGTTGAATCTGAGACTGAATTTGCCGAGGCCCAGGCCGAGACCGAATGACCCTCCCAGATTGAACTTGCGGACGCTGTCGGAAATGTCAGTCACGACAGGGGTGGAGTCGTATGTCCAATAGACATTGGCGCTTCTTTTCAGGGCATAGCCGAAGAAGACGCCGGCATCTACGAGCAGGGAAATATTGTTGTTCATCGCGATTTTGGTGCGCGATTCAACAGGAAGTTGAATCCAGGATACCTTGCCGTCCATCCCTTTGGCCTCGTAGCCGTTCTCGGTATATTGCAGTCCGACTGCGAGAAACTCGTAAGGATTGCCCTGAAAACCGATATCGTAAAATGCTCCTGCAGTGATGCCTGCTTTCGCCTTGTATTCAAGTGATGATGTTCCTTTGAAGCCTCCGATGGATGTGCCGGCTTCAATTCTAATCTGTGCTGATGCAGACAGCGCCATCAGGGCAAATAATGCCAAGCATAAAATCTTCTTCATTGTGATGATGTTTTGTGCAAAAATACATAAAAATATGATTGATGCATCATTTGTTTTTCTCTATGTCACGCGCCTCTCAAAGCACACGACGATGATAAATTCAGCCCGTAAACGAATTTTGCAAAGCGCGAGGATGCCCCACAAGGTCTTGTGGCGGGAGCACTTGCTTTGCACCCTCTATTTTTAGGCCTTGCAAAGCAGAGACCGGCCTCTGACAATATTGTGGGCAGGGCCAGCGCTTTGCAAAATCGTTTTAGACCACTCAATTCCTAAACCGGGTTACTGTTCGTACAAACGCGAATCATTTGCGTCTGTACGAAAATCATCCGTCCATACGGATGAACTAAGCATTATTTATTTAATAATAATATTTCATATTTAATAATTTTGTATATTTGCAGTGTGAGAATTATTTCAATCAACAGTCTTCGTGAGTATTGGGAAAAACATCCCGAAACTCAGCAGCCATTGAGCGAATGGTATTTGAAAGTAAGCAAAGCGGAGTGGGAATCGTTCAATGATATGCGCGCGGATTTCAACTCTGTTGATTATGTCGGGAATCAGCATTATGTGTTCAACATAA
>JAKSJU010000002.1 GCA_024402095.1 Bacteroidales bacterium | reverse complement strand
CTCCTTATTGTGCAAAAATGTCAAAATGTGCATGCTACCCCAATAAACGAGTAAAGCCCCGCTGTCTCAGCGGAGCTTTATCGGTTAGTTAGTAGTGTATTACCTTTAAGAAGGCTAATTATTGTTGGTTAGAATCTCTTAAGAATTAAGAGTAGAGTTGTTTATCATTTCGGTTGCAAATATAACTCTTTTTTTAATACCAACAAATTTTTTTGAAAAATTTATGAAAAATTATTTTTTAGTTTTTAAAATTATTTAATAAGCAGCTCTGGTCTGAGTAATTTTGTGCGTTCTAAAGCCTGCTCATCCTGCCATTCGTGTATAAGCTTGGGATTTCCGCTCAACAACACATCCGGCACTCTCCAGCCGTTGAATTCTTCGGGCCTTGTATAAACGGGAGGGGAGAGCAGCGAATCCTGGAAACTGTCTGACAGCGCGGAAGTCTCGTCCGTCAGCGCTCCTGGGATCAGTCTGACAATAGAATCGGCGAGAAGTGCCGCCGGTATCTCTCCTCCGCTGACTACATAATCTCCTACGGATATCTCTCTGGTAATGAGATGCTCCCTGATCCTGTGGTCGATCCCTTTGTAATGGCCGCAAAGAATTATTATGTTGTTCAGGAGTGACAGCCCGTTAGAAATAGACTGGTCAAGTTTCTCCCCGTCAGGAGACATATAGATGACTTCGTCGTATTCGCGTTCCGATTTCAGTTCTTCTATCATTCTGTAGACAGGTTCGACCATCATTACCATCCCCGCGTCGCCGCCATAGCTGTAGTCGTCGACGTTTTTTCTGGAGCCGATTCCGTATTTCCTGAGATTGTGAACGTTTATTTCTACCAGGCCCTTCTTGATCGCACGTCCGACAATGGAATGGGAAAGGGGGCTGTCAAGCAGTTCTGGCACTACCGTTAGAATGTCAATGCGCATATCCGTTTAATAATAAGTGTTGCAAAATTAGCCTAATTCTTCGAAATTTTCAGTATATTTGAAGGTTATAACAATTAACTCCAATATTATGAGCGAAAATTTAGTTCCTGAAGAGCTTTCTTCAGATGTAATTGAAAAGAATGAAACTGTCGAATCTGCAACGGAAGAACTCAGTCTTGCCGACAAGGGCCTGGCCGAGCTTTCCGAAATGTTCCAGAATCTGAAGGACGGTGCGGATGCCATGCTTCATTCCAAGGAAGCTGAATCCATTAAATCAGCATTTTATAAACTGCTGCTTAAGTTGAAGGCGGATAACGGAGAGGACAGTTCCAATCCTTTCGAGGCAGTGGAGGAGAATTTCAAGGCCCTCTATGCCGACTACAAGAAGGAGCGTGCGGAATTCAACAGACAGCAGGAGAAAGAGCGTGAAGAGAATCTGGAAAAGAAACAGGCCGTAATCGACGAACTTAGGACTCTTGTGGAAGGTCAGGATGACGTGAGCTCTTCTTTCGGAGCTTTCCGTGAGCTTCAGAACAGATGGCGCGAGGCCGGTCCTGTGCCTGCTGCAAAGTTCAGGGATATAAATGACACATATCAGTTCCTTGTGGAGAAGTTCTATGATATGGTCAAGATAAACAGGGATCTCAGGGATCTCGATTTCAAAAAGAATCTTGAGGCGAAGGTCGCTTTCTGCGAGGCTGCAGAGAAACTTTCCGAGAATGAAAACGTAGTGAATGCTTTCCATGAGCTGCAGAAACTGCATGAGCAGTGGAAGGAATTCGGACCTGTCGCAAAAGAGTACAGGGAGGATATCTGGAATAGGTTCAAGGCTGCTACTTCAGTCATTAACAAGAAATATCAGGCTCATTTTGAAGGTCTCAAGGAGGAGCAGGCTGAAAATCTGAAAGCTAAAGTCGGCCTCTGTGAGGAAGTCGAGGCAATAGCCGAGAAGGAAATCACCTCTTCCAACGAGTGGAACGAGCTCAGCAAGGCCATAGAGGAAATCCAGGCTAGATGGCGCAAGATCGGATTCGCTACCAAGAAGGAGAACCAGAAGGTTTATGACCGTTTCCGTGCTGCATGTGACAAGTTCTTCGAGCGCAAGCGTGAATTCTATTCACTTTTCAAGGATTCGATGAATGAGAACTTCGAAAAGAAGATGGCAATCGTGGAGCAGGCCGAGGCACTTAAGGACAGTGTCGAGTGGAAGAAGACAACCGACCAGCTGATTGCTCTCCAGAAGCAGTGGAAGGAAATCGGAGCTGTTCCCCGCAAGAAGTCCGAGCAGCTCTGGAAGAGGTTCCGTGCTGCTTGTGATGCTTTCTTTGCTGAAAGGGACAAGCAGGCCAAGCCTGAAAATGATTTCTATGGTAACCTCAAGGCCAAGAAGAAACTCGTGGATGATATTCTGGCCTATGAACCTTCTGAAAACGAAAACGAGAATGCCGAGGCTCTGCGCGGTTTCAATGAAAAATGGCAGTCCATCGGTTTCGTGCCGTTCAAGGAGAAAGACAATATCACGAAAGCGTTCAGGGATGCGATACAGCAGAAATTCCCTCAGGCTTCTTCCCGCCGCGGCGGTGAGAGAAAGACTTCTTCCCTTATTGACAAATACCATGCTCTTGAGCAGGATATAGTTACATACGAAAACAATATCGGTTTCTTCTCTGCTTCCAAGAATTCAGAGCCTCTGATCAAGCAGATGCAGGAAAGAATCGAGAAAGCAAAGGAAGAACTCAAGAATCTTGAAGCCCAGATCAGAAAAGCAGAGGAGGGAGAGGAGTAATGGATAAGAATTCGCTTATCGGATTTGTGCTGATAGCCGGTATCCTTCTCGGCTTCTCGCTCTATCAGAGTGACCGCGCCAAGAAGAATGCTGCTGAGAATCAAGTTTCTACTGAAGTAGTGCTGGAAAGCCGTGAAGTTGCTGCGGAACCTGCCGCCGAATCCGCTGATACGCTTCCAGCCGTGCAGGCAGCGTTCAAGGATTCTCTTCTCCAGGCAGTCCATGGTCGGGAAGGAGAGATTGTAAGCCTTGAAAACGACAGGATAAAGGTTGAGTTCAATACAAAGGGTGCCCAGCCGTACAGTGCGCTCGTCAAGGATTTTTATAATTATGACAGCACACAGCTTTACATTTTCAAGCCGAACAGCAGTGAATACTCCATCAGTATTTATGCAGGCGAGTATATCAATACTGCTGATTTCGTTTTCCAGCTGTGTGAAAGGACCTCGAACAGTCTGACTATGAGACTTCCTTTCGCTGCCGGAGGATATATTCAGCAGAAGTACACGCTTGAAGAAGACGGATATCTCATCAAGAACGAACTGTCCTTCATGGGACTCGGGAATGTCATCCCGAGGAATGTCAATTCCATGGACGTGGATTTTTCCGTTCTCATCCCGAGAATGGAGAAGGGATATAAGAATGAGGTCCAGTATTCAAAGCTTGACTACTATTTCGACGGCGAGAAAAAACCTGTGGAACTTGCAAAAGGCCGCAGCGGGAGCAAGAGGATAGATTCTAAGTTGAGCTGGTTCTCTTTCCACCAGCAGTTCTTCTCAGCTATCATGAGATGCCCTGACGAGTTCTCATCAGGAGAGCTTTCAGCTACATTCATGTCTCAGGATGACCCTGAACGCAACCTTATGGCCTGTGAAGCCAGGATGCGCAAGGAGTTCAAGCCGGGTGAGGACGTAGTGATTCCGTTTGAATTCTATTTCGGTCCCAATCACTACCAGACTCTGAAGAGTTATGACCAGAAATATGAGAAGACAATCCCTCTCGGAGGCTGGCTTGTCGGCTGGTTCACGAAGTATGTAATAATCCCTCTTTTCAATTTCCTCCACAGATTTATAGATAACTTCGGTATCATCATCCTTCTGATGACAATTGTCATAAAGATTGTGGTGCTTCCGTTCACATATAAGTCTTATGCCTCATCAGCCAAGATGCAGGCTCTCAAGCCGGAAATCGAGAAGATCAACGCTAAATATCCGAATACCAACAATCAGCAGGAACAGCTGAAGAAGCAGCAGGCTACAATGGAACTCTACAAGAGGGCTGACGTAAGCGTGATGGGCGGGTGCCTTCCTACCTTGCTGACTTTCCCTATCCTCTGGGCGATGTTCAGATTCTTCCCGGCTTCCATAGAGTTGAGACAGCAGGGATTCCTTTGGGCTGATGACCTCAGCACTTATGACAGCATAGTCGATTTCGGTACGAGGATTCCGCTGCTCGGGGATCATCTTTCACTTTTTGCATTGCTTATGGCAGTAGTGATGTGGCTCTATTCCAAGATGACCATGTCCAACCAGCCTTCTGCCTCTGACCCGAGCGCGAAGAGTATGCAGATTATGAGTGTCTGGATGATGCCTATCATGATGTTCTTCATCTGTAACAACCTGTCCGCAGGACTCAGTTATTATTATCTTCTCTCACAGCTCATTGCCATGATTGAAGTCTGGGTCATCAAGAAATATTGTGTCGATCCTTCAAAGGTTCTCGCGAAGGTTGAAGCCAGCAAGGGCAAGCCTCTTCCTAAGAGCAAGTGGCAGCAGAGACTTGAAGAGGCACAGAAGTTACAGCAGCAACAGGCTAAGCAGAATGCTCGCAGATAATCTCAATAGCATATTGAATGAACTGCCATCAGGTGTAAAACTGGTGGCAGTTTCAAAATATTATCCGGTTGAATCGATCATAGAGGCTTACGCTGCGGGGCAGCGCGTATTCGGCGAATCAAGGCCACAGGAATTCTGCAGGAAATTGTCGGAAATACCTTTCAAGGATATAGAATGGCATTTCATCGGACATCTACAGACCAACAAGTTGAAAATGGTTCTTCCTTATGTTACAATGGTTGAATCCGTCGACAGCCTTCATCTCCTTCAGGAAATAGACAAATGGGGAAGAACAGCCGGCCGCCCAGTGGATATCCTTCTGGAGATGCATATTGGGGCCGAAGAGACCAAGCAGGGTTTCCACGAGGAAGATGTCCTGGACATTCTTTTCAATGCGGACAATTATCCGGGAGTCCGTTTCCGCGGACTGATGGGTATGGCGTCAAATACTGATGATGAGTCTGTCGTTGAAGCCGATTTCCAGAGGATAGATGCCTATATGGCTTATCTGGTTGACCTTTTCCCGGAGCTGACCGACTTCAACCAGCTCTCTATAGGTATGTCAGGGGATTGGCGGATTGCCATAAGGAACGGCGCCACCATCGTAAGGATCGGCCGCGCTATTTTCGCCTGAGTTCCTCAATCATTGATCTTGCTATCGCTTCTGAAGCGCCTGAACCTCCCAACTCTATCCGTATCTGGTTATAGTCAAGCTTCATCTCAAGCCTGTATCCCTCGTCAGTGAGAAGCTTTTCCAGCTCTTCACGGACATTCTCCGGGTTGAAATATTGTTGCAGAAGTTCCTGGAAAACAAATTTGTCCATAATCAGATTCCCCAATGAGATGAATCTGATGTTGTCGAGGACTTTCAGAATCTTGTCGGCTATGAATACGGTTATGGCCGAGGATGACCAGCAGACTACCTGAGGCGTACCGATCAATGCTGCTTCAAGCGATGCCGTACCTGAATTGATGATTGCGGCATCCGCATATTTGAGGATGTCATATGTCCTGTCGAACATCAGGCTGACATTCTTCCTGCCGGCTATGTACTTGGCATAGTCCTTTTCATCTCTTGACGGAGCCCCAGCAATGATGAATTTCCTGTCCGGCATCATGTCGGCAACCTTCATGCATACGGGCATCATCCTTGAGATTTCTCCTTTTCTCGATCCGGCAAGGACAGCGACATAGTTGTAATCGGCAGGCTTTCTGTATTCGTGATTGTCTATTGCGTCAATCAGAGGATTGCCTTTGTAGACATATTGAATGCCTCTGGAACTGAAATATTTCTTCTCGAACGGAAAGATGATGAACAGCCTGTCGACATATTTCTTCAGTTTCCTGTTCCTTCTTTCCCTGCTTGCCCAGGTCTTGGGAGCAATGTAGTAGAACACCTTGATCCCTTTCTTGTGGGCAAAACGCGCAATCTTGAAATTGAATCCCGGGTAGTCAATCAGGATTACCACATCAGGGTTCCATGCAGTGATGTCCTTTTTGCACTCTGAAAGGTTTCCGAGGAGCTTGAATCCTTTTCCAAGAACGTCAGTCACACCCATGACAGCCCCTTCCTTGTAATGGTGTACAAGTTCTCCGCCTGCATTCTGCATCAGTTCTCCGCCCCAGACCCTGATATCCGAATCCCGGTCCGCGGCTTTCAGTCCTTTGATGAGATTGCTTCCGTGAAGGTCTCCGGACGCCTCTCCCGCTATGATGTAGTACTTCATTTTATCTTGCCCTGTAGTCTCCTGAATTCGTCGTAATCTGTGTTGTCTATGCTCTGCGGCGTGATTGAGATGTATCCGTGCTCGTTTGCGTAGTTGTCAGTGAATTCAGTGTTGCCCGGATCTGCAATCACCTCACCGGCCATCATATAGAACACTTCTCCCTCTTCCGCGACAGGCAGTACCATGTTCGGGTCAGACTGCGCCAGCACTCCGAATTTGTCGTACATTTCCTTGTTGTACGGCACGAATTCCTTGATCCAGCTTTCGAAGCCCTGAGTGGTGACCTTTATGCCCTTTATCTTTTCCGGCGGAAGATCCGGGAAATTCACGTTATATACTATACCTGTCCTGGCATTTGCCATAATGCTTCTGAAAATGTCCGGGAACATTTCCTCCACAGTGCTGAAATCGGCATCGTGCGAAAGGTTGTCAAGTGAAACGCCGATGGAGATGATTCCTGCAAGGGCGCCTTCACGTGCTGCGCCTATGGTCCCGCTGTACCATACCGCCGTGGATGAATTCAGTCCATGGTTGATACCGCTGACGATTACGTCAGGGAGTTCGTCCTGAAATAGCATGTCGATAGCGTATTTGGCGCAACTGGCAGGAGTAGCGTCCAGATAGTGCCATTTTATGCCTTCTTTTTCTCCGACGAATTTTGCGGCGATGGGCCTGATTCCCAGTGAAATCGCCATTGATGTGCCTGATTGGTGGTGCTTCGGCGCCACAACTGTAACCTCTCCGAACTGCTTCATGACCGATGCCAGGGATTGCAGTCCTTTAGCATTTATACCGTCGTCGTTTACCAGTAGAATTTTCATAATATATTTCTGCAAATATAATTGATTTTCAGATTAAAATTTGATAAATTTGCGACGCTTTTCGGGCGAATTTTGTGTTAAACATTATAATCAAAACAAAACAATGGTAAAAGTAGGTATTAACGGATTTGGTCGTATCGGCCGTATGGTATTCCGTGCTGCAGTTGAGAATTTCTCAAAAGACATCGAGATCGTTGGAATCAATGACCTTCTCGATCCTGATTATCTCGCTTACATGCTCAAGTACGATTCAGTACACGGAGCATTCCAGGGTGACATCAAGGTTGAAGGAAGCACACTCATCGTTAACGGAAAGAAGATCCGCCTCACAGCTGAGATGGATCCTGCAAACCTTAAGTGGAATGAGGTTGGCGCTGAGGTTGTTGTTGAGTCAACAGGTCTTTTCCTTGAGGACGAGAAAGCTCGCAAGCACATCCAGGCTGGAGCTAAGAAGGTCATCATGTCTGCACCTTCAAAGGACTCTACACCAATGTTCGTTTACGGTGTAAACCACGATACATATGCTGGACAGGATATCATCTCCAATGCATCCTGCACAACAAACTGCCTTGCTCCTATTTCCAAGGTCCTCAATGACACCTTCGGAATCAAGAGAGGTCTCATGACAACAGTTCACGCTGCCACAGCAACTCAGAAGACAGTTGACGGACCTTCAAAGAAGGACTGGAGAGGCGGTCGTGGTATCCTCGAGAACATCATCCCTTCATCAACAGGTGCTGCAAAGGCTGTAGGTAAGGTTCTTCCTGCACTCAACGGCAAGCTTACCGGTATGTCACTCCGCGTTCCTACATCTGACGTCAGCTTCGTTGACCTTACTTGCGAACTCGAGAAGCCTGCAACTTATGAGGAGATCTGCGCTGCAATGAAGAAAGCTTCTGAGGGCGAGCTCAAGGGAATTCTCGGTTACACAGAGGATGCTGTCGTTTCTACAGACTTCCGCAATGACAGCCGCACATCAATCTTTGACGTAAAGGCAGGTATCCAGCTCGATCCTACTTTCGTTAAGGTTTGCGCTTGGTATGACAACGAGTGGGGTTATTCAAACAAGGTTCTTGAAATGGCAAGAGTTATTTCAAAATAATCCTAGGAATTATAAATTATGCGGGTTCTTCTTTTGAAGAGCCCGTTTTTTTATTTACATTTGAGTGGTTAAACACATATCATTATGAAAAGAGTTATCGTTTCTGCGTTTGTGATGCTTTCTGCATGCGCCGCATTCGCACAGGCCAAGATCAACTGGCCGGATTATCAGTTCACCACAGTTAAGGAAAATCCTATCACTTCTGTAAAGGACCAGGCCAGCAGCGGTACTTGCTGGGCTTTTTCCACAATCGGCTTCGTTGAGTCCGAGATTATCCGTATCAATGGCATCAAGGACCCTGCTAAATATCCAGACCTTTCCGAATTCTTTGTTGTATCCCACTCTTATTCACAGAGAGCTGACAAATATGTACGTTTGGACGGAAACCTCGGTTTCTCAGCAGGTTCCGAGGCTGGTGACGTACTCGAGGTCATCAGACAGTTCGGCATCGTCCCTCAGGCTGAGATGACAGGCATGAACTATGGCACACAGAAGCCGGCACAGTCTGAACTGGACGCCGTTCTCAAGGCTTATGTGTCCGCTGTAGTAAGGAAGCCGAACAGAACCCTTACTACTGCATGGAAACGCGGATTCGACGCTGTCCTTGAGGCTTATCTCGGAGCTTATCCGAAGACATTCAAGGTTGACGGAAAGGAATATACTCCGGAGTCTTATCGTGATGCTCTCAAGTTCAATCCTGACGAATACGTTTCACTGACTTCATTTACACATCATCCTTTCTACAGTGAGTTTGTAATCGAGGTATGCGACAACTGGCGCGGAGACAAGGCATTCAATCTGCCTGTCGATGAGCTTATGAACGTGCTTGACAAGGCTATCAATGACGGTTATACCGTTGCATGGGGTGCAGACGTAAGCGAAACCGGTTTTACCCGTGACGGACTTGCAATCCTTGTGGATGCCAAGGCAAGCAGCACTGCCGGCTCGGACCAGGCTCATTGGGTAGGTGAGGACGATTCCGAGAAACCGGCCGTAAATACTATCGTAGAGAAGACAGTCTCACAGGAGCAGCGTCAGATCGAGTTCGACAACAAGACAATGACGGACGATCACGGTATGCAGATTTTCGGAATTGCCAAGGATCAGTTCGGAAACAAGTACTATATGGTAAAGAACTCCTGGGGTGAGACAGGCAAGTATAATGGTATCTGGTATGCTTCCGAAGCATTCGTGAAGGCTCAGACTCTCGATTTCGTCCTTCACCAGAGCGCTCTTCCTAAGGATATCAAGGCAAAGCTCAATATCAAGTAATGAAATTTACGAAATATATACCTGACGCTATCACATCTATGAATCTCGTATGCGGATCCCTAGGTGTGATAGCCGCTTTCGGGGGAAGGCCTGACGTCGCCTTCTTCCTGATGATTGCCGCTGCAGTGTTCGATTTCTGCGACGGATTTGCGGCCAGGGCACTGGGCGCATATTCAGACCTTGGCAAGGAGCTTGACTCACTGTGCGATATGGTCAGTTTCGGACTTCTGCCATCAGTGATGATGATGAAATGTATGTATGAATGCCGTTTCGGGCAGAGCTGGGTGTGCCTTATGCCTCTGCTAATCACAGTCTTCAGCGCTGCCAGACTTGCAAAGTTCAATATCGACCCGCGCCAGAGCCATGGCTTTATCGGTCTCCCGACTCCTGCCTGCGCTATTCTCTGCGCGTCTCTTTGCTATTTCATAGCTGCCGAGCCTGCATCTTTCCTTGCGTCCTGGGCGGCCGGAAACTGGTTTATCCCTATCTGTTCGGCTGTGCTTTCATTCCTGCTCATCGCGGAGATTCCCATGTTCTCCTTGAAATTCAGCCGCGACGATGAGAAATCCTTGAAGCAGAAGAGAATCTGTTTCCTTGTCAATTGCATCCTTTGTGCAGTGATCGTTCTCGTTCTCGGACTCCACTGGGTGCTGATTCCTCTGCTTGTATTCCTGATGTATATACTTATGAATATCGTTTTTGATATTCTTTCAATCTGATAGCAATGACACATCATATTATCCTCTGGAAGCTGAAAGAAGACCTGACAGCCGTGCAGAAAGAAGAAATAAAGAAGAATATCAAAGAGGGCCTGGAAAGCCTCGCTGGTCGGATTCCCGGTCTTTTGAATATAAAAGTCAACATAGAGGGACTTCCGTCCGCCAATGTTGACCTTATGCTTGATTCACTATTTGACAGTCCGGAATCCCTCAAGGGCTATTCCGTGCATCCCGAGCATTTGGCTGTCGCCAACGGCAGGGTGCGTCCGTTTACAGTAGGAAGATATTGCATGGATTACGAGGACTAATGTCCCGTAAATCTATTTTGACTCCTCGTAGCCAAGGGCAAGAACGCAGAGTATTCTCATGTTGTCCTTTACTCCGAGGAGTTCTCTTACATAGTCCTCGGCCATGCCTTTTGACGCGTCCGTCTTGCTCCTTGGGCGACCGTTGACGTGTACCCAGCAGCTTCCAAGGCCTTTATCCACTGCAGACAACATCAGATATGTAGTGCTGATCGAAGCGTTGTCCACCCAAAGGTCAGTCTTCTCCTCGTCTCCCAGGACAACTATGGCAGCGGCAGCCCCTGCAATAAATGAAGAACCAGATTCCCTCATTTCTGAAATCGCCTCCAATGTGGACTTATCCTCTATTACCATGAATCCTGTGCTCCTGCTGTTCTTTGAAGAAGGAGCGGTCATGGCTTCGGCTATCATCTCATCGATAAGCTCTCTTTCTACCGCTTTTCCGGTGAAACGCCTTACACTATGCCTTGTGGCGATTACGTCTCTGTATTCCATTTTTATCCAGTGAGTTATATTTCTTCAATCCCTTTTCAAGTATGTCGAGTGCTTTCTTTAATGCCGGCACTTCGAGCACATATGCTATGCGGGCCTGATTCTTTCCTATTCCCGGAGTCTTGTAGAACGGTTCGGCAGGAGTGATCATCACAGTTTCATTGTTCACCCTGAAGTCTGTAAGGAGCCATTTGGCGAATTTCTCGGTATCATCCACCGGTAATTCGGCCACTGTGTAGAATGCACCCATTGGCTTTGGAGAGAAGACTCCATCCATTCTGTTCAGCCTCTCGATGGTGTAATCCCTTCTTGCAATGTATTCCTCGCGCACTTTTTCAAAATATTCCGGTGTTGCGCTCAACGCTCCGTATGTTGCAACCTGACCGAGGACAGGCGGACACAGACGGGCCTGTGCTATCTTGGTGATAAGTTTGATGACGGCTCTGTTGTGTGATACGATGCAGCCGATCCTTGCCCCGCAAAGATTGTATCTCTTGGATGCTGAATCCACCAGAATGACATTCTCCTTGAGATTCGGAATCTGCATGGCGGAGAAATATGGCTCTTCCGTGTAGCAGAATTCCCTGTATGCCTCATCAGAAATCAGGAAAATGTCATGTTTCCTGCACAACTCCCCGATGGCAAGCATGTCCTTCTTTGTGTAGAGGGTTCCGGTAGGGTTTCCCGGATTGCACAGCAGAACCGCCTTTGTCCTCGGAGTCATAACTTTCTCGAATTCTTCAATCGGCGGCACTTTGAATCCGTCTTTGATATCCGTATGCACTGCAACCAGCTTGACCCTGTTCATCAGCGTGAAAGTGTTGTAGTTGCAGTAGAAAGGCTCCATGACCAGCACCTCATCGTCCGGGTCGCAGGCTGCCTGGAAAACCATAGTCAAGGCTTCGCTGCCGGCGACAGTGACAAGCATGTCATTGATGTCGATGTTGATGCCTATTTTCTTATAGTATTTCTCGACAATAGCATTCCTCAGAGAATAGGTCCCCGCCGAATTCGAATACGGAAGGTGGTCGAAGACATAATTGTGCACCGCTTCATAGGCTCCTTCAGGTGATTTGATGTCCGGGGATCCTATGTTGAGATGGTATATCTTGATGCCGTCTCCCTTTGCCTGGTCTGCATAAGGAGTAAGCTTGCGTATCGCTGATTCCGGCATTATCTCAGCCGTATTGGAAATGTGAGGCATAATTGCTGCAATTTTATCTTCACAAAGATAGGGAAAATTCTTACCTTTGTTCACCCGAAAACCACAATTGATGTCGGATGTATAAAATAAGTGTAACGCCTGAAGAGATTGAGAAGCTGCCCCTGGGATCTTTCCCGGGAGAAATCAAGGTGATAAGCAGAACAGGACGGGAATATCTGAAAGCGATTCTGTATCTGGAAAGGCAGAAAATGATAGGCTTCGACACAGAAACGAGGCCTGTATTCTCTCCCGGGCAGAAGTGTCACGGCGTGGCGCTTCTGCAGTTGTCCGGACCGGATAAGGCTTTCCTCTTCAGGGTGCAGACACTCGGAATCGGCAGACTTTTGAAAAATATACTTTCTTCCCCGAGAATAGCAAAAGTCGGTGCGGCTGTTCACGATGACGTAAGGGGACTCCAGAAAATATCCCCTTTTGAAGCAAAGAATTTCATAGACCTCCAGAAGATAGGATGGGAGTGGGGAATACGTGACAAGAGCGTAAAAAAGCTTGCAGCCAATATCATGGGATGCAGGATATCCAAGACTCAGCAGCTTTCTAACTGGGAAGCCCAGGACCTTACTCCAGCGCAGCGTATGTACGCAGCGACTGATGCCTGGATATGCCTTGAAATGTACAAGAAACTGATAAAGTCCGAAAAGCATCCTCTCACTCCTGAGGAAATCAATCCTCCACAGAATCAGCCAAATGACGAAAATCATTCTTAAGCGCGGCAGGGAAGAGTCCCTTCTGCGTTTCCATCCCTGGGTCTTCTCGGGTGCCATTGCAAATATAGTCGGCAATCCTGCAGAAGGTGACCTTGTTTCCGTATATTCTTCCGAAGGGGAGTACATCGCCTCCGGACATTATCAGATAGGTTCGATTGCTGTCAGGGTGCTCAGCTTCTCCGGTAATCCGGAGGACCCTGATTTCTGGTTCAATTCCATCAGAGCGGCGCTTGAGCTCAGAAAATCTGCAATAGGTCCCGGAACAAACTGCTACAGACTGGTTCATGGTGAAGGAGACGGTCTCCCGGGCCTGATAATAGACTATTATGATGGCGTATGTGTGCTTCAGGCTCATTCTGTAGGCATGTTCCGCAATAAGAAGCAGATTGCCGAGGCCCTGAAACGCGTGTACGGATCTTCGCTCAAGGCAGTCTATGATAAAAGTTCCGGTACGGCCCCCTATAAGGCAGGTTTGGAGCTTATTGACGGCTATATGTACAAAGCAGAAGGGTTTGATGCTTCCCAGACCGTAGCCCTTGAAAACGGTCATAAATTTATCGTAAACTGGGAAGAAGGGCAGAAGACCGGCTTTTTCCTTGACCAGAGGGAAAACCGGGCACTTGTGGAGAGATTTGCCGAAGGAAGGAAGGTGTTGAATCTGTTCTGCTACACGGGCGGCTTTTCAGTCTATGCTCTAAGCGGCGGAGCCAAACATGTGGATTCTGTGGACAGTTCCGCCAAAGCAATGTCCCTTGTCGAGAAGAACATCAAACTTAACGGCTTTACCGAACATACGGGATATTGTGAGGATGCAATTGATTTCCTTGGCAAAGTCAAGGAAGGCGCTTATGATCTTATGATAGTTGACCCTCCTGCTTTCGCCAAGCATCGCGGTGCATTGAAGAATGCCCTCAGGGCATATCAGAGGCTCAATGCAGCAGCAATCTCAAAAGTTGCTCCCGGAGGTTATGTGTTTACGTTCAGCTGTTCTCAGGTAGTGGACAAGGAGGCGTTCGCACTCATGGTCTTCTCTGCTGCAGCACAGACGGGAAGAAAAGTAAGGATTGTAGGCCGTCTGATGCAGGGCCAGGACCATCCCGTCAATATATATCATCCTGAAGGTGAGTACCTTAAGGGCCTGCTTCTCTATATAGAATAGCTCTCTATCAGCTCCAGCAGCTTGTCAATGGCTACGTGGTCGGGTATATGCCTGAGCACAGGTTCTCCCTTCCTGTAGATTGAGACTTTGCCGCCTCCCTCGCCGACATAACCCCAGTCTGCGTCCGCCATTTCACCGGGCCCGTTGACAATGCACCCCATTACGGCAATAACCATCCCTTTCAGATGGGAGGTCCTTGCCTTGACTTCTTCGAATGCACCCTGGAGGTCATACATGGTCCTTCCGCAACCCGGGCATGCTATATACTCCGGTTTGTAGAACTTACGCCTCGCAGCCTGCATTATTTCATCCTTCCACTCACATTCAGGCATGTCATCTACTGTCCTGTTCAGAAGTTTTGGGCCCCACTCGGTGCTGAAATCGAGCATTCTGCGTTCCCTGTCATCCATTTTGTATTTGAATGAAGTCTTCTGTCCGCTGAATTTCTCCGACAGGTACATAGCTACGGGCAGCTCATTTACAGGTGGCTCGGTGAGAGACACTCTTACGGTGTCACCTATCCCTTCCGAAAGAAGCGCGGCCATTGCGACGCATGACTTGATGCGGCCTGAATCTCCATTGCCGGCTTCGGTCACACCGATGTGGACAGGGAAGTCACAAGCTTCCTCCCGCATCCTTGCCACAAGATTCCGATACGCTTCAACCATAACTACCGTGTTGCTGGCTTTTAACGACACTACAACTTCATGGAAGTCGGCATCCATGCACATGTGTATCCATTCCATGGCAGCGATAGCCATTGCCTGCGGAGTGTTTCCGTATTTGTCGGTAATATATTTTCCCAATGAACCATGGTTCAGACCTATCCTGATTGCGGTTCCGTTCGCCCTGCATACTTCTATCAACCTGCTGAACTGCTCGCGTGCCTTGTCGTGATCCGGATGAAAGTTGCCGGGATTTATCCTGACTTTTTCAACTATGGGCGCAACTGCGATGGCTGTTTCAGATGAGAAATGAATATCTGCCACCAGAGGGGTATCATAGCCATTTTCCCTCAGTCTGGAATGAATCTGCCTTACCGCCTCCACGTCCTGCAGCCCCGGGACGGTGATTCTGATGATCCCGGCTCCGGCGTCCGCAAGCTCCCTGCACTGGGCGACAGTCGCATCGACGTCTGAAGTGTGTGTGTTGCACATTGTCTGTACGACAATGGGATTGCCACCGCCCATGACTACTTTTCCTATGTGAACCACTCTGCTCATTCTATTTTCTGTATACTATGTCGTAAGCCTCTTTCTTAAGAACCTTTGGTGTTTTTCCGTATCTCTTTCCAAGATGGATATACAGACCAGCTGTCACATTGATATCAAGAGGATAGGCATATCTGTAATAATAAGTGTTGTACGGATGCCATATACTCTCATAATCAGGCTCATACAAACTCTGGAAAGCATATCTCAGCATTCCTGCAATCCTCAGTTCGAATGGGTCGAAAATGATTGAGAAGCCAAGTCCGCCTTCGAGACCATAGTCGAATCTGTATTCGTATGGGTAGAATTCCGAAAGGTATTTCTCTTCAATCTGACCGGGAAGGCTTTCCCTCTGCATATTGTATCTGTACCCTCCGTAGAATCCTATGTCGGCGAACAGCTTGAAGAATTCCATGTCGTAATGTCCTTCCATCATGAACGGAATCTCCAGTACCTCCATCTTGAGCTTGGTTGCACCGTCAATGTTTGAAGTGCTGCCGGTTTCCTTGTTCTCCTTCGTCAGGAATCCCTCATTGCTGTGAGCTATGCCCACAGTGAAACCGAAATACGGAAGATAGTCGAACATCTTCAAGTATTTGGTATACATTATAGACAGGTAGTTGGTTGAGAACAGAAAGTTCTGATGCTTTGACGGGCTGAAGGACATGTTGCTGAAACTGACACCGTAGTTGACACCTATCATGGAGTAGTCATTGAGCTCGACGGCCCGCTTGACCTGTACAGTGTCAAGATATTCGTCAGTCAATTCAGGAGTATCCTGCTGTGCGTAGGATGAGATGCCGGCGGCAAGCATTGTCAATATGAAAAACAGTCTCTTCATTCTTTTCAGTTGAATAGCTTGTTGATATCTATAGTCTGATCCAGTTCCGTGCCTGCCGGGATATCGAAGAGCTTGTCCTCGTTTATCATGTAGAAAAGTACCTTTTCCGGCTGCCTGTGCTCGAGCAGGTTGCCGGTGTCAACCATTGAATTCCTGTTTCCGTCATCGCTTATCCTGACGGCATATTTCCCCTCTTTGAGATATGGGAATTCAAGGGTGCGGTCTGAATCTATGATATAGCTTCTCAGAACCTCAGAAAGTTTTTCATCCAGAAGATCCACGATATATTTCCTGTCAACGTTCTTCATATTGAGGTAAAGCTTGCTCAGCATGTCATCGTCCGGCAGCGATACCTTTACAAGAAGACTGTCATTCACGTTCCCGTTGATATCCCTGAAGCAGTTCTCAGGTATCTTCAATGAGTATTCGTATCCTTTGAGATACTGGATCTGGGGATATATCCTGTACTTTCTGATATTCATACTGTCCCTTTCAACCTTGAATCTCTCCTCGGTAAGCTGCTGTCTCGGATTGAGGGAAAGGAATTTGACGGAGTCGAACTTCTCCGATACGATAGGGACTTCGAATTCCAGCTCTATGCCGTCATGCTCGATGTTCTCAGGCTTTGCTACGTAATTGATCCTGCAGACTTCCTTTTCCTTGTCGTTCCTATTCCTGCTGTTTCTTGTCTGAGTCTCTTTCTTTTTGTTCTCATCAAAGAGCTTGACCCTTTCAAGGAAAGGGCTGAGAACACCGAGAGAGTCAGTCTTTCTGTAGTTTACATATAGGTTGAGTGTATCCGGCATCGCCCTTGTGTCATTGACCCAGATCTCAAGGCTGTCCTGTTCGCGGTTGAACTGTGTGATTATCCGGTTCGCCGGTATTCCGCTGATCCAAAGAGAATCAATCCATGCATCATGCGCCATGAAAGTGATGTAGGATGTCCTGTCGGAAACCCGGACTTTGTTGACAATCATTTGTCTGGACGGATTCTCCCTGAACAGGTTGATTTCGTACTCGGATCTTCTGGCCCTGCAGCCTATGGTGTCCGTCATGTCATATTTCAGGAACTCCTTCACGGTGTCGCTGACCTGCAGTACCGGCCTGACTGCCTGGTCCACAAAGCCGACCCAATCGGATTCGGGATCATAAATGTTGTTTCCGTTTTCATCTCTTAGCGCGTACATCCTGTATTCAGTATCTTCTATGAAAGGAATCATGAAGAAGCCCCAGTCGTCAGTCTTTGCAGCGGCATCCGGACGGTGTAGAAATACGGCTGAGTCCGAATGGTCTTTGTAGAGCAGGACTGTGGCGCCTTTGACTGGGCTGAGGTCATTGCAGTTCCTGACCGTGCCGGTGAATCCCATTGAATCGATGTTCTCTCCGGTCGAGAATACATAGGTATATCCCGGGAAAATGTTTCCCTCATTGTTGTCAGCCAGAGCGTCAGTGAAACTGATAGTGTATGTCGTGTTGGCCTGCAGCGTATCATCGAAACTTACGATGACGCTCTTGCCCTGAATCCTTGACTTCGGCCTTTTTGCCGTAGGTGGAGAGAGGAAAATGTTCTTCGCTTCCTTGATTGTGACATATTCGTTGAAGTCGAATTTTATTCTTGCTCCCGTCAATGGGACATTCGTTGCCCCTGGCAGCGGATCTATCATCACGATGTACGGCGGAATAGTGTCCTTCGCACCGCCGGACGGGGCCTGTGTGGTGTTCGCACAGGAGTGGATGAAGAGCATCGGAGCGATTGCCGCAAGAATAATTATGAGCGCTGTATATTTTTTCATCAGATATCAGTTCTGACAACATCCTCGATGCCGTCGATTTTTCTTAAATTTTCTATCATGTTCTGCAGGTTCTTCTTGTCTTTGACAAGCATTTCTATGAACCCTTCAAATATTCCTTCCTCGCATCCGAGCTGCAGTTTCCTCATGTTCACACCCATCACGTTGGATATGTAGTTCGTGATTTCGTTGAGCATACCGACCTTGTCGATACCTTTCAGCGAAATCCTTACAGGAAATTCCTTTTCAATCATCTCCCATTCCGGCACTACGACTTTTTCGCCGTATTTTGATGCCACATTCTCGGCAACCGGGCAGGATTTCTTGTGCACGACTACCGTATCCTTGCCGGACAGAATACCGATTACAGCATCTCCCGGAATTGGGTTGCAGCAGTCCGCCAGGATGATTGTCCTTTCTTTCCTGTCTGCCGCCTCCTTCTCTCCGAGAAGAATGATTTTGAAGTCCTCCGGACCGATAAGGCCTGTGCCTATCCTGAAATACAGCTCGTTTAGGTCATTGAGCTGAGTGTAGTCCATAAAACGCTTGATTATGTCATGCGTCGGCTTGATGTTCAATGCACTCAGTCTCTCATTGAATATATTCTTTCCTGATTCGGCTATTTCGTCGTGGCTGTCCTTGAAAAATTCCAGCACTACATTCTGGGCATGCCTTGTGTGAAGGAACTGCAGCCATTCTATCTTTGGCTGACCGGTGCGGGCGGTAATGATTTCGACCTGGTCGCCGGCTTTGAGAACCTGAGAGAGAGGGGAGAGCTTCATGTTGACCTTGGCTGCGATTGCGCTGTTGCCTATATGGCTGTGTATCATATATGCAAAATCCAGGGCAGTGGAACCGTTCTGTATGGTTTTCTGTTCTCCTTTTGGCGTAAATACCACTATGTCGGAGCTTACAAGGTCACCGTGTATGATATCAAGAAGTTCGATGGCTTTGAGGTCCTTGCTGACGAGCACTTCCTGTACTCTTGCGAGCCATTTGTCCATCTCGCTTTCGTTTTCCTTTATGAAACCGTGGCTCTTGTATGCCCAATGTGCGGCGATACCTTTTTCAGCGATATCGTCCATTCGTCTCGAACGTATCTGAACTTCCACCCAGAATCCACCATGACTCATCAGAGTGCAGTGCAGCGCTTCATACCCGTTGCTTTTCGGCTGCTTGATCCAATCCCTGAAACGGCTCTGCTGGTCGTGGTACAGATTCAGAAGGGTGATATATATCATGTATGCCTCCCTTTTTTCCGTTTCCGGAGTGTTGTCGGAAGGGTCGAAAATGATTCGTACAGCGTAAAGGTCGAAAATCTGCTCGAACGGCACCTTCTTGGTGCGCATCTTATAATAGATTGAGTATGGTGTCTTTACCCTTCTTTTTATTTCAAACTTGAAGCCTGCCGCTGTCAGTGCTTCCTCGATAGGGGTGATGAATTCCTGTATCTCACGGCTTCTGCTTGAAACGTTCTGGTTGATCTTGCTGGAGAGTTCCTTGTATTCATCGGGCTCTTTGTATTTCAGCCAGATATTCTCCATTTCGGACTTGACGCTGTAAAGTCCCAGCCTGTGCGCAAGAGGTATGAAAATGAACATCGTCTCACTGAGAATCTTGTCCCTTTTCCTCTCAGGCATTGAATCGATGGTGCGGCAGTTGTGCAACCTGTCGGCCAGTTTGATGAGAACCACGCGGACATCATCGTTGAGAGTCAGAAGAATACGTTTGAAGTTCTCCGCCTGAAGGCTTTCAGTGTACACTGTACCGTTATTCTTCTTGTCCTCGTTGTCAAGCACGGTCTTGATTTTTGTCAGGCCGTCGACCAGGGATGCTATTTTCTCCCCGAAAAGGTTGTTGATGTCTTCCAGGGTGTATTCCGTATCTTCTACAACGTCGTGCAGAAGGGCCGCGGATATGGATTTGTAGCCAAGTCCTATTTCTTCGATGACTATTTTTGCAACGGCGATCGGGTGGAAGATATACGGCTCACCGGAACGTCTTCTCACATTCTTGTGCGCCTGGTTCGCAAATTCAAAAGCCTTTTCTACGACCTGCATCTCCGTCTCATCCTTGCAGCGTTTCCGGGCGGACTCTTTAAGAATCTCCCATTCCTGCTGGATCATTTCATAGTCTTTCTGTGAAAACTCGCTGAAACTCATATAATTAACCTCTTAACTAACTAAAATAACGTAGGTTCCTGCTCTGTCTTTATGATGATGCCACTTTCCGGAAGCAGTGTCAGAAAGGCTTCTTCACTGAGCACGGGAACTCCTAGCTGCTCGCATTTCTTCAGTTTTTCGGGACCCGGCTTTTCTCCTGCAATAAGGAATGAAGTCTTGCCGCTTACGGAGCCGCTGTTCTTCCCGCCATGACTTCTTATCAGCTCCTTCATTTCGTCTCGTGAAATTGAAAAATTGCCTGAAATGACAATGGTCTTTCCTTCCAGTGCATCGGAAATCCTGTTTTCGCTTTCGTGGAATTCAAAGCACAAACCTTTTTCGCGGAGCCTTGAAATCTCTTTGATATGTTTCTCGTCACGGAGGAAAGAATATATGCTGCCCGCGATTATGTCCCCGACAGTCTCAACTTCCTGAAGTTCTGACAGTCCGGCTGACGCAAGGGCATCAAGGCTGCCGAAATGTCTTGCAACAAGTCGAGCGGTGGATTCTCCGACGTTTCTTATGCCCAGCGCGAACAGCGTCCTGTCGAAAGGGACCTTCTTTGATTCCTCAAGACTGTCGATGAAGTTCTGCGCTGATTTTTCCTGCCAACCTTCAAGCGAGAGGAGCTCGTATTTGCTTATGTCATAAAGGTCTGCAGGACTCTTTGCCAGTCCTGTGTCGAACAACTGCTCGATAGTGGCTTCACCGGCATTGATGTCCATGGCCTTTCTCCCGATGAAATGTATCATCCGCCCCTTTATCTGCATTGCACAGCCATCCTGGTTGGGGCAGAACCATTTCGCCTCGCCCTCGGCCTTGACAAGTCTTGTGCCGCAGTCCGGGCAGAACTCGGGAAATGCAGGCTTTACGGAAGAAGACTTCCTGCGCGAGAGGTCGATTCCGGTGATCTTCGGTATAATTTCCCCTCCTTTTTCAACGTATACGAAATCTCCTACCCTTACGTCCAGTATTGACATCTGGTCCTCATTGTTCAACGTGGCCCTTTTGACCACCGTACCAGACAGCTGTACCGGATCAAGGTTCGCTACAGGTGTAACCGCTCCTGTCCTGCCGACCTGATAATCGATGCTCAGAAGTTCGGTGCAGGCTCTTTCTGCCTGGAATTTATACGCCACAGCCCATCTTGGAGATTTTGCTGTGTATCCGAGAGTGCGCTGGAGGGCGAGCTCGTTTATCTTGATCACAATTCCGTCCGTCGCATACGGGAGGAATCTCCTCTGCTTGTCCCAGTAGTCTATATATTCTTTGATCTCGGCTATGCTGCGGCATATTTTCCTGTGCTCCGAGACAGGCAGACCCCAGCTTGCTGCTGCGTCCAAAGCATGTTCGTGCGTATCAAAACTGAGACTTTGCGCAGGAATATGGTAAAGCGAACACCAGAGCCCGCGTTCTCCGACTTCCGCCGGGTCAAGCAACTTCAAT
This sequence comes from Bacteroidales bacterium, assembly GCA_024402095.1. GTDB lineage: Bacteria > Bacteroidota > Bacteroidia > Bacteroidales > UBA932 > Cryptobacteroides. The sequence continues at coordinate 71,596 of JAKSJU010000002.1, read as the reverse complement.
GAGCCGGAAGCCGCATTCCTTGGATTTGCAAATGGAGCCTCCTCGTCTTCAAGCCGTTTGAGATTCAATCTGTCAAAGGCCTCGTAAGGCATCAGAATCTCACCGCGAATCTCAAATTCTTCCGGGTAATTGCCGTGCAAGCGTTGCGGGATATTGGAAATGTGACGGACATTCTCCGTGACATCGTCTCCCTTCTCTCCGTCACCTCTGGTGAGAGCTTGTACGAGAACGCCTTTCCTGTAAGTGAGACAGATGGCCGTGCCGTCGAATTTCAGTTCGCAGCAGTATGTGAAATCAGTATTGAGGCCTTTGTCCGCCCTCATGGAGAATTCCTCGACCTCGTCGATGGAATAGGTGTTGCCCAGCGAGAGCATTGGATATCTGTGCGGCCTCTGGACGAATCCTTTGGCTTCACGCACGTCCTCTAGGTCGGAGCCGACCCTGTGGGTAGGGGAATCGGGGACATCAAGCTCGGGATGTGCCTTTTCAAGGTCCTCAAGTTCGCGCATCAGATGATCAAATTCGAAATCACTCATTGTCGGAGCGTTTTCGACATAATATCTGCGGGAATTCTCCTTTAGGATTTCCCTCAGCTCATTGATTCTGTCCGATATTGCCTTCTCTGCCATAATAAGCTACAAATCTAACAAATTATACTCAGTATTTCAAGAGCATTTATGATGCTTTCCGGTGTTTGATATTACACTGGAATTTGGTAAATTTACAAGATTTTTGAAGCAACTATTTTATTCCAGATATGAAAGGATCAATTATTATTCTTTGCGGCGGCGGCCCGGCTCCGGGAATGAATACCGTCGTCTGCTCTGTAGCCAAGACTTTCCTGTCTAACGGCTATCGCGTTATCGGCCTCCACGGAGGTTACAGCGGACTTTTCAATCAGAATCCTCGTACTGAGGACCTTGATTTCTTCAAAGCCGACGCTTATTTCAACAGAGGCGGTTCCTATCTTCAGATGAGCCGTTTCAAACCGACTGACGAAGACTTCGAGAAGAATTTCAATCTCGGCCTCTTCAAGGATAATGACGTAAAGCTTCTTGTTACCGTGGGTGGTGATGATACCGCTTCCACTGCAAACCGCATCGCCAAGTTCCTTGAGGCAAAGAAATATCCTATCCACAATATCCACGTCCCTAAGACTATCGACAACGACCTTCCTCTGCCGATGAACGCTCCTACTTTCGGATTCAATTCAGCAAAGGATGAGGGTGCGCATATCGCACGCACTATCTATGAGGATGCACGCACTTCCGGAAACTGGCTTCTCATTTCAGCAATGGGACGCAGTGCAGGACATCTTGCACTCGGAATCGGTGAAGCTACACATTGCCCTATGACCATTATTCCTGAGATGTTCAACAAGACCGGCATCAACATCGACAAGATAATAAAGCTCACTATATCAGCCATACTCAAGCGTTCTATTCTCGGTATCGGCTATGGTACTGTGGTCGTTGCTGAAGGCGTATTCCATGACCTTGATCCTAAGGATATCAAGGATGCTGGTGTTACCATGACCTATGACGAGCATGGACATCCTGAACTCGGCAAGATCAGCAAGGCTGTGCTTTTCAACGAACTTCTCGAGAAAGAGTTCAAGAAAATCGGTTTCAAGGGAGTGAAGACCCGTCCGGTCGAGATCGGCTATGACGTCCGCTGCCAGGATCCTATAGCATACGACCTGAGCTATTGCACAGAGCTTGCAATGGGCGCTTATGAGCTCTTTGAGAAGGGCGAGACCGGTTGTATGGTATACGTTGACTCTTTCGGTAACGCAAAGCCTCTGTATCTCCATGATCTCCAGAATGAAGAGGGCAAGATTCCTCCTCGCCGCGTAGATATGGAAGGCGGTATCGCGCAGAATTACTACAGGAATATTGCACAGTATATCACCCCTGCAGACTACAAGGAAGCTGCCAAGTATGTCTCAAATCCTGAAGACTACGACTTCAAGAAGATTCTAGAGTGGTAGAATGATACAGTCGTGAGATTTCACGCTGACTGAAATGCTGTCTCTTCTGAGGCGGCATTTCTTTTTTGCATCTGGAGGAATGGAAATTATAGTGTCAATGTCCTTGTCCTGGAAGTTGCTGACAATAAGGTAAGAAGGTTTCCTGATGTCTGATGTGTATCTCAAGAATGGGAATACATCGCCTGCATTGCAGTACAGAAGGTCATAATTGCTCCATTCCCTGATTTCAGCCGCCAGGTTGAGTATATCCTTGTGTCTTGAAAGACAGTCCTTTTCCGCTTTAGACAAGCCCTTGGACTTCTTGTGGATATGATTGTACAGGCGCTCCATAGATGGAAGCTTCACTATGTCGAATATCGAAGTCCTTCTGTTGTCGGATTCGACCGCCCGCTCATCAATCTCTTCTCCGAAGTACAGCATGAATGATGCGGAATTGAACAGTGCGGAGTAGGCGAGCGCGGCATAGTCCGGTCTCTGGAGTCTCTGCTCGTCGTGGTTCTCCAGAAAATTCAGCATACGCGGCTGCATGTCGCCGAGCCATTGCCAGTTCCAGCTCAGAGAACGGATGTCGCCTCCGTTCATTACGGACATCAGGCTGTCGTATGCGCCCGATTTGTCGTAAAGAAGATCAAAACAGCCGGTTTCGAGGTATTTCCGGTAGTTGTCCCTGCCATAGACTTCCGCTATGAAGCAGATTGTCGGAAATTCATTGCGGACCCTGGAAATCATCCAGTTGAAGAAGTTTACGTCGACAAGTTCGACCATATCACACCTGAACCCGTCCACGCCCTTTACGGCCCAGAATCTTATTATCTGCAGCATCCTGTCCCATGTGCCGGGTGCACTGTAATTGATCTTGCGCGTATCAGTCCAGTCGTAGTCGTGCCAGTCATACACCGGAATGTCCCCGTCATAGTCTGCGCATACATGATTGGGGATGAAATCAATTATGACTTTGAGCCCCATTGCATGTGTCCTTGCTACGAGGTCCTCGAATTCCATTATTCTGTTGTCAGGATCGTTGGCAAGATAAGGATTCACGTCACAATAGTCAGAAATTGCGAACGGGCAGCCCGGGTCTCCTTTGACATAGTCTTTTCCGCTTGCGTGCCTTATGATGCCCGTAAACCATACGTGAGAGATTCCGAGGGACTTCAGATATGTGAAAGTCTCTTTGTCCAAGTCCGACATCTTTCCTTTTCCCCACAATCTGGGCAGTACCTGATATATTGTCATCTTCTGAATTCCGATAATGTTATGGCGGTAGCTACCGCAACGTTAAGTGACTCTGCTGTAGGACCTTTGGCAAATGACGGAATCAACAGCCTGTCGGTGACCTTCTCAGCTGTGGCCTTGCTGATGCCGTTGGATTCGTTGCCCATAATCACGAGCGCATCTTTTTCAAGATGCTTGCTGTAAATGTTCTCACCGTCAAGAAAGGTTCCATAGACTTTTCTGCCAGCGTTGACAAAGCATTCGCACAATCGTGGAATGCTGCAATAGACCACTTTCTTTCTGAATATGGCACCCATAGTTGCCTGTATCACTTTCGGGTTGTACAATTCGACAGAATCTTCCGATGCGAATACCGTATCTACGCCGAACCAGTCGGATAACCTTACGATTGTGCCCATGTTGCCCGGATCACGCACGGAATCAAGGCCGAGGTACAGGCCTTCAGGAATGTCCCTGTCCATTTCCCAATGCTTCTGCCTTACAACGGCAAGGACCGGGGACGGGGAACTCATAGTGCTGATCCTTGACATCGCTTCTTCACCGATTTCCTCCTTGCGGAATACGTCAACCACGTCAAATGATGAATCCATGGCTTCTTTTACCATCTTTTCACCTTCTACTACGAACAAACCGTACTCGTCCCTGAATTTCTTTTCTCTCAGGGACCTGATGTATTTGATGTCTGCGTTGGTCATTTCGGCAAAGATACTCATTAATTTTACTAAATTTGCTAGATATTACATGAAACGGACGATAGCATATTCAGCAGTTCTGCTTCTTGCACTGTCCTGCAGTACAACCAGATCGCTTGCTCCCGACCAGTCAAGGCTGGCCAGGAATGAAGTTACGTTCGTGTCGGGTGGCAAACTGTCGTTATCCGAGATTACCCCATACATCAAGCAGCAGTCTAATGCAAGGCTGATAGGTGACTGGTCCCCTTTGCTTGGAATGTACGGATGGGGAGGAATATTCAAGAAGATTGGAACAGAACCTGTTATTTTCGATAGTGATGTCGTTAACGGCTCTGTCGATAATATCAGAACACATCTGGAATATCTTGGATATTATGATGCGAAAGTCGACGCAGAGATTTCCACTAAAAAGCAGTTGACTCATGTCAATTATATAATCGACTTGGGAGAGCGGAAGACGGTATCCGAAATCCGTTATGATATCCCTGATGGAGAATTTTCAGATGAATTCTTCTCCGATATCGACAATTCTCTTGTTCAGGAAGGTATATACCTTTCCGAAGATATCCTGGAAAAGGAGAGCGTGAGAAGCGCAGCTTATTTCAGGAATCTGGGATATTATGATTACAGCAAGAGCAATTACTCTTTCGTGGCAGATACTGTAACTGTTCCGGGAAAGACCACCCTCAGATATCAGATCAGGAATTCCAGGCCCTTGCAGAAGTATACAATAGGTGAAGTCAGCATTTCGCATTCTTCCGACGTGACCATAAAGCCTTCGATACTCAAGAATCTCAATACCCTGCATCCCGGCGACATTTACAGTGAGAAGAATGTAAATAACACTTACTCAAGACTTTCCTCTCTCAAACTGTTCAATTCAGTGTCGGTCGAAATGAATGCGGGCGATTCTTCAGAGGTTAACTGCAACATCGTCCTGTCCGAGTCTGAGCTGAAGGGTTTCAAGGCCAATCTTGAACTCTCGTCCAATTCTACAGGACTTTTCGGTGTCGCTCCGAAACTAACTTTCTACCATAAGAACATCTTCCACGGCGGCGAATGGCTCAATGTCAATCTAAGCGGCAATTTCCTTTTCAAACTTGACAAGAGCAACGTGCGCTCCAACGAATTCGGTGTGTCCACCAGCCTGAGCCTTCCGAGATTCGTCGGACTGCCTTATTCGGCTTTCAAAGGCGGAGTTCTCCCGAGAACCGAGGTGAAGTTGTCTTTCAATTATCAGAACAGGCCAGAGTTCACCAGAAACATCGCTTCCGGTTCATTCGGATATACCGGCTCCTTCAATAACAGGTTGAGATATCAGCTATATCCTCTTCAATTGAATTTTGTCAGAATGCTGAATATCAGCGAAGAATTTATCAAGGTGCTCATAGAGAATCCTTATATGGCTTCGTCATATATCAGCCATATGGATGCCGGAGTGGGTGGAACAATCATCAACAGCAGTTACGACGAACTGATACCTAAAGGTTCCTATCATAGCGAAAGGATATCATTCGACCTGTCAGGCAATCTGCTCAGTGCCTTGAATAAGGTACTCCCTGTCGATGAACTGGGTCAGAGAACGATTTTCGGTTCGCCGTACGCCCAATACGTAAGAGCTGAGATAAATCTTGCAAGAGGAATAAGCTGGGGAAAGAATGACGGCCATACACTTGCATTAAGACTGCTGACAGGTGTCGGTTTCGCCTATGGAAATTCTACTTCCATGCCTTATGAAAAACAGTTCTACAGCGGTGGCGCGAACAGTTTGAGAGGATGGCAGGCCAGATCTGTCGGACCGGGATTTTCACAGGATTACAAGTTGTTTGCAATACCTAACCAAACCGGTGACATTAAGCTGGAGGCAAACTTGGAATACAGGTTCAAGATGTTCTGGAAGCTTGAAGGAGCACTCTTTGCCGATGCCGGTAACGTCTGGAATATAAATGCGGACTATCAGGAACAGGTTTTCCACTTCAATGACTTCTATAAGGCTATTGCAGCGGACTGGGGAGCCGGTTTGAGAGTCAATCTTGACTATATACTTCTCCGTTTTGATGCCGGTTTCCAGATTTACAATCCGTCAAGACCGGAAGGTGAAAGATGGATAAGTCCGAAAGATTACTTCAACACCAAGTCTTTCGCAATCCATTTCGGCGTAGGATATCCTTTCTGATTATTTCTTTTCTGAATAATATTTCGGCCAGCAGGCCTTGAGATAGGCTTTCAGTTTATCTTCGTGTGCATTCGGCTGCGGCTCGTAGAAAGCCTTTCCTTCAAGTCCTTCAGGCATGAATTCCAGGTCTGTGAAATGTCCCGGATAATCGTGTGCGTACTTGTATCCGTCGGAATAGCCGAGCTCTTCCATAAGCTTGGTCGGGGCATTTCTGAGGTACAGAGGAACCGGTCTTGTTTTGTTTTCACGCGCTTCCTGAAGAGCTTTTTCTATTGCGAGGTAAGAAGCGTTGCTCTTTGGAGAAGATGCCAGATATACCGCACACTCGGACAAAGGGATGCGTGCTTCCGGCATGCCTATCTGATTTACCACCTGGAATGTGGCATTGGCAAGCAGCAATGCGTTGGGGTTGGCCAGGCCTACGTCTTCGGAGGCGCTGAGACACATCCTGCGGGCTATGAAAAGTGGATCTTCACCCCCGTCCAGCATACGTGCAAGATAATATACGGCTGCATTCGGGTCCGAACCCCTTATGCTCTTGATGAACGCAGAAATGATGTCATAATGCATTTCTCCGTTCTTGTCATAAATGGCAATGTTTTCCTGAAGGCAGTCGGTTACAGTCTTGTTGTTGATGATGATTTCCTTGTTCGAAGCCAGAGCATCAACAACTATCTCCAGTATGTTCAGCAGCTTGCGCCCGTCTCCTCCGCTGTGGCGGAACAAAGCGTCAGTTTCTTCAATCCTTATGTTTCTTTCCTTCAGGATTTCATCCTCGCTGACTGCCCTGTCCAGCAATGCCTGCAGGTCCTCTGTCTCAAGGGATTTGAGAACAAAAACCTGACAGCGTGACAGGAGGGGAGTGATGACTTCAAATGATGGATTTTCGGTGGTGGCACCCACCAGTACCACTGTCCCGGACTCAACGGCACCCAGCAGTGCATCCTGCTGCGCCTTGTTGAACCTGTGGATCTCATCGATGAACAGAATCGGGGCTGCGGCATGTGAGAACAATGATTTGCTCTTCGCTCCGTCTATCACTTCACGGACATCCTTCACTCCGGAACTGATTGCTGAAAGTGTGTAGAACTCCCTGTCCAGGGTGTCTGCGATAATCCTCGCCAAAGTGGTCTTTCCTACACCCGGAGGACCCCACAGAATGAATGATGAGATGCTTCCGCTCTCAATCATATTCCTTAGGATGCACCCTTCCCCTACAAGATGCTTCTGCCCGACGTAGTCTTTCAGACTATGCGGACGCATTCTTTCCGGAAGTGGCGCAAGGACTGACGTGCCCATTGGCTAAATGTCTTTTATGTATGAGCGGCGACGCTTGTTCTGCTTGTAATCGAAACCGGACCACGAGTTCTGAATGGCATTGTTGGTCTCAAGCTCCGCATTCGTTTCCGCCCATTTGAACCCTGCCTTGGACAGTTTTGCGAACATATCGGCGAACAGAAGCGAGGTCAGACCGGCATTTCTGTAGTCGGGACGGACACCTATGAGAAGAAGTTCTACGCCTTCTTCGTGCTTGAGATACATTGAGCGCAGAATTGGAATCCAACCGAACGGGAACAACTTCCCCCTGCTTTTCTGCAGCGCTTTTGTAAGTGACGGCATGGTTATGCCGAATGCGACAAGCTCGTCATTTTCATTCTCCACGACAGAGATGAAATTAAGGTCAAGAACGCTGAGATAGAAACCGAGGTACTTGTCTGCGAGGTCTCTCGGCATTATCGTGAAATTGTAGAGGTCCTTGTATGTCTCGTTGATAAGGTCGAACACCTTCTGCCCATAGTTGTTCTTTCTGACGTATTTCTTGGTCAAAGGCCTGATATGCAGATTGTAGCGTTCCTTGATAATCTCACCGATCCTATTGAACTTTTCCGGCAGTTCGTTCGGGATATTGATTCTGTATTCCAGCCAGTCGGCGTCTTTGCGGAAACCGAGAGCCTCGATGTGCTTCGGATAATAGTCCGCATTGTAAATCAAAGGCATTGTGCCTTCCTGATCAAAACCTTCCACAAGCATTCCTTCCGGGTCAAAGTCGGTGAAACCCAGCGGACCCACTATCTTGTCCATCCCGAACTTCCTGCCGAAGTCTGTCACTTTGTCGATAAGGGCTTTTGACACTTCCGGATCATCTATGAAGTCAAACCAGCCGAAACGGACTTCTTTGTGGTCCCACTGTTCATTTGCCTTCTCGTTCACAATAGCGGCGACCCTGCCTACAAGCTGGTCATCTTTGTATGCCAGATACAACTCTGATTTGCAGAACGCGGAACCCGGGTTCTTTGACGGATCAAGCGTGTTGGTCTCATCGAATACCAGAGCTGGTACATAGTACGGATTGTGTCTATATAGTTTTTCAGGAAATCTGATGAATTTTCTGAGTGAATTCCTGTCCAGGACTCTCTTGATGGTTACTGACATGGTTTTAGTATTTATCTCGCTAAGGTAGTTTTTTCGACTTAAATTTCAAACTTTTTTATATATTCGTGTCTGTATTACCCGGCTCAATGTTGAAAACCATATTCAAATATCTGTGCGTTCCGGCGTTGCTTCTGATTTCAGCATCAGAAGTGTATATGCATGCCACAGACTTTGGTGTGTTCAATTCTCCCAAAGGTTTCGGGATTGAATTCAGATTCAATGATTCCGGCAGGGAGTTCAATATGCTGTCCGCTTATGCCGATACTTATGGGATATTTGAAGGAAGATGCCTGTATCCGGGATTCAAGCTCAATTATTCCCGCTGTCACACAGTCTCATCATTCAGCATCAATAATACGGATATGGATTTCTATGTCGGACCTGGCGTAACTCTCGGTTATGCCAGACAGTATGAGCCGTACACATATAAGGACCATAGAAAATACCTTACCCGCAATTATGGTGCTGTTGCGTGCCTTGCAGGTACTTTCGGTTTCAAGGCAAAATTGAGCAACACTGTTTCCATCGACCTGAACTGGACAGTTGAAGCAGGTGTCCATATGCGTCCCGATGAAAACAGGCAGGGCCTGAAACTTGGCCTGTACAAGACAGGACTTCTCGAATCCTTATATCCGCAACTGATAATCTCCGTCTCCTTCTGATATGAAAAGATATTTGTTGTCAATACTTGTCCTTCTATCAGTTTGCGCGACCTTGTGTCGGGCCGGGGAACCAGGTGTCAGTTTCGGATTGGAATGGGGATATTCCCTGTCTTATTTCAACTTGCGACAGTTCAATTATCTCGACGCAGAAGGTTCCAGAGTCAACGTAGATGAACGACTCTTCAAGGCTGGCTCAAATGCAGGAATTCTTGCTTCTTTTGGTCTAAATGTTGGAGAAAGATGCAACTTTTCAATATCTTCGGGATATATGGGAGTGGAAGATAATGTGCGTCTGGTACCACTCATTGCTGGTTTTACCTGTGTTCCTGCCGGAATTGCCGAGAACGGGTTCGTTTTCAATCTCAGAGCGGGTGCCGGAATGAATGTTCTTGACCATTCCAGAATCCTTCCGCTTGCCGATATCGGGCTCGGATACAGAATTGCTTTTGAAAACAACTATGGCATAGACCTTAAATTCATATTCAGGGGAGTATACGACCATCCGTCAATTTTCGATCCAACCTATGAATCGGGTTATGTTCCAGTTGAAAATATCAGAGACGACAGGGCAATCTATCTCTCCGTGGGACTCTCAGCCGCGTTTAACTTCTAGGCCGTGGCGAAAAGCCAGACCAGATAAGCCGCTTCACAGCAGAGCATCAGTATGCCGTCAAAACGGTCAAGCAGATTCTTCTTCCCCGTATATGCCGCAGTGAATACAAGCACTGCACTCAGAAACAGAACAGCCGTATCGACCGCTTTCATTCCCTCGCAGGATATAGGCCTTATGACAGCGGCGCAACCAAGTATCAGCAGAATGTTGAATATGTTGGAACCAAGTATGTTGCCGAGAGCAAGCTGGCCTTTCTTCTTTGCCGCTGCAACAATGCAGGTTACCAGTTCAGGCATTGAAGTTCCGCCTGCGAGAAGGGTTATTGCGATGAATTTCTCGCTGACTTCAAGCGCCTTGGCTATTTCCACCGAACTGTTGACGAAGTATTTTCCTCCGAAAATGAGAAACAGCAGTCCAAGTATGGTCAGCATTATGGCTTTCGGCAGCTTGGTTTCCTTCTCAGGCACATCTTCGGTCTGGGAATTGTCAAACTTGAAACAATATACCATATAGGCTGCAAACAGAAGCAGGAATATCCCTCCTGCGATTCTCCCTATTTTTCCGAGGAAGATGCAGCCGCAGAGAATAGCCGTTACACCTATTGTAATGGGGATATCCCTGGTCTTGTTCTCTTTGGAAATGACAAGAGGGGAGAGCACGGCAGTGAGACCGAGGATGAGCAGAGTGTTGAAGATATTGGATCCGACGACATTACCTATTGCGATGTCAGAACTGCCCTGGATAGCACCGGTGAGGCTGACGACAAGTTCCGGGCAGGACGTGCCGAAACCTACTATGGTGAGTCCGATTACAAATTCACTTACCCCGGATTTCCTTGCTATGGCAGAGGCTCCGTCCACGAGTATGTCGGCGCCAATGATGACAAGCGCCAGCGAAACTACCAGAATAATAACAGTCACTATCATATATGTATGCAAGATACGGTTTTTTCTGTAAATTTGCGACCAGTTATGACTAGAAAAAAGCTTGATATAGTTCTTGAGAACGTGACCATCGAGTCCGTAGCAGCTGAGGGAAAGGCAATTGCGCACACACCCGAAGGCCAGGTCGTCTTTGTTGAATTCGCCGTGCCGGGAGATGTCGTAGATATCAAGCTGACGAAAAAGAAGAAATCATACCTTGAAGGACGAATAGTAGCTGTCAAAAAAGCTTCTGATAAGCGTCTGGAACCTTTCTGCGAGCATTTCGGCGTATGCGGCGGATGCAAATGGCAGCCTCTTCCCTACGAAATGCAGCTTGCGGCAAAGCAGCAGCAGGTTTATGACCAGCTTGTACGGATTGGGCATCTTGAGATTCCCGAAATTTCACCGATAATCGGCTCGGACAAGACGGAATTCTATAGAAATAAGCTGGAGTTCACTTTCTCTGACCGAAAATGGCTTTCTGCCGAAGAAATGGAAAGCGGCGCAGACAGCCAGCCGGGTCTCGGCTTTCACGTTGGAAAATTCTTTGACAAGGTTCTGGATATCAACAAATGCTATCTTCAGCCGGAGCCGAGCAACGCAATCAGGCTCTTTGTAAAGGAATATGCCGTTGAAAACGGACTTGAGTTCTATGATATCCGTAACAACAGCGGTCTTCTGAGAAATATGTTCGTCCGTACGGCAGAAAACGGTCAGGTTATGCTGATAGTATGCTTTGCCCGTCAGTCGGAGTGGATAGCTAAGCTTCTGGACGCTGTCTCAGAAGAGTTTCCTCAGATTACTTCCCTGTATTATGTGGTAAACACCAAGCTCAACGACAGTATCTCTGATCTGGAATGCGTGCTGTACAAAGGCTTTGATGCAATATACGAGACCATGGAAGGCCTTCGTTTCAAGATAGGGCCGAAGTCTTTTTATCAGACAAATACCAACCAGGCATACAAACTGTATAGCGTGGCCAGGGAATTTGCCTCCCTTGGCGGAAACGAGACCGTTTACGACCTTTATACCGGTACAGGTACAATTGCACAGTTTGTCAGCGGAAGAGCCTCAAAAGTCATTGGAATCGAATATGTCCCCGAGGCGATTGAAGATGCGAAGATCAATGCTGAGGGGAACGGAATCGTCAACTGCGAGTTCTTTGCAGGTGACATGAAGGACGTGCTTACGTCTTCGTTCATCGAAAGTCACGGACATCCTGATGTTATGATTGTCGACCCTCCGAGGGCGGGAATGCATCCTGACGTAGTGAAGGTGATTCTGGAAGCTGCTCCTTCAAGGATTGTGTATGTAAGCTGTAATCCTGCATCTCAGGCCCGCGATTGTGAAATGCTTGCACAGAAATACAGGATTACTGCTGTTCAGCCGGTTGATATGTTTCCGCATACCCAACACGTGGAGAACGTATGTAAGTTGGAACTTATCTAGAACAAGTATCCGAGGTTGACATAAAATGCTCCGGGACCGTCCTGGTTGTAAAGCGGAGAATTTTTGAGAAAATGCGTGAGAGGAGTTCCGTACTCTGCGGCAACTATGAAGTTCTCGTTCATGATGAACCTGAAACCGGCGCCGAATGTGATGTGCGGTGTGTCCTTCTCCGCATTCAAAATAGGGGTGAGGAGGCTTCCATAGTATTTCAAAGCGCTCAGGTCTCTTCCCTTGGTCACCATTGTTCCGTCGCTGAATGCGCTGAGTCCGAGTGCGATATTCTGGTTCCAAAGCGTGAATTTTACGAATCTCCACCTGATTTCGGCATTGTATGACGCCATATCCAGACCGACAACTCTGCCTCTCATAATACCTCTCGTGGTGAAATATCCTCCCATTCCGTCAAGGTCCTGCTTTTCGCCCATCTGGGTCATATAAGGCAGCACATAGTATGGTGCTATGTTGCCGAATGTCCCTTCGTAATTGAGTCTGTACGCGAAGGTGAGGACATCATTCTTTACAATAGGGATATAATGCCTCCAAGTGGCTGAGTATCTGTAATATGGATCCTTTGACAAGAATTTCGGCGATGCTGTGATATGTGCTTCGGCCCATATTCCGCGTGAAGGCGCTCCTTCCTTGTCCCTGGAATCATACAACACTCCGAGTCTGATTCCGCTGGAGAATCCTCCGCTATATTCGGAATCGGATATTACGCCGTAGTCATGATAGATGTCATAGAGAGTCTTGACTGTTTCAGGGAATTTCTGCTCGTCTGACTTGCCTTTGTTGATGTTGGCATAGTCAATGGCTCCTGTCTGGTGGAGGTTGGCGAATATGCCGGCTTCCCAGTACAGGTGGTCAACGCTTTCAATCTTTCCGAGGAAATCGGATTTGAGAGTGTAGGCAAAACGCTTCATCCTATAGAAAGGAGTGAAAATGTAGCTCCTGCCATCTTTGCCTGCCTGGACCAGCGGCTGATTGAAATAGGATTCATATCCGTTGAAGCCGTAGAAGTCAAAGGCCTTGTCGATGTCTATTCTGAGCGCTGAACTCCATCTTACCCCAGGGATCAATTCCTTGTTGTCATATCTCAACTGATACAGCTGAGAACCTTTAGTGAAGAATGAAGCCTCTAGATAGAGCTTTGAATCATAGTTCGGATAGTTGTGTCCGTCACCATAGTTGAACAGCTGAAGAATGGCTCCTAGCTGGAACCCTTTGTCAGCGTCAAAAGCGATTGCCGGGAGAGGACCGAGGTTATACCCCGTCTTGATAATCTCCGACTTCTCTTCAGCCGATACTGCGACTGAAGTACTGATTGCCAAGGCAATCATAATCAATGTCTTTTTCATTTTCTGATGGTTCTTGCCAGTCTGTTGTAGAAATTCAGGAGAATGTAGAAAGAACTGTGGAACACCCAGACTATCGGGGTGAAAAGGAGTCTGACACCAAAGCGTACAGTGTTATACCAGGCTGGATCCTTCAGCCTGGATTTGATTAACGCCGTGATGATCAGAAGCGGGCTGCATATTGCTGCTAATGCGATAAAGAATGGCAGCGAAATGATTGCGGCAGGCAGCATCCACCACTTGAAATGCGGCTCGTGTGACTTCTTGTATTCGGCAAAATTCTTTTCATAATTCTCATCATCAGGGAAATAGGTGATGAGAGAAGCGATTCTGTCGTGAAGTGTCTGTGAAAGATCTGCAACGTTTGCAGTCTCATCGTAAAGGATAGGCTCGCCATATGTCATTTTGGCTGTAGACATATATTCGAAATAGTCACCGTATTCCAGCCCCACCGGGACGATATAGACGGGCTTGCCTAAATTTTCCTTTGCTCTTGAAGCCAGTTTGAATACTCCCTTCTTGATAGGCAGAAGTGACCTTTTGGTCCTGTGAGTACCTTCTACAAACATACAGAAGGGGATACCGTGTTTCAGGACCTCGACAACCCGATCGAAAACGTTAAGGTTCTCGGCAATGGCCGCCCTTCCGTCCCGGCTCCTGGCAAGAGGAACTATTTTAAGCCAGTTTAGAATAGCAGCCATCCTGGGTTTCCTGAACATATCCGCGCGGGCGCCGAATGTGGTGACACCTTTGTTGGCCTGAAGCACTACGAGTGCATCCATCAGTGTATTACAGTGGTTCGGGGCTAGTATCACCGCCCCGTCGGTGGGGATATTCTCCCTTCCTGCCACTTCTAGTCTTGAGTAACTCATCCTGGTGCACAGGTCAACGTATCTTCGCGCAACCCTGTATGCCAGTGTGTTCTCCCAAAGTTTCGTCATTGCGATTACACAGTATAATTTATCTTGTAAAATTACACATTTTTTACGAATTTTGACGACCAAAACTAAATATTACTGAATATGATTAAAGAACAGTTGGCTTCTCTGGACAGTGTCAATCTTGCGTTGGGAAGTGGTACGGGGCTGATAATGAGCATTGTCCTTGCCCTGATAATGTTCGGAATTGCGTTGGGAATCAAAGTTGACACCCTGAAGAATATATTCATTAAGCCGAAGTCGATAATAACGGGGCTGGCACTTCAATGGATTTTCCTTCCGCTTGTAACTTTCTTGTTGATCATGGCGATGAATCCATTACTTACCCCTATGGTAAGTCTCGGAATGATTCTGGTAGCCAGCTGCCCGGGAGGCAACATCTCCAATTTCATGAGCTCGTTCTCAAAGGGTAACATAGAGCTTTCTGTGAGCATGACGGCGGTCTCGACTGTTTTCGCTCCCGTAATAACTCCATTCAATTTCTGGTTCTGGGGAAACCTTTACCTCAAGTTCGCGGCTCTCTCCGGAACACTTACAATTCCTCATCTGGTTATTCCTTTCGGAGAAATATTCAAGACAGTATTCATAATTCTGGGAATCCCAATTATTCTGGGTGTGCTGTTCGCAAGGTGTTTCCCGAAAGTCACTGAAAAAATCAAAGGACCTTTTAATTATTTTTCGATAGCAGTATTCCTGGTGATGGTGCTCGGAATGTTCATCCCGAACTGGCACATATTCATTGAGTACATTATCTTCATTTTCATACTTGTGCTCATCCACAATGCATGTGCATTCGGAACAGGTTATGTCGGAGCTACGCTGATGAAGCTTCCGCGGATTGACCGCAGGTCCATCACCATCGAGGTCGGCATACAGAATTCCGGACTGGGACTCACTATGCTTCTCAATACCGCTATCTTCCGTCCGGAGATATGGAACAATCCGGAGACCGGAGTGATGTACGGGGGCATGCTTTTCGTTACGGCATGGTGGGGAATCTGGCATATCGTTTCCGGTCTTGCCATTTCATCTGTTTTCAGAAGAATCAAATTATAACATATAGTTTATGAGACTTGACGGCAGACGCGAAAGTACCAATGTGGATGACCGCAGAGGCAGAGTCACCAAAGCAGGCGGACTTGGCCTAGGTGGATTGATTATTGTCGGTGTAATAACCCTCCTGCTTGGCGGAAATCCTCTTGATATGATCCAGAACGTCGGCCAGATGGGGATCGGCGAGGGTGTGGAGTCCGAATATACTCCGACAGCCGAAGAGGAAGAGCTAGCCAGATTCGCCAGACAGATTCTTGCAGGTACTGAAGATGTCTGGACTGAAGTGTTCTCCCGTTACGGCAGGACTTATGATCCGCCGAGACTGGTCCTTTTCACAGAAAGCGTACAGTCCGGATGCGGTGGAGCGACTGCCCAGAGCGGCCCTTTCTACTGCAGTGCCGACCAGTGCGTGTACCTGGACCTTTCTTTCTTCTCTTCCATGAAGAAGGAGATAGGTGCTGACGGTGATTTTGCGTATGCCTATGTGATTGCCCATGAAGTTGGACATCATGTTCAGAATCTCCTCGGGATTCTGGGTGATGCGCACTCTCAGATGAGCCGCGTCAGCGAGAAGGAGAAAAACAGAATCAGCGTAAGGTTGGAACTTCAGGCCGACTATTTCGCAGGAGTCTGGGCTCATCATGACAATAAGATGTTCGACTCTTTGGAGGAGGGAGATATCGATGAAGGACTTACCGTTGCCTCACTTATTGGGGACGATTATCTGCAGAAGCAGGCATACGGCTATTCAGTACCGGATTCATTCAATCACGGTACTTCCGCTCAGCGTGCAAAATGGCTCAAGAGGGGCATTGCAAGCGGAGATATCAGTCAGGGAGACACCTTCTCTCTGAATTACAACCAGTTATAGGAATATAACTATTTCACATAATTATGATTACAACATTTCTGCACCTCTGCGGTCTGCTTATCGGGACCGTTGCAATTCTTCCGTCAACCGAAGTCCTGACAAATGCGAATGTGGACGAGATAGTCAGACAGATGACACTTGAAGAAAAAGCCACACTTTGCGTAGGAGGACATATCTCAAACTCTGTTCCCGGTGCTGCAGGCTATACCAGACCTGTCGAGCGCCTGGGCATTCCTGCCACTGTACTTGCTGACGGCCCTGCAGGGCTCAGAATCAATCCTGTCAGGGAAGGGTCCGAGTCCACATATTATTGCACCGGATTTCCTATCGGTACCCTCCTGGCTTCATCCTGGGACGTGAATCTTGTCAGTGAGGTCACATCCGCAATCGGAAATGAGGTGCTTGAATACGGAGTGGACGTGCTTCTTGCACCTGGCGTAAACATTCACAGGAATCCTCTCTGCGGAAGGAATTTCGAGTATTTCTCCGAAGATCCCGTGCTTTCCGGAAATATGGCTGCGGCATATATAAATGGGGTGCAGAGCAACAAGGTCGGCACTTCCATCAAGCATTTTGCAGGCAACAATCAGGAAACCAACAGAAACGAGAACGATGCGCGCATAAGCACACGTGCTCTCAGAGAGATATATCTCAAGAATTTCGAAATTGCCATCAGGAAGGCCAATCCTTGGACCGTCATGTCTTCCTATAACAAGATAAACGGACAATACACCCAGCAGAGCGAGGACCTTCTTACCAAGGTTTTGCGTGATGATTGGGGCTATCAGGGCATAGTAATGACTGACTGGGGCAGCAAGGCCGCCACTGTGGACGCTTCCAAGGCTGGAAACGATCTGATGGAGCCGGGCAATGAGGGTGAAATAGCCAGGATAATCGATGCAGTCAGGTCCGGCGTGCTCTCAGAAGAGATTCTGGACAGAAACGTCAGGAACATCCTTAATTACATCGTAAAGACCCCGTCATTCAGGAAATATCAGCATTCTGACAGACCGGACCTTGCAGGCCACGCTGAAATTGCCCGCAGGGCTGCAGGGGAGTCCATAGTGCTGCTTCGCAACGAGGAATCGACTCTTCCGCTCGGAACAGACAATAAAGTCGCCCTGTACGGAATAGGTGCCATGGACTTCGTTGCCGGCGGCACAGGTTCCGGAAACGTCAACAAGGCATATGTGGTCAATCTTGCAGAAGGCTTGCGCAACGCCGGCTATTCCCTTGATGAAGATCTTCTTTCGTATTATGAGTCTTACATTGCTTATGACAAGGCTGCCCAAAAGATGAAAAGTAACGGCAACAGGCCGAACTGGGGCGGATTCGCAAGCCATAAGTATTCGGAAATACCGGTGGAGCAGGCTGCGGTGAATGTTCAGGCTGCAAACAATGATGCTGCAGTGATTGTAATCGGCAGAAATGCAGGAGAAGGCTCCGACCGTAATCTTGTTGCTGATTTCGAACTCAGCGAGGTCGAGAGAAATCTTATCAACACCGTATCCAACACTTTCCATAAGGAAGGGAAGAAAGTGATTGTCGTTCTCAATGTCGGAGGCGTAATAGAGACCGCTTCCTGGAAGAACCTCGCTGATGCGATTGTCCTGCCGTGGTCACCGGGACAGGAAGGTGCCAATGCCATCGGCGACATCCTTTCAGGCAAGGTAAATCCTTCCGGAAAGCTTCCTATGACCTTCCCTCTGGCTTATTTCGACCATCCTTCATCTATAAACTTCCCGTATGACAAGGCGGGTGCTGGCGACGGACTTATGTCTCCGGTAATCGGTCGCGGATGGCAGCGTGAAGCCCAAAAGAATGTCGACTTCTCCGAATATGAAGAAGGCATCTGGGTTGGATACAGATATTTTGATACAAATGACAAGGCTGTGTCATATCCGTTCGGCTACGGACTTTCATATACTACATTCAAATACAGCAATGCTATTGTAAGAGCTACATCTGACGGATTCGTTGCAAGCGTCAAGGTGACAAATACGGGCAAAGTCGCAGGAAAAGAAGTCGTCGAAGTATATGTCGATGCTCCTGAGGGAGGACTTGAGAAACCATCGAAAGAACTCAAGGCATTCGCCAAGACCGCTCTTCTCCAGCCAGGTGAAAGCGAAACCCTTTCATTCAGGATCAGCCGTTATGAACTGTCTTCATTCAATGAAGAGGCAAACCGTTGGGAATGTGCTGCAGGCAGATATTCAGTGATGTTCGGTTCCAATGTTTCCGATATCCGTGCATCTGCATCATGCAATATTTCAAGGACTGAAACATTTGCTGTAAGCGACGCATATATTTCCCGTTAACAAATGACTGATTTTTTCGTCATATATCTGTAAAAACGATTATGATGATAAAAATTCTATTGGTTTTGATGCTGGCTGTTCCTCAGGAAAAGCTTACGAGTATTATCAACGAATACAGCCGCAAAGGGGATTTTGAAGTGACAAGAGTGGGCAGGCTGGGTACTGCCGCATTGAAGGGGGTCATCCGTATGACCGCTTCAGACGACCCGGACCCGGAGGTCCGGGATGCTCTCTCAATAATCTCGGGGATACGGAGCGTAGCTGTTGTCGAATATGAGAATTCCGATGAATCTGTCCGCAGGGAATTCGAGAGAAAAGTAGAATCGGTACTGGACTCATCCAACCTTCTGATGGAAGTCAAGGATGAAGGTGACAATTTCAAACTTTACGGAGTTGTCGGCGAAAACAGTGATACGGTGCGCGATTTCGTAATGTACTCTCCGGATGATTGCACCCTTGTATGCCTGTTCGGAACCATACCTCTTGACAAGATTTCATCAATAGCAAGGCGATGAGCGGGAAAGAGTTTGCATCACTGTATCTGCCTCTTTCTGCGGACCTGTATCGTATTGCATACTATATTCTCGAGTCCTCCCAGGACGCGGAGGATGAAGTGCAGAACCTCTATGTGAAACTTTGGAAATCACTTGATTCGCTGGATTCTGTCAACAATCCCAAACCCTATTGCATACGTCTTTTGAAAAACCAGTGCATAGACAGGATACGCAAGAGGAAAGCGGATGCTTCAGGGCTTGTCAAAGATGAACCGGATGCATGTGACATACAGGATGAAATCGAGTCACGGGAGACTTTGGAGAAGGCAATGGCCCTGATCGACACTCTGCCCGAAACCAAACGAAAGGTGTTGAGAATGCACGTAATTGACCAGATGTCTTACGACGAAATTTCTAAAGTCACCGGAATGAACATTTTAACAATAAGAGTCCTGGTCAGCCAGGCTCGGGCAAGAATAAGAAAAGGAATATGAAAGATATCAACGAAATTGAAGAAATGACAACGGAGGCCCTTGAAGCCGCGTCAAAATCCGATACGGTCATTATACCTTCAGGACTCCGGAAGTCTCTGGAAACGGCTCTTATTGCTGAAGAATTGAAAAATGTACAGAGCCATCCTAAGCATAAACCGTTTCTGATATGGGGCCCTGCCCTGGTCGCAGCCGCAGCTGGACTTTCTGTGCTCTTCTATGTAGCCAACACTCCGAAAGATACCTTCTCGGATCCGGAGGAAGCTTATGCGCAGTTGGAAAGGACTTTCCGTTATATGCAGTCAAAGGCTGAAATGGTCAATGACATTACAGAGAATGCTTTTAATCTTTCAAAATAACGAATCATGAAAAAGATAATCACCGCAGCAGTATCGATATTGTTGACATTCACTCTTTCTGCACAGGAGGGCAGAAGCATATATAACAGATATTCAGAAGCTGAGAATGTCAGCGCAGTATATATTTCCCCGGCAATGTTCAGGATAATGGGCAAACTGCCCGAAATGAACCTTTCCGGCAATGACGTGCCTTTTTCCTCAATAGTAAAGTCTCTGAACGGATTCTACCTTATCGAAAGCGAGAATTCTTCTATCAACGCGAGCCTCAAGGCAGATGCGGAGAAGATGATCAGATCCGGCAGATATGAGCTGCTGATGGAGGCCAGGGATAGCGGGCAGACTGTCCATATCTATATATCCGGAGATGAACAGACAGTGGACGGACTGGTTATGTTTGTCGATGAGAAAGACAGCGTCGCATTCATCAATATTGACGGAAATATGTCCCGTGCCAAGCTCGAAAAGCTTATTGCAGATTCCGCCTCAGATACACAATAAGGTCTCCTTCTTCAAATGTAGTATCTCCGTTGGGGATGATGCGTTCATCCCCGCGCTGAATCATCACAATCAGGTTTTTGCCGCCTTTCGGGTGTTCGCTGACCTTATGTCCCACCCATTTGCTTCCCTTAGCGAGAGGATGCTGAATAAGGTTTTCCGTCGATTCGTCCTCGAACGAACGGGTGCACAGTATGACTTCGTCCCCGGCCTCCAGCAAAGTGCTGCCCTGCGGAACAATCCTTTCTTCGCCTCTGACAATCAATGCCAGTATACAATCCTGAGGCAGTCCCAGATCTTTTATCATTTTTCCCTGCCACGGACTTGATTCAGTCACTCTGATAGATCCGAAGGCTATGGCAGATTGCTCGCTGAAATCACTGAATGTGGTCATTACGTCTGCACTGGAATCAGTCATTCCTGTTCTCTTTGCCACTGCCGGAATCAGCGATCCCTGAAAGGCCAGCGATACGAGCACTATGCAGAAGACAATGCTGAATATGTCATTGCTGATTTCTGCGCCGGACGTAAGAATCGTAATTGCGAACACTATGGATGCCGCTCCGCGCAGACCAACGAAGGAAAGCAGCTCCAGCTGTCTTACCGGATATTTTTTGAACGGCGCCAGTATACTGCAGACGGCCAGTGGACGTGCCGCAAATGTAAGGACGGCGAATATGGCCAGTGCAGGTAGCAGGGAACGGAGTAGATGCGAAGGTATGGCAAGCATTCCCAGGAGGAAGAAAATGATAATCTGCATCAGGCTTGTGATTGCATCGAAAAGCGATACGAGCGGCTTCCTCTCCGGAAATTCGGTATTGCCAAGCACTATTCCCACAATATAAGCACTCAAATAGCCGTTGCCACCGATGAGGTCAGGCAGGGCATAGGACAGTATCGCAATCGAGATGAACAGCAGAAGGTCGAATCCGTTGTTGTAGAAACTGATTCTTCGCAGGATGAATATCGCTCCGGTAGCAATCACGAGTCCGCCTCCTGCTCCGAAAACTATCTGCGAAAATACTTTCCATATCACACCGCCCGCCGAGATGTCACCTGTCAGAAGTGACAGCATAATCGCGGTAAGCATATATGACATAGGGTCATTGGAACCGCTCTCGACCTCTATGAGTGGGGCGCTGTTGTTCTTCAGTCCCAATTTCCTTGTCCTGAGTATGGAAAAAACGGTTGCCGCATCTGTTGAACTGATGACGGCTCCCATCAGAAAGCTCTCTATCCATTGCCAGCCCAGGGCGAAATGGCAGAATAGTCCGACGAATGCGGCGGTAAGTGCAACTCCTATGGTTGCCAGCAGACCGGATTCGACAATAATCGGCTTTGCTGCCTTCCATCTCGTACCGAAGCCACCGTAGAACATTATGAAGATAAGTGCTATGGTGCTTATATCCTGGACTACCCATCCACGCTCCGCTGCGAATTCATCGTACTGGCTTCCGCACAGCAGTCCGAGCATCAGGAAGAAAAGAAGGACCGGTATTCCCACCTTTCCTGAAAACTTGTTCAGGAAAACGCAGGTAAGGATAATGATGGAAAATATTATTAAGTATAACGCCATTTATCTGAGCCTGATTGTTATAGTTCTCTCATATCCTGAAGGATACGCCCTGTACGCATCGAATATGCCGCGGGCTGTACATCCTACTCCGCTCGTCGCATAATCTATGTTGAGCGTGATGTTTCCGCTCTTTTGAAGCTGGTACTGATAAACGCTCTTAGTTAGATTCTCGGTCGTGAAAGGATATGCATTGAATGCGAAAGGCTCGTTGACGCTGAATTCAAGGCCCTTGCCGTCTGCATCCGTGAACCTTACCCATCGGTTGTCTGTTCTCAGACCATAGTCCTGAGGTATCAGATAAGGCTCGTACATATCTTCTACGCAGTCTTTGTAGATTCCAATCCTATAGCCGGATTTCCTGTCAGGATATGAGGCCTGAGGACCCCTTCCGTACCATTCTACATTATTTAGAGAACCGTCAATTGACATGCATACACCGATTCTCGGCAGCCAAGCCGGCATTTCTCCCTGAGGATTGATGAGATGATGAACCGTTATTGTTCCGTCTGCGTCTATCCTGTAGGAATAAGCGCTTTCAACACCGACATTCGTGCGCCCGAAGATATAGGCGTCAAGCTGCTGCTCTGTGCCTGCGCCGAAGAGTGCAAGCTCCCTTACGTCAAGATATGCGGAGCCGTCAACCTCACGGGCATTTACGGATACTGGTACAATCCCGACCTGATCAAGTCCTGCCGAGTAATACATTGAAGCCAGTGTGCTGCTGTGGCCGATTGCTCCGTATCCCTGCTTGCTGTTCATCATGGCCGCGCGTGAAGAATAGGCGTTCCATCCGTCGATTTCATTGGTTACCGGAGCTCTCCAGACATTGATTTTCAGCGGCTCGGAAAGCAGGCTCCTGCCATTCACGGTCATCTCGCAGAGAGCACCGCTGACGGCGTCGAAAGCATAGCGGAAATTGATTCCGGAAGCGATTATCTTTCCATCAGCCTTTTCAATTGTGACGTTCCCTGCAGGTTTCGTAGCTTGAACGGCAGGTATGTTCCAATCCGAGAGTTCGAACTGCTCCCAAGCCACTTCATGGCCCTTTGCAGCCCAGATCCTGTCCTCTGCAAAAGTAGTGCTTACGTTCAGCCTGTACTCCCTGCCGGGCTCGATCTCCGGCTTGTGGTATGGTATTCTTAATGATTTTCTCTGAGAAGGCTCTATGTCCAAAGCAATGCTGCCGGATTCAATCACTTCGTCATCAGCTGTGAGAGTCCATACCGTATTGTAGGCAGAAGCGTTGGTGAAACTGTGCCTGTTCCATATCTCTACAGTACCGGTTCTGCTGTCAAGCAGTGTGTAGCAGAGAGGCTGCGTGCTCTTTTTCATCTGATACATTTCCGGCTGCGGAGTCCTGTCCGGCCAGATGCTTCCGTATGTTCTTGCTCCTGCACCGTAAGTATAGAATGTGCCCTCGTCTGTTTCCTTTTCGAAATCCAGCCAGAGAACCGATTTCTGCGGGTCAAATCCTTCTTCAGGAGTAACGGCGTCGGCGAAGATGCCCACGTTGTCTATGAGTGCGTCCGCAAGGTATTCCGTGATATCCTGGCCGTTCTTCTCCTCGTTTCTGCCTATGCAGACGGACAATGGAAGATTCCTGATGCTACCGCTTGCCGGCTGGCTTGCAATCTCTTTTGAATCAATGAATATATGCATCTGCTCGGAGTCATAGACAGCACATACGTTGTGCCATTTGTTCTCCCAGTCTGCTGGAAGTTCTCCGGTAAGGGATATTCTGGAACCGTTGTCGATATAGAACTCGATGCTTTCTCCACCTATCTGCCTGAGACCGTACTGGTTGTTTCCCTTGGTTATCATATAGCCGCCGCTCTTGTTATACGAACGAGGATATATGTCAAGAGTCAGCGTCAGTTTGTTCCCGCTGATTTCAACATTCCTGCCCCTGTAAACCTGTACCCACTGGTCGGACTTGCCGAGATCGATTGCGCGTCCGGTTCTGCCCTTCACGAGTTTGGCATTGCCCATAATGTTGGCTTTTGTTGAATACGGTGACTTGTCCTCGAGAGTCCTTACCCGTTCAAGCAGTCCCGGGCTTACAAAATCCCATACTGCACCGCCCAAATGCGACGGATGGTCATAGATTTCTCTCCAGAAATCATCGAAGCCGCCTCCGGCATTGCCTGCGACGGAGAGATATTCATCCATGAATGAAGGACGCTTGTCCATTGTATCCAAACCGTAAGAGAGTTCGTGCTCAATAGGAATAGGGTAGCGCGGACCTACGATTTCTTCAGCCTCAATCTTTGGCGCATTGCCTCCGTACATCCAGAATCTGGTAGGGTCATATTTCTTTCCTTCCTTTATCACCTCCGCGATATTCGGGCCTTCGCCTGACTCGTTTCCGGCGCTCCAGAAAAGAACACATGCGTGATTGCGGTCGCGGAGCACCATCTGGCGCACTCTCTCGCGGTACATGTCCGCGTATTCAGGCAGGTAGGATACCCACTCAGTAGCGTGTGCCTCGTCACCGGTTTCATCGATGATATAGAGCCCGTACTCATCGGCAAGGTCAAGATATTCATTGACAGGAGGATAGTGTGAAGTCCTGACAGCGTTGAACCCGAACTGCTTGAGTATCTCCATGTCTTTTCTTACCGTCGCTTCGTCCATTGCATGTCCAAGAACAGGATGCTGCATGTGAGAACACTGTGCATTGACCTTGATGGCTTTGCCGTTAAGATAGAATACACCGTCCCTAATCTCAGTTTTTTTGAATCCCATCCTCTTGACCATATTGTCCACAATATTGCCGGACTGGTCTCTGAGGGTCATTGAAAGGGTATATAGCTCTGGCGTCTCGGCAGTCCATTTATATGGAGAAGCTACTTTCGTGCTGAAATGAACGGTGCTGGCGCCGCCTGCGGGTATATCGATTCCGTCCCTGCTCATCGAAGCGACATCCTTGCCGTCCTTTGAAATGACTGCAGAAAGGGAATATCCTTTTTTATCGTTGTTGTATGCCCTTAGCTCAACGTCCAGGCTCACATCGGAATCTGTGAAACTGCCGTCGAAGCCAGTGATGACCTGATAATCCCATATTCTTGAGTCTGGGCTGGAATATACTGTGACGTCATCGAAAATACCTGCGAGCCTCCAGTAGTCCTGTCCTTCCAGATAATATCCGTCACTGTATTTGAGGACAAGCACTGAGACTGTGTTCCTGCCCTGCTTTACATATTTTGTGATGTTGTACTCGGACGGCTCCTGCGCGCCTTCGTTGTAACCTACCTGTTTACCGTTCACCCATACAAAGGAGGCGGAGGCCACTTTCTCGAATCTGAGGAATACCTGGTCACCCTTCCAGGATGAAGGAAGGATGAACGATGTCCTGTATGCGCCGGTAGGGTTGACGTCCATCGGTATTTCAGGAGGAGTGACAGAATATGGTGCAGGTGCGGCTGCCACTCTTGCTGGACCTCTGAATCCTCTTGCCTTCTGCATCGCATCCAGTGCGGCCTGAGGAGTGTTCGTAGCGAAAGGTGCGGAGACATTGCGGAACAAAGCCTGGCCGAAGCCCTGCATCTCCCAGTTTGAAGGCACTTCTATTTCAGGCCATTTCCTGTCGTTGAAGGAAGGGGAGAAGAAATCCTTCGGTACGTCGTACGGGCTTTCGAAATATTGGAATTTCCATTTTCCGTCGAGCGAGATGCTGTTTGCAGGGATATGGAAAGCTCTTCCGTCTTCCTGTCCTTCACCGTAAACCTCAAGATTTTCAACATAATATGGAAGATTCTCCATATATGATTTTTCCTGTGCCGCGAGGCTGATACATCCAAGCACCAGCACTGCTGAAATAAAAGTGTGTCTCATAACTCGTAAATATAACCATATATATTTATATTTGTAATATGGATGGGTCAATATATAAGGATTGTGTAAGCCTGTTCAGGCTAGTGAACTTAAAATGAACCATTTAATATTTTGCATGCTGAGAAGGACGTTTTTTCTGTTTGCTTTCACTGCTCTGGCAGCCCTGGGCATAGTATCATGCGAAGTAGGTGATAA
Source organism: Bacteroidales bacterium (assembly GCA_024402095.1). GTDB lineage: Bacteria > Bacteroidota > Bacteroidia > Bacteroidales > UBA932 > Cryptobacteroides. Next base: position 45,446 of record JAKSJU010000002.1, on the reverse strand, counting down.
GGGCCGCTGCTACAATGTCGGCGGCTTGACGGTAATTGAACTTGAAGGAAGCTGGCATGATATGGGGCGTCAGTATGGGAAATTAGCAGTTGAGCAGATGCACGAAGTGCTTGAATACGTTGACAGCCGATTAAGCCCATATCCTGGCAGGGCGGATTCTGCAGCCGCAGTCCTGGCGGAAAATCTTTACTCGAATTATCCGGATTATCTCAGGGAATTCTTTTCCGGAGTCAGCGAGACTTCCGGACTCACTCTAGAACGCATCAAGCTATGCAACGCCGCGGAATACGTCGAAGGGTTATTCTATTGTTCTGCCATCGCGGCATGGGATGATTATGGATGCGGCAAACTGGTGTTCGGAAGGAATTATGACGCCCAGAGCTATCAGGAAATATTCAAGGATCTGGTCGTTACCATATTTCATCCGGAAGGTATGATGACAGCTGCGACAGTCGGCTATGCAGGCGAGCTGTACTGCGTGAACGGACTTAATGAGAAGGGAATTTTCCTCGAGTTGAACAACGGTATGCCGTCGGCGGGGGAGGAGATACACTGGGAACTATGCCCGACTACAACTCTGCTGTTCGAACTGCTGTTTGAGGCTGAGAGTCTTGATGACGTTGACAGGTTTTTCCAGACTAACAGAAGCTTTTCTTCATTCATCATAGGTGTTGCAGACCGTAATGAGGCTCGCTCATACGAGTGGTGTTATGACGGGGTAAAAAGAGGCGATGAGGCCACTGAGGATGGACTTATGATAAGTACTAACCACTATGCAAATGAAACCTGGCCTTATGATATCCCCCGTGACGAGGATAGCTGGAATTCGATTACCCGACGCTCCAACCTTCTTGAACTGGCTGGTAAGAATAAAGGGGAGATAGACGTGGACAGGATGAAGGAGATAATCAGTACGACGATTGATGATGGCGGCCCGATGCATGATCTTACCAGGTACCAGATTATTGCCGTCCCTGAAGACATGAAAATGCTTGTCAATGTCCCGGACAATAAAGTGAATTGGGTTGAAATCAGTCTGTAGCATTGAGCTATATTCGCTGATTTACAAGCAGAAAATCAAGCTTCAGGAGGTTTTGGGCACCATTGTCACCCTGGTCGGCGTAGCAATGTTCTTTATGCTTTAAAAACGCATCAGGCCTTCGCCTGAGGAGAATCCGGGTCTATCATCATGAGCTCGATCTTGTTGCCGTCCGGGTCCATGATCCAGGCCTGCCAGTTGCGGTCTGCGGCAGTCTTCGGCTCAATGTCTATGACTACTCCTCTTGACCTGAGAGTCTCTACGTCTTCAATCAGGTTGTCTGTCTCTATGCATACGTGATTGAACCCTCTGGCCGTCTTCCATCCGGCATTCGGATTTTCCCCTTCACCGTCAGGAATGAGTTCCAGATACACGCCGTCCGCAATACGTACATAATGGAGCCAAGGCTTGCCCTCGTCGTTATTCTGGATACCTATGAGCTTCAAGCCCATCTTGTTGCAATAGAAGTCCAGGGACGCTTCGATATCCTTGCATACGAAACAAGCGTGACCTATGCCCAGATATCCTTCACGGCTGAAGTCGTAAGGAGCTTCATTGCTCTTCATCTGAACTGATTCCGGGACATACTCCTGGAGTTCGATGCCGTTCCCGTCGGGATCATAGAGCCAGAGGTTCCTGTTCAGGCTCTTTTCGACCTGGGGCTCGGGAGAATCAATATAACCCTTCTCATATATCTCCTGTAGTGTCTAGCGCAGGTTTCCTACAGTAACGCACAAGTGATTGTATCCTGTCTTGCTGAAATCAAAAGCATAGTCGCGGTCATTTCCGGCACCGTAGAACAGCTCAAGGAAATGTCCCTTGCAGATTTTCAGATAGACGATCCACGGCTTGCCGTCGTCATCGTATAGTTCGAATACTTTTTTCCATCCGAAAACATGGTCGAAGAACTCAACGGTCTTGTCCATGTCCAGAGGATTCATGGCGATGTGCGCGATATCCTTAAACATAATGATATATGATTTTATCTCTTATAAACGTATCCTATCTTCTCGCTTGCCCATTTGATGAAATGCTTCATGTTAGGGGCATCCGTGTGGCCTCCGTCATGCTGACGCCATGCCAGGTTGCCGTCAAGCACATCTTCGTTGACAGCCGGCATAGGAGTGTTGCGGTAGTCATTTCCGAGGCCGAGGTCCGTAGAGCCGACAAGCTTGTATGCTTCACCGGCAGCGACTGTTGCCTGCCAGCTTCCGTACTGGTCAAGCCACTGAGCATCACCCCTTTCCGGAATACCGTAGCTGATGAAGCAGAGGCGTGGTGCGCACATGGCGATAAGCTCGTGGGAATCGACAGGGAGCATATCGGCATTGCCTGCGCCCTTCTTGCCTTCCACTGCGTTGTATTTGATATAGTTTCCTGCCATCCAGTGGTATTCACCGCTAGTGGCAAGGTTCTCGAGACCTTCACCGAAAATCCTTCTGTGAAGCGTGGCTCCGCCCTTGCCTGACGAGCCAATAAGTCCGATAGCAAATCTCTCTTCGAATGCAAGGGTGACCAGAGCAGCCTTGCCGTAACGGGAAACGCCCTCGATGCCAACATGGGATGCATCAACGTTAGGGTCGGTTTCCAGGTAGTCGAGGCCGCGAGCTGCGCCCCATGCCCAGGCTCTGAGCGAGCCCCAATCATCAGGTTTGCGAGGCTGACCCTTGTTTACGAGACCTATGATGCCGCGGGTCAGTCCAGCGCCGTTGTCTGCCTGAATGCTCGAAGGATCTATCATTACGTAGCCCCAACCGGCTGCAAGAAGCTGCTGGTTTGAAGGAGGGTCCTGCCCGGGTGCCAGCTGCGGTCTCGCGAATGCTGCAAAAGGATTTGCCGGCTCAAAAGGTTGCCATGCAGGATATTTCTTCATCAACTCTGCAGTCTCGGGATTGTTCTCAAGCATTTTGCGGAGAGCCTTGTTGATCACTGCCATATCATCTCTTCCCGGAACGACAGGATTCGGCAGACTCGCCGGTCCGAACATCATAAGGACAGGAACCGGGCCTTTTGCATCCGCAGGAGTGACGAGCACCATCTGGATGTCCACGTTGATCTCCGGGCATGCTGAATTGTCGACGTGGCCTACAAGTTTCTTGGCCTTTGCGGGAATCATTCCCACCCATTCGGTCTCTTCGCACTCAACTGTCCAGGTTACGGATGGTACATTCTTAGGGACACGTCCGTATATTTCGCTTTCGAATCCTTCTTTGATCTCGGGACGGCGTACATTCCACCAGTCCTTTGCCGTCTTGACCTTCCTGCCCCTGTTAGTTTTCATCAATTCCGGGATTTCCGGATACGGGTTTGCCTTTGATTCATCATAATTGGCTGCATAAGGGCTGCTCTGGTCGGCGTCGAATCCACGTCTTACGGATTTTATGCCAAGCTGGTCAAGCATGTTCTGGAAATCCTGTTCAGTAGTGAAATTCACCGGTTTTTGCGCATAAGTAGTCAAGCAAAGGACCAATGCGCTGGCAATACAAAGAATTCTTCTCATTTTTTCTGGTTATTAGTATTGTGTTAGTACTGTGACAAATATAGTAAAATTATATTGGGAGGATTACAAAGACCAGTGAATCCCACAAGGCATGAGATATTATGGTTGCCGAAATGGGAAACGACCAGAATCTTGTCGCTACAAACCAATCCTTTATTGTGTGTTTCATTATTACAGCTGTTTTCTGTTATATTTCGGCCTATGCACGGAGTCTGTGATAAGAGCAATGACAAACACTATCGCCACGCTGTTCTGGGCAAAGACTTCCTGAACCATCTGAGGAAATATGTCAAACAATCCGTTGGCCTGGGGAAATCCGATTCCCACTGCGAGCGAGAGCGTTATTACCGTTGTATTGTGCGAATTGAATTCGCAACGTGCAAGCATTTCGATTCCGGCCATTATTATCGAGCCGAACATCATAATTGTACATCCTCCTAGAACACATTGAGGAACAGTACACAGAAGAGCTCCGAAAGCAGGGAACAGACCTGCAAGAATCATTATTGCGGCTCCGACACCTATAGCATTCCGGTTGAATACTCCCGTAACCTTCATAAGCCCGGCATTCTGGCTGAATGACGTAATCGGTGTGCATCCCAGTATGCCGGATATCGAACTGATGAATCCGTCGCAGGCAAGGGCACCGGATATTTCTTTGCTTGACGGCTCTCTATTAAGTCCTGAAGTGACTACAACGGTCGTATCGCCTATGGTCTCAGTCGCAGATACCAGGAAAATTACGATAAATGACAGTACCGCTCCAAGATCGAATTGAAGGTGGAAGTCGGGGCTGAGCATCGGTATCATAGGAAGTGCGAATATCTTGCATCCTTTCAGAACGCTGAAATCGACCATGCCCATGAATATTGATAGGATGTATCCTACAATAAGGCCGAAAAAGAATGACACGGCCTGGTAGAATCCTTTTGTGAATATTCTGAATATCAGGCAGCTTACCAATGTGACGGTTCCTACAATCAGATTCTGTGCAGAGCCGAAATCAGCGGCGCCTTCTCCTCCGGCGAACGAATTTGCTCCGATTGGCAGCAAAGAGAAACCGATGGCTGTCACTATTGTGGCAGCAACTACCGGAGTGATGAACCTTACCCAATATTTAGCAAACAATCCGATAAGGCCTTCAACTATTCCTCCAATTATGATGGCACACAACATCGTCCCATAACCGAGTGATGTTGACACGCCGATTGCGACTGACAGGAAAGTGAAACTGACACCCATCACTATTGGAAGCCTGGAGCCGATTCTCCACAATGGGTAAAGCTGGATAAACGTGCCTATTCCCGCTATCAGCATGGCATTCTGTACCAGATTAGCCTTGAACTCAGGGCTGAAATCCAGAATCCCTGCGAGGATAATGATAGGGGTAATGTTTGCGACAAACATTACCAAGACATGCTGCAGTCCTATCGGCAACGCTTTCTTGAATGGAATATGACTGTCAATGCTATATATAACGTCCATAGTCGATCGTATCTTCTCTTTAACCGTAAACAGGCTTGTAGAACTACAAATTTACTTTAAATTTACAGCAAATAAATGAAATTATGGGAAATATCATAGAAGAAAGGATGCTGCCTCTGCGTGACGAATCTCAGGTGGCAGGCTTGAGCCGATTTTTCAAGACTGGGAAAGGGGAGTACGGTGAAGGTGATCTCTTTCTTGGCATCAAGGTTCCCGTTACCCGCAGTGTCGTCAAGGATATCTGGCGTGAATGCCGTCTGGATGATTTGGAAAGCTCTATCACAAGTCCGTGGCACGAAGTGCGTCTATGCTCGCTGCTTGTGCTTGTGCAGATATACAGGCATGCCAGGAAAGACAATGAACTCAAGCGCAGCTGCGTGGATTTCTATCTTTCCCACACAAGATATATCAACAACTGGGACCTTGTCGATTTGAGCTGTTATGAGATTCTCGGTGACTGGCTGCTGAACAGAGACAGAAGAGTTCTTTATGACCTTGCCGGAAACGGCAAGACTATATGGGAACAGCGTATCGGAATAGTCGCTTGCATGCAGTTTATCCGTCACGGAGAATACGATGATGCTATTGCGATCGCTGACATACTCCTGCATCATTCGCATGACCTGATTCACAAGGCTGCGGGATGGTTGTTGCGGGAAGTCGGCAATCGGGATGCATCCTTGCTGCATACCTATCTGGAGACTCCCGCCCCAGGAGAATCACTGCCAAGATGTACTGTGATGCCAAGGACGATGCTGCGCTATGCCATCGAGAAATTCCAGGAGGATGACAGGAAGAAGTATTTGAACTATAAATTATAGCTCCGGCTTTTGCCCTCCTACAACCTGCTTTTTACTGATTCTCCCGCACCTGTACCTTTGTACTTGTTTGAGGCGCTGTTGAAGCGGTAGGATACGCGGAGAAGGATGCATGGATTGAAATTATCTGATGACTGGTTTATGATGTAACGACCGAAATCGACGTGAGCGTATTCGACGGAGGAATTGAAGATGTCCGCCCAGGTGAGACGGACGGTTAGCGCCTCATCTTTCAGGAAAGATTTCTGGATGCTCAGCGATGCGCTCTGCATGGGTCTGAGTGTCTCCACATTGGCAACATTCATCCTGCTGAGGTACTGGTATCCTGCCTCCAGAAGCCAACTGTGCTTGAATCGGAAAGAATTGTCGAACTGAAGCACATACATAGGTTTTCCAAAGGATTCAATGCGGTGCCCGCCTTCAGCCGTAGGGTCTTCGAGAGTAAGGGTAAGGAACTGTTTCTCCATCCCCACAGTATATCTTGGACTCCATATACCGACAGTAGGTGACGCCGTGAGGTAGATACTCAGCTTGCGCTGTGGCGTCTCCAGATTGGCGCTTTTTATCAGAATCACCCCCTTGTCATTGTATTGGGTGCCCCATTGGACGAAGGCATTGTCTATACGGGAATAATTGGTACTTAATGTGAGCCAGTTCCAATTTGCATTCAGAGAGCCAATGAGATGTTTTTCGCTGAGGAGCAAAGGATTTCCGCTCTGGTAGCAATAACGGTTGTTGTAAGATATTTCACTTGAAAGTCTGTTGAAATCCGGGCGTCTTGTTTTGCCGGAAAATGACATTGACAGACCTACAGGTCCTGCCTTCGTTGAAAAACTTAATGACGGGAACCAGTTGTTGTATTCTTTATTCAGGTTATTTTTATTGTCCAGATTGTCACGATAATTATAATCGTCGTGTTCGAAGCGCAGGCCTGCGCTGATCTGGCCGAATGACAGTGATGCAGTATACTCGGCGAAACCCGCAATGTTGTTTTCTGTAAGGAAAGCATCAGTTGAAGGGATATCGTCGAATGTTATCATATAGGTCTGACCGGCATAGACATATATTTCCTCGACCCCGAACTGGAGTTTGCCTTTCCACAAAGGATGGGACAGAACCAGTTTCCCGGCGCCTAAAAATGTAGTAGACTTCTGCTCTGAGGACAACTCGGCAGGGGAAATCCAGCTTGACTCCTTCATTTCGTTTGAAGTGTCATTGCGGCCGTTAAGGAAATCAGCATTGAAGTTTATATTCCATTTATCCACATTTCCATCGTAATAGAAATTTCCCGTCCACTGGTTGTTGACCGGCATCCGGCCGTCGTTGACAGTATAAAGTTGGTCTTCCTGCACGTCGTCAAGGAAGATTCCGGCGTCAACCAGAAGCCTGTTGGCACCGAAAAGACCCTGATCCCGATTGATCTTGAAACCGAGGGAATGATTTTCATTTATCTGCCAGTTGGCACCGACAAGGAACTGCAGACCTCCGTTATGCCCTCTGTAATCGAGCGTGCCCTTTTCCAGGAACAGATGGTTTCCATCCTTCCTTTCGAGGTAAGTCAATCCTTCAAGGTCGCTTATCTGGTAATTACGCTGATTCCAGTAGACGATCTTACTGAAAAAGTCCCATCCTTTAACCCTGTAGTTGAGATCTAGCACGGACCAGGATGGTTCGAAATCACTGCAGTTATAGATATGCTGCTTGGCCTGGCTTGTCAGGGCAAAGCTGAAACCTTCTCCCTGTCTCTTGACAGTGCGTATGCGCACGACACTGTTGATGTCTCCTCCGTATAGCGCTCCGGGATTGCTGACAATCTCGACGGACTTTATGTCCTCAGACATCAGGTCACGGAGTTCCGAGTTGTCTGTAACCCTGCGGCCGTTAATATAGTAAAGAGGAGCACCTCGTCCAATCACTTCGAGGCTTCCGTTGCGCATAATCATCCCCGGGACCTTTCCGAGTACGTCCAGTGCATTGCCGGTATGCTCCAGGACTGATCCTGTGATATTTGTCACCACAGCGTCTCCCTTCAATTCGGTCCTGGGCAGCTGAGCCTGGACGACGGCTGCATCAAGAGCCTGTGCGTTTTCCTTCAAGATAATTGTACCCGCATCGAATTGCCCACCGTCAAAGCTGGCCGAATAGTAATAAGTTTCATAGCCTATCATTGAAGCCGAAAGGGTATAGGATCCCGGTTTGACTGTCATGTTGAAATTTCCGTTTTCGTCGGTTAAATCTCCGGCTGCTATAGTGCTGTCCTGCTCTGACAAGGCTACTGTTGCGAATTCCAAAGCTTCTCCTCCCGCGACGACTCTGCCGCTGACCGTAATATTATTCTGTGCAAAACAGATGTCCAATGCGCCACAAAGCAGTATGGCAAATGATAGAGCAAAAACTTTCATGTGATTTTTGATCATGGTTTCTTAATACATTATTAACTTACAACCATATTGACGGTGACAAATGTATTTTGTTAACGGATGCTACGCAATATGGAGGGATATTCTGTGCCAGAACAGGGACGGACATCCGTCCCGGATATTTTTCCAATCATCCCTATGCGCTTGCATGGATACGTGAAATGTGTATTTTTGCGGTAATATGAAAAAGATTAAGAAGATCAGTATTTGGGATTACGTTCTGCTCAGCCTCGGATTTTTCGTGTTCTTCACATTGATGAGGCCATATGGAATCCAAAACTCAGTAAACGATAATCTGTGGGCGCTCCAAAGTCTCGGATGCTGCACACTGATTTTCATCGGGTCAATTATTACTGAATTAATAGTCACATACATTTTGGGGTTTCCTTGCGATTATTCCAAGGAATGGCCTTATCAGGTTAAAAGAAAAGTCTCCTTTTATATTATTCTTGTAATTCTTGTCTCCGCTATTATCGGAATGTATTTTACAGTAATCGAATGGGGATTTGAACACTGGTATTACTATTGGGTGGATTATGACGGTGAATTCACTCTCGAGTATTATCTTAACAGCTTCACGCAGAATGTTATATGGACGCTGTTCGTGTCAATATACTGGTATTTTATAACAAGGAGCAGGATGAAGGAGTACAAGATTCAGGAACTGCTTTCCCTCAATGAAGTCATTGAAAGAGTAGAGCCGGTCAAGGATGAGCAGTCCGCATCAGTGGAGATTACAGGCGAATACAAAGAGTCATTGACTGTGTCTCCATCGGATATCCTTTACATAGAATCAGTCGCAAACTATCTCAGCATATGGTATTTCTCGGAAGGGGAACTGATGCAGAAAAGAATCAGAAATACACTGAAGAATATTGAAGAGCTGCTCTCTGACTATACTTTCCTTCTGCATTGCCATCGTGCCTTTCTGGTGAACACACGGTTCATCACACATGTGGATGGAAACTCCGCCGGCTGCCAGCTTCATCTTTTCAGTATAGACAGGACCATCCCTGTATCCAAAGCCAATATCGATTCTCTCCGACGGATACTTCCCGGAAAAGGAAAAGTCGGCATGGACTAGTATGTCGTAAAATGAAGAATACCATGACAAGCAATATGTGGCTGGTTTTCTGAGCCCAGGACGTTAAGATCTGCTTCTTTCATAGGATTTTTATCTTTTCGATTGACGTGATTGTGGGTTCTCCCTGGCCGGGGAGTGGCTTGTATATGGTGAGGTAGCAATGTCCTGGATTGAATTCTTCGGAGACGTCGCTGAACCTGCAATAGAACTTGTAGTTGGTGCCGGCCACGACCTGGGTCTGAACTGAAAGGGGAGTGAAGGTCATCCCTTTTACGGTATCGGTCACTTCACGGAATAACTGGTATTCATCCATATCTGGCTCCCTGACTTCTGAATATCCTCCGCAAAGTATCTCGTTTTCGTGGGTGTGACCCGGAAATGTGGTGGTGATGTCATAGTTAATGACTTCTTCCTTATTGATTCTTTGCCTATTGCCGCAGGAGGCAAGCAAAAGAACGGCGGCTATCGGTATTATGGATTTAATATTCATCATAGTAAATCATTGAATATCAAATAGTTCACTTCCCGATGCAGAATCGGCTGAAGATGAGGTCGGTGATGGCCTGAAAGTCGATGGCGAAGGAGGTGCTGAATGAGCCGGAGTCTCCGAATATTCCGTTGAGTTCGTTGATTGCTGAGCGGAGATCTTCGGCGACGAGGTCCGAAGGTGTCCCGGAATCAAGTCCGGTGCGGACACGTTCAAGTGACTCTGACGCACGAACAAGAGCCTCGTAGTGACGAGCACTCGTGACAACGGTGTCTTCAAGCGTAAATCTTCGTGCCTGGGACTCCGAGATTAGTTTTTTGAGTTCTTCAGTGCCTGCTCCGGAGATTGCGGAAATGCCCAGGGTTCCTTCTATTGCAGGAGATATGTCGATTTTGTTGGTAACAGCGATAAGGGTCTGGTGGCCTGCAGTCCTGGCCTGAATATCGGACAGGGACCTGGAATTCTCCGAAGAGTCAGCGCAGCCGTCAAGCACGGCAATAACTATGTCAGCTGCGGAAAGTTTGTCCAATGAGCGCCTGATGCCGATCTGCTCGACTTTGTCATCTGTTTCCCGGAGTCCTGCAGTATCGATGAACCTGTAGAGAAGGCCGTCGATTGTCATTGTTTCTTCCACAGTATCCCTGGTAGTCCCCGGGATATCTGATACGATTGCTCTTTCATCACCGACCAGGGCATTCAGAAGAGTGCTCTTGCCGCTGTTCACCGCACCGACGATCGCAACCGGGATACCGTTTCTAAGTGCATTTCCGTCTCGGAATGACGCAGACAACCGCCTGATATGGCCAAGAGAATCGTCCAGGATTGTGCGGAGTTTAGAGCGGTCTGCGAATTCCACGTCTTCTTCACTGAAATCCAGCTCCAGTTCCATCAGTGCAGTGAGTTCTAGAAGTTTGTCGCGAAGGCTGCGGAGGGCGTCAGAATATTCGCCTTTAAGATGATTGATGGCTATCCTGTGAGCGGTTCTGGAACCTGCAGCTAATAGATCTGCGACTGCTTCAGCCTGTGCCAGATCAAGTTTTCCGTTGACAAAGGCACGTCTGGTGAATTCACCCGGCTCCGCCATTCTGGCACCTGCGGAAACAAATGCTTCAAGTATGGATTTAACAATATATCCGGAAGCATGGCAACTGATCTCGACAGAATCTTCACCCGTATATGAGTGCGGGGCCCTGAATACGGACACTAGCACTTCATCGAGTTCCTCCGAATGTGCAGGGTCATTGAAAATCCTGCCATATTTGAGAGTATATCCCTTGGAAGTTGCTGTGTCACCGGACACAAAGGATACCAGTCTGTCCGTGATGCGGAAAGTGTCGGGGCCGCTGACCCTGATTACACTTATCGCCCCCGCAGCAGACGTTGCAGGGGCGCAGACGGTATCTTCAAAATGTATCATTACTTCGTTCCGAAGATTCTGTCGCCGGCATCACCGAGTCCCGGAACGATATATGCGTTCTCGTTGAGACACTGGTCAAGGGCGGCCACGTATATCTTCACGTCAGGATGAGTCTCCTGCACCTTCCTAACCCCTTCCGGAGCTGCTACAAGGCACATCAGCCTGATATGCTTGCAGCCGCGCTGCTTTAGAAGGTCAATTGCATCACAGGCACTGCCTCCCGTAGCAAGCATAGGATCGGTAACAAGAACTGTTCTCTGGTCTATGTCCTTTGGAAGTTTGCAGTAATACGGAACAGGCTTGTGTGTCTTTTCATCACGGTACAGGCCGATATGGCCTACCTTTGCACCGGGGATAAGTTCCATCAATCCGTCAACGAGGCCAAGCCCCGCACGGAGTATCGGAACTATTGTCATTTTCTTTTCGCCTATTCTCTGGGCAGTAGTCTTACAGATAGGAGTTTCTATCTCATAATTCTCGACAGGGAGGTCCTTTGTGACTTCATATCCCATAAGAAGGGCTATTTCCTTGAGCAGACGTCTGAAATCCTGGGTGGATGTCTCTTTCTGCCTCATAATACCCAGTTTGTGCTGGACAAGAGGATGATTGATGATGAAAAGCTGTGCCATTGTCAAAGTTTTAGTGAAAACAATACAAAAGTAATTATTTTATCCTAAATTAGAGGTAATAAATCTTTTTATGTAATGTATGATCTGGCGATACTTGGTGGAGGTCCGGGCGGGTATGTAGCCGCTGAAAAGGCTGCAGGCAAGGGACTTTCTGTTATTCTGTTCGAGAAGAACGAACTCGGGGGAGTATGCCTGAACGAAGGCTGCATCCCTACGAAGACGCTGCTGTACAGCGCAAAGATATATGATTATGCCCGTCACGGGGATAAATACGGAGTGAGCGTGGAGAACCCGGCGCTTTCTTTCGAGGAAGTAATGTCACGCAAGAAGAAGGTGGTGAAGAAACTCGTCGGCGGAGTTCGCCTCAAGATGAAGAACGCAGGGGTTGAAGTGATAAAAGGCTCAGCTTGCATAGAAAGACGGGATGGAGCCGATATAGTAATTTCATGCGAAGGAAATGAATATGCAGCGACCAATCTGCTCATCTGCACCGGATCGGAAGCGAGCGTGCCGCCTATCCCAGGACTGGATATGAGCCAGGGGATAGTGCTGACTAACAGGGAGATTCTCTCGCTTGATTCCAGGCCGGAAAGTCTTGTGATCATCGGCGGAGGTGTTATCGGGACGGAGTTTGCAAGCTTCTTCAACAGCATAGGCACCAAAGTGACTGTGCTGGAGATGCTCCCTAAAATCCTCGGACCGATTGACGAAGAAATCAGCGGAATGGTTCAGGATATCTATGCGAAAAGGGGAGTGGAGTTCAAATTGGGCTGCAAAGTGACTTCTCTCTGCGGAAACACGGTGAATTATACGGACAGCGAAGGGAACGAATGCAGCGTGGAAGGTGAAAAGATTCTTCTCAGTGTCGGACGCAGGGCAAACGTAAGCGGTTTCGGACTGGAGAAGGTCGGAGTTGCAGTAGAGAGAGGAATCAAGGTCGACAGTCACATGCGCACGAATGTACCGAATGTATATGCAGCCGGTGACGTCACAGGCTTCTGCCAGCTGGCTCATGCTGCAAGCCGTGAAGGAGAAGTGGCCGTCAACGACATCTGCGGCATTAATGATGAAATGACATACTCTTCAATCCCTTCAGTCGTGTATACAAACCCTGAAGTCGCCTGCGTTGGACTTACTGAAAAGGATGCTGAGGCAAAAGGGATCAAAGTCAAGGCGGCAAAGCTTCCTATGGCCTTTTCAGGCAGGTTCGTAGCAGAGAACGAAGGATTCTTCGGCCTGTGCAAGTGTGTGGTGGACTCGGAAACTGACAGGATTGTCGGTGCCCAGATGGTAGGAAACCCATGTTCGGAAATCATTCAGGGTATATGCGTGGCAATACAGTCCGGAATGGATGTCAGTACGCTTGAAAAGGTCGTATTCCCGCATCCTACTGTATCGGAAATAATCAAAGAGACTATTTCGGCTCTCTGAAAAGCCAGGCCTCGGTAGAAAATTTGGCATCGGACAGTTCGCGGATTTCCGCGAGCTTTTTTTCATTAAGCACAAGCTGTGAATCACCGTCAGAAAGAATGACATGCAGCGCCGCCTTGACCTCGTCTATGTCCTTGAACTGCGGAAGCATCTCCTTGAGATTTGTAACCCGGCTCCTGACAGATGCTACCCCTTTCATGGCCAGTTTGCTGACCGGCGTCGTAAGCGCCTTGGTAAGAACATCTATATCGACGTCATACATCAGCGTACCGTGTATCAGCACCCTGTCCTTCCAGATGCGCTTGGCATAGCCGGAAACCTTCTTTCCACCGACGAATATATCATTTCTGCCCGTGAGTTCGGCATCTATTCCGAGCTTCCTCAGCGCCTCGGCAAATATCTCCGGACACGCTTCCCTTCCTATAATAGAATAGTTCAGATTCTGCAGGTCGTGATAGACGGCACCGCCTCCGGTCACCCGTCGGGCAAGTGTGATACCATTCTGACGGAGATAATCGAGATTCACCTCCTGAGACGCATTCTGATTGAGTCCTATTATAACAGACGGCCTGTTCTTCCAAAGATAGAAGACAGGCTCGCCAATGTCTATGTTTTCGAGACACCATTCATCGAACGCCATATTGAAATACGGGTCCGTGGATTCATTTACAAGGTACTTCATTACAGATTGCTTCCTCCGATAAAACCCCTAAGAAGTGAAGTGGCAGGAATCTCCCTGTCGGAAACAGGGGAGAAATGATGAAGGAATTTAAGCAGCCTGACAGCCTCTCCGGACTCAGGACTATCAGAAGGTACAGTAGCGAGTATCTTCTCCGCTATGCGCCTTAAAACAGCGAATTCGACCAGATATGAAGAGTTGAAAAGGATGTCCGCATTCTCCTGGTAAGGATATATCCACTTTACTTCACTGCGTCTTACGTTAGGCCAGTTCTGAATTGTGGCCTGAGCGCTGAATGCCCCTTTGAGATAATCCCTCACGATACGTCTGAGAAGCCTGTTGTCGCTGGTCGGGATGCAGTTGTGGTCATCAAGGGCAATGGAAGTGATGGTATTGATAAAAATCTTATACTGCACTGACTTGTCGACATGTGGTATCAGCTCGGGGTTCAATGCATGTATTCCTTCTATCAACAGCACGGAGCCCTTGCAAAGACTTAGTTTCTTGCCGTTGAACTCTCTCAGTCCGGTAACGAAATTGTATTCAGGCACATCGACTGTCTCACCCTGAAGAAGCTTCAGCACGTCAGATTCAAGATATCTGTGGTCAACGGTTTCAAAATTGTCGAAATCAAAGCTCCCGTCAGGCAGTCTTGGGGTTTCGAGCCTGTTGACAAAATAATCGTCCGTAGAGAATGAGATCGGATGAATCCCGCAGGCCTTGAGCTGGACACAGAGCCTCTTGCAGAAAGTCGTCTTTCCACTGCTCGTAGGACCGGTGATAAGGACAATCTTCAATTCGCATTCCCTTATTCTGCGGTCTATCTCTTCCGCAATCTGCACAATCTTCTTTTCCTGAAGCGCCTCTGCAACCTGTATCAGGTCGCTGGCTTCTCCTCTGGCACATGCCAGATTGACGTCACCGACAGTCTCGAGGCCCATAATCTGATTCCACCTGTTGTGCTCTGTGAACACTTCATAGGTCTTAGGCTGCTCGTAGAATGGTGCGAGTGTGTCAGGGTTGTGTCTGTCCGGTATTCTCAAGAGCATGCCACCCTTGTACGGTTCCAGCTTGTACAGGAAAATACAGCCTGTAGAAGGAAGGAGAGTGTCATAATAGTAGTCCGGAGTGCCGTCCAGTGTATGATATACAATAGTCTTGTCCCTGCTTGTCTCGAAAAGCTTAACCTTGTCGCTGTATCCGATCTCTCTGAACACTTCGATTACCTTTTCCCTAGGCTCTTCGCGGGAAACGAACGGAAGGTCCGCACGGATGAGTTCATCCATCCTCCCGCTGACAAGACGAACGTCGTCCTCTGTCGTGGTTCCTCCATCAGGTTTGGTCAGATTGCACAGATAGCCCTTTGAGATAGGTCTGCGCATTGTCACACGGCATCCGGGGAAAACATCCCTGGCAGCTTTTCCAAGAAGGAAGCACAAAGACCTGCAGTATGTGCTGCGGCCTGAATAGGTACGGTAATCGTTATGTGATTCCATGTCAGAATGTATCGTAATACTTGGCTTCACGAGGACTTACCTTGCTCATATTGTCAAGAAGGTCCTGATTTGTCTTGTATTCATCCATAAGCTGAAGCATGAAATTCATGGCCTCAGTAGGGTTCATGTCAGCAAGGAGCTTGCGGAGTATCCATATCCTCTGTCCCACAGACTTGTCATAGAGAAGGTCATCCCTTCTGGTACCTGACAGAACGACATTGACAGCAGGGAAGATACGTCTGTTCGCAAGGGTTCGGTCAAGCTGGAGCTCCATGTTTCCGGTTCCCTTGAACTCCTCGAAGATCACGTCATCCATCTTGGAACCGGTCTCGGTAAGTGCAGTGGCAAGTATTGTCAGAGAACCGCCTCCTTCAATATTTCTGGCTGCACCGAAGAACCTCTTTGGTTTCTGAAGTGCATTCGCATCGACACCACCGGTAAGAATCTTTCCGGAAGCAGGCTGAACTGTATTGTAAGCTCGAGCGAGTCTGGTTATTGAATCCAGTAGGATTACAACGTCGTGACCGCACTCAACCAGTCTGCGTGCCTTTTCAAGAACCATGTTCGCCACTTTAACGTGTCTCTCTGCCGGTTCGTCAAAGGTAGAGGCTACGACCTCCGCACGAACGCTGCGCTGCATATCGGTGACCTCCTCCGGGCGCTCATCGATTAGGAGCACTATTTCGTAAACTTCAGGATGATTGTCGGAAATGGCATTGGCTATGCTCTTCAGAAGCATGGTCTTACCTGTCTTCGGCTGTGCGACGATAAGTCCTCTCTGGCCTTTTCCGATAGGGGAGAACATGTCCACGATACGGCAGGAAGGATCCTTCTCGTGCCCGTGACCCAGGAGATTGAACTTTTCGTCCGGGAAGAGCGGAGTAAGGAAGTCAAAAGGAACACGGTCCCTGATAAACTCAGGAGTACGTCCGTTGACATATTTTATCCTCACGAGAGGGAAGTACTTGTCTCCTTCACGAGGAGGACGGATCTCACCTATTATAGTATCACCGGATTTGAGGGCATTTGCCTTGATCTGTCCCTGGGATACATATATGTCGTCAGGAGAGTTCAGATAATTGTAATCCGAACTGCGCAGGAATCCATAGCCGTCAGGCATGATTTCAAGTACTCCCGTGGCTTCCACGGTCCCTTCATACTCTGGAGCCTTAGGCTTCTGAGGCTGTGGCTGCTGTTGTGGCTGGCGCGGCTGCTTCTGCTGTTTCTGTTCCTTCTGCTCTTTTTCTTTAGGCTGCTCCCTGACAGGCTGCACCGGCTTTTCTTCAGGCTTGACTGCAACAGCGTCCTGAGACTGATTCTTTGCCTTCTGCTGCCTCTGCCTCCTCTGGCGGGGCTGCTTCTCATCCTTTTCAGGCTTTTCAAATTCCTTAGGAGCTTCCTCCTTCTTTACCTCCGTAGGAGCAGTTGCTGTAGGAGTAGCTGGTTCAGAAACCTTGGCTTCCACAGTCTTTTCCTTACGAGGACGACCTCTGCGTGGTTTTTCCGGAGCCGGGCTGGTAGAAGCCTCTATTGCTTCAGCATCAATGATTGCATACGCGAGATGCTCCTCGTCAAGTCTTTTTACTCCCTTGACTGAATGTTCTTTTGCGATTTTTTCGAGCTGCTCTCTACTCATCTGACTGAGCTCGAATAAGCTATGTGGCATATATTTAAAAGAATTTATGTGGGGATAGAACTATCCCTGCACGATTTGCGGTACAAATATATGCAAATATTATCAATTATCCCAGAAACTGCTGCTCTTCTTGAATCTGAGAAGATCCGCAAGCGCCGCGGCATTCGCACGTATCAGGAAGCTGTAAGACTGCCATTTTCCCGTAGGGACCCACGAAACTGAAACAGTGAAGCAGTGCAGATCATACGTGGCGCTCACCTGCGTGGTACTCAGCTGCATAGCCTGGAAATCGAAGCCTGAGGTGGCCTGAAGTGAAAGTCTCGGAGTCAGCTTGACATTTCCGGACACGCCAAGTGTCTGGGTAACATTGTGTTTCTTGGTCAGGATACCGTTCTCAGACTGATATGCGCGGCTGTAACTGATTGAATAATTGAAATTGACTGACCAAGGGACATTCGGATTGGTATAGTACAGCCATCCTCCAGGAATATATTCACCCGTAACAGGATGCGTGTAGATTCTCTGATAATACGATGCTACATTGCCCGGAGTGCCGGATCCGTCGTTTCCCTTGATCGTACCCTTGCCGCTTATTGAATATGAAGCTGAAGCGGAAGCATTTGTAAGACGGGCGAGGCCCTGTCCCTCCATGATGGCAAAATGACTGTACCTGCTTCCTTTGTCATTCACGGCATAAGGGTCGAAATTGGCGCTCATACTGATATTGACCTTCTCGAACAGGTTTGTGGACATGCTCATGCTGATGGTGTTCATCCTCATTGAGTCCGCAAGGAAATTATATCCCGTGTTGATGTTGAGCTGGTCGATGAGCTTGACCTTCTTTGTTCCGTTTCCGGTTGTGTCCGCATAATCCCTTACTTTGGCCTCGAGATTGTTTCCTATCGACAGGGATGCAGTCGCGGACTGACCTTTCCCAGGTGCGGAGTACAACTGCCCGGAATAGATATTATACTGATATTCCTTGTCTGTACCGTGGACATCAGTGTATTGCAGGGTCCTGTATCCGTTGGCGAAAGTACCTTTCTCAGGACTGAAAGAGAAAGACATAGAAGGTGATATCACGTGGCGCAGCGCCTGCAGTTTCCCTCTTTTGCCGAAATTGAAGGTACCATATATTCTTGTGCTCATTGCAAGAGAACCGGAATATGTCTGTGTGACACCGAAATGACCGAACTGGCTTCCCTTTACAGCTTCCACATTGTCTGTCTCCGGATTATACTCGTATTCAGTCTTACGGAAGAACCAGTTCATACCGTAGCTGACAGAAGGGGAGACATTGATGTATTTGAACAGGGTGAAAGCCGGCAGGCCAATGCTGAAATTATGGGTCATACCGTTCTGGAGCCTGTCCATCAGATTCATATTCTTGAATTCGGACGCCTTGAAGTTGATCTTGTTCTGCAGCGTAGTGTTATATCCGAATGAAATCTTCTCGTAGAATTTCTCCTTGCCGACCCTGTTCTTCTGCTTGAAAGGGTATATGGTGCTCATGGAGAACGTAACGTTCGGCAGAGTGAAAGCATAGGAGGAATCCCTTGAATTCTGGCTGTGCAGAGCATTTATAGAAAGATTGAACTTGCCGTTCCAGTTTCTAGAATATGAAATTGAAGAACTAGCCTGGTTCTGCAATGCCTCAGTAACACTTCTGGAGTTATAGCGGCTGTTGGAAGGACTGGAGAAATTGACTGAAGCGCTGAAGGACGAACCCGGATGAGCCTTGGAATCCTGCGAATGCGACCACTTGACTGAGAAGTTTGTGCTTTCCATGAAATCCTGACTGCCCTTTTCTCCCGTCCTGTCGACAGAATAGGTGAGTCCGAAATTTCCTCCGAACTTGTAATTTACCTTATATCTGGAATTGATATCGACAGACCATGAGCCAAGCGTATAGTAGCTTCCCGTAGCGGAAATGTCGAAATGGTCACCAAGGACGAAATACATACCGGCATCCCTTATATAGAAACCTCTGGCCGTCTCTTCTCCGAAGGATGGCATCAGGAATCCGGTGGCTCGCTGAGGCCTTTCCGGAATAAAGCCGAAAGGTAGGAAAAGTGGCAGGTCCACGCCTTCCACAACCAGATGCGCAGGGCCGAACACCGTCTTCTTGTTAGGCTTCTGGGATACTTTTGCCGATGACAGTTTCAGGTAATAATGAGGCTCCTCGGCATCGCAGACCGTATACTGGCCATGAGTGATGTTTATGGAATTGTCCGGCATCATCTTGATATTCTGACCATGTATGATTCCCTGATCGTCGGTGGTGGTCATATTGGTAATCCTGGCTTTTCGGGAATCGAAATTGTACCGGACTTCATCCATTGTATATTCCTTGCCGCCCTGTTTCATCACAGGTTTGCCGTTCCAGACCCCTGTGGCAGTGTCAAGGACACCTCTGGCGAACACCTCTCCGGTATTCATGTCATACTCCATGTATGCAGCAGTGAGGGTAACGTCGTCATAAGTAACAGAGACATCTCCATAATAATATATAAGGCGGTCACCGTTGGAGAATTTCTCGACTATGGAGTCCTTTGCCGTAGAAAAAGCCGGACGTTCGAGGGAACTGTATTGCATGAGTTCCGCAGAATCTGCTCGGAACAGGGAATCGGCTACTCTGATGGAATCAAGCCTTGCCATCTGAAGGGAATCCGGAGGAGCAGGCTTGGTCTTTTCGACCACACCACCGAAAACACGCTTGCCACCCCTGCCTTGCCTTCCGTTCTGGGCGGAAACAATGCAAGTTGAAGCCAATAACACGGCCACAACGGCAAATACGTATTTCAGAGTCCTCAAATGCAAATTATTTCGTATTTTTGCAAAATACAAATGTACTCATTATTTCTGAAACGCGCAATTTGCATATTTCTGACCCTTGCATTATGCATGGCTGCATCGGCCGGCAACGGGCTGGGGCTTAAGACGGTAGTCATAGACCCCGGACACGGCGGAAAAGACCCCGGTGCCGTCAGCAAAGACAAGAAAACATATGAAAAGACCCTGGTGCTGGATATTTCAAAGCGCCTGGCTGACAAGATAACGGCAGAATATCCGGATGTCAGTGTTATTATGACCAGAAGCACTGACAGGACGCTGACTCTCGACCAGAGGGCATCCACCGCCAATGACGCCGACGCCGACCTTTTCATCTCCATTCACGTAAATTCAAGCACATCGACATCACCGAACGGCTATTCTGTCCATGTCCTGGGACAGTCGAGCAACAAGAACAGGGATCTTTTCGCATACAATATGGACGTATGCCGCGCGGAAAACTCAGTCGTGATGCTCGAGGATGACTACTCCACAAAGTATCAGGAATTCGATCCAAGTGACCCCGAATCTTTCATATTTATGCAACTTATGCAGAGCGCATACCTTGAGCAGAGCCTTCTATTTGCACAATTTATATCTGACAACCTGTCAGGAGGCCCAATAAAATCAGGCCGCGGAATATGGCAGGATCCTTTTTACGTTCTTTGGAAAACATCCATGCCCGCAGTTCTTGTCGAGCTGGGTTTCATATCCAATCAGCAGGACATCGGTCAGCTGAAACAGGAAACGTCACGAGAAGCGCTAGCCGAAGCGCTGTTCAATTCATTTGTCGAGTACAAGACCCAGTATGACAAGAGTCTGGACTTTGCCGTTGAACCATCATCAGTGCCTGTAGCTGAGTCGGATTCGACAGCAAAAGTCGATAAGGTAATGTACGGCACCCAGATTTTTGCAAGCGGAAAGTTACTGAAAGACAATGACAGCCGTTTCCTCGGCTACAAGCCTGAGGTGATCTCCGGAGTCAGCATCTATAAGTACGTAATCGGGGTATCATACGACCCTGAAGAAGCAAAGAAATCTTTCGGGGAAATCAGCAAAAAATATCCTTCTGCTTTTCTTGTAAAAATAGAGAACGGGAAGTCCGTTCAAATCCGCTAAAAAAAAGATTCAATTTTTATCCCACTGCATCAACGCCGGTTAGTGATTTTTCTGCAAATCACTAGATTGGAATTATTCTAAATTGAATGTAGTTCAAAAATAATAAGTTACAATAATATTATCCTTGTAAAATATTCTATTTCAATATTTTACAAAAATAGGTTTTTTAATCTTCAATCATTAAATTATGTCATAAAAAGTTAAAAAACAATAGTGAAAAAGTTTTTTTATGAAATATTTTTCACCCAATTTTGCACTGTCGGTTAGACCTATGGAAAATACAGAGAAACATATCACTGTCTGGAACAATTGTCTGCATATTATCGGGCAGATAATTGACGAGCAGCAGTACGCGACTTGGTTCAAACCTATCAAGCCGGTTTCTTTCGTTGATTCCACCCTCACGGTCGAAGTGCCTTCGGACTTTTTCAGAGAATATCTCGAGTCCGCTTTCCTCGATGTCATCAAGAAAACATTGAAGAGGGAGATAGGTGCGGATGCAAGACTTGTTTATGTCCTGAGGCCGGTAAAGGGGCAGCCTGAAATGAAGTTGCCCGCAACTCCTGTCGTAGCACCTGTCAACAGGCCTGTCCAGATCAACATTTCACATCCTGCGGAGAATCCGGGGCCTTTTGTCTATCCGGGCATCAAGAAAATTCAGATCAATCCGAGACTCAACCCTATATACTGTTTCCAGAATATTGTACAGGGAGATTGTAACAAGATGGCTCTTTCTGCCGGTGAAAACATTGCTTTCGCGCCCGGCAAGACTCCTTTCAATCCTCTCTTCATATTCGGCGGTCCGGGACTCGGAAAGACACATATCGCTCAGGCCATAGGCATAGCGGTAAAGGAGAAATACCCTGAACTCATTGTCCTTTACGTCACTGGCAATGAATTCAAGACCCAATATATGGATGCTGTCAACGGTCAGAACAAGTTGACGGATTTCATGTCTTTCTACAAAAAGATTGACGTCCTGATAATGGATGATATCCAGGACCTTGTAGGTCAGGGATCTCAGAATGCTTTCTTCAACATATTCAACGAACTTCATCAGACGGGCAAGCAGCTGATTTTCACTTCTGACCGCGCTCCTGTTGACCTTCAGAATTTTGAAGAGAGGCTCCTTTCCCGCTTCAAGTGGGGACTCTCCGTAGAATTGAGCCATCCTGATTTCCATACAAGGTTCGAGGTACTGAAGTCACGCGCATTCAGAGAGGGTGTAAATCTTTCTGACGATGTCCTGGAGTATCTTGCTTCACACATCAAGACGAATTTCAGGGAGCTCGAAGGCGCGCTCATCACTCTGATTGCCCACGCCGCAGTATCGCATCGTGAAAATTCAATAGAACTCGCTTCGCAGATCGTCGAAAGGCTTGTAGGTGAAGAGAAGAACGATATCAGCATAGAGAAGATTCAGAGAGCCGTCTGTGAATATTTCAACATATCGCGCGATGAACTTCTCTCCAAGTCCCGCTGCAGACAGATAGTACAGGCCCGACAGATTGCCATGTATCTTTGCAGAAACATGATCAGCAACTGTTCTCTGTCCGTTATCGGCGCTGAAATAGGCGGGAAAGACCACGCCACAGTACTTCACGCCTGCAGTACCGTAGCTGACCTGATGTCGACAGACAGAGTATTCAAAAAATATGTGACTGACCTGGAGGCCAGTCTTAATCCTGCAGTATGAAAATAGCTCCTTCAATTCTGGCGGCTGATTTTCTCAATTTGGGCAAAGACATCGAATTGCTTAACAATCACGCCGATATCATCCATATTGACGTAATGGACGGCTCACTTGTTCCGAATATATCATTCGGATTCCCGGTCATTGACAAGGTGTCAGGTATCGCCAGAATCCCTATGGACGTCCATCTTATGGTCGTACATCCTGAGAGATGGTTCGAAAGGCTTGCCAAAGAAGGAGTCTCCATGGTGAGTTTCCATTATGAGGCAGCGGGGAGAAATACCGGAAAATATATAGACCTGATTCATTCCCTCGGGATGAAAGCCGGCGTGGCCATCAACCCTGACGTACCTGTGGAGAAACTTTTCTCACAAATCGGCAAAGCGGACTATTTCCTGGTGATGACCGTTTTCGCCGGCTTCGGAGGACAGAAATTCATATACGAAAGTCTGGACAGAGTCAAGAGGCTGAGCGACGAGATAAGGAAAAGGGGAGCAAATGGAGAGATACAGGTTGACGGTGGAGTCGATTCCGGAAATGCAGCCGCACTCAAGGAAGCAGGAGTCGATATAATCGTTGCCGGAAGTTCCGTATTCAAGGCAAGCGACCCTGCAGCAGCAATAGCGGAGCTTAAAGCATTTTAGTACATTTCTATCAACTGACATTTTGGCACCGAAACTATGTCACATATAGTATTGGTGCCATTTTTGTTGTATATTTGCTAACTTAAAAACAGAAATTTTCCTTTTTTATGGATAAACAGAATAAAAACAAAAAAAAGCAGCCTAAGACCAAGGTCATCAGGATTAATCTTTCCTGGTTGTATTTCCTCCTGATCCTCGGTATCGTGTGGATGCTGATAGGCAACAGAGGCACTTCGGCACAGAAGATCGAATGGGCCCAGGTGCAGAAAATGTTCGTTGACGGAGATATCAAGGAGATACATTTCATCAGGAACGATTATAAGGGAACGATAGCGGTCAAACCTGAGAAACTGGGCAAATACTCTTCACTGTTTCCCGGAAACGAGACTCCGAAGAGTTCTCCTCACTTCTTTTTCCTTGTGTCAGGAAGTTTCGATGCTGAGCATGAGTTCGCCAGCCTGAACGAACAGCTTTCGGACAGGAATCAGGTCAAAATCATAATGGAGAATGACTCCAAACTGTGGTCCAATGTTATGGAGTGGGTATTCCCGCTGTTGCTTCTCATATTGTTCTGGGTATTTATGTTCCGCGGATTCAGCAAGAATATGGGTGGCGGCCCGGGCCCGGGCGGCATGAATCCATTCAATGTCGGAAAGGCTCAGGGAAAGTTGACGGACAAGAACAAAGTCAATGTTACATTCAAGGATGTTGCCGGCCTTTACGGTGCAAAGGAAGAGGTGGTGGAAATCGTCGATTTCCTTAAAAATCCTAAGAAATATACTGCTCTGGGAGGAAAAATCCCTAAGGGAGCGCTGCTGGTAGGCCCTCCGGGAACAGGTAAGACCCTGCTTGCAAAGGCGGTGGCAGGTGAAGCGGACGTTCCGTTCTTCAGCATGAGCGGATCCGATTTCGTGGAAATGTTCGTCGGAGTCGGCGCAAGCCGCGTCAGGGATCTGTTCGCACAGGCAAAGGAAAAGGCACCTTGCATCGTCTTCATCGATGAGATTGATGCAGTCGGCCGCGCAAGAGGGAAGAATGCCGGATTTTCTGGCAATGACGAGAGGGAAAACACTCTCAATCAGTTGCTTACCGAGATGGACGGATTCGGCACCAACAGCGGAGTCATTGTGCTTGCGGCTACCAACCGTGCCGACATCCTGGACAAGGCGCTTATGAGAGCCGGACGCTTCGACCGCCAGATCCACGTCGACCTTCCTGAACTGAAGGAACGCGTAGAGATATTCAACGTGCATCTTAAGGGGCTCAAAGTAGCAGAGGATTTCGACGTCGAGTTCATGGCAAAGCATACTCCGGGATTCTCCGGCGCTGATATTGCCAACGTATGCAACGAGGCCGCGCTCACTGCTGCCCGCAGGGACAAGCAGATGATTGAAAGACAGGATTTCCTTGATGCTGTCGACAGGATAATCGGAGGAATAGAAAAGAAGAGTTCTATCATCACTCCGGCGGAAAAGCGCTCGATAGCGCATCACGAGGCTGGACACGCTGTTGTCAGCTGGCTTCTTCCGAACGCCAATCCTTTGTTCAAAGTCACTCTTATTCCGAGAGGCAATGCCCTTGGAGCTGCCTGGTACCTGCCTGAGGAGCACAAGTTGTACACAATGTCCCAGCTCAGAGATGAGATGTGCTCTCTCATAGGAGGCCGCGTAGCTGAGGAAATTATCAACGGAGAGCCTTCTACGGGTGCTCAGAATGACCTCGAAAGGCTTACCCAGATGGCATACGGTATGGTTCAGTACTATGGCATGAGCGAGAAGGTAGGAAATCTTTCATTCTATGACTCTACAGGTGCTCGCGGGTATGACTTCACCAAGCCTTATTCCGAGAAGACCGCCGAGCTGATGGACGAGGAAGTCAAGAAACTCATATCAGAAATTCATGACAAGACTCTCAAGATTCTCACTGACAACAAGGAAGGCTGGCTCAAGGTCGCATCCCTGCTTCTCGAGAAAGAGGTGATCTTCGCTGAGGACGTCGAGAATATTCTTGGACCTAAAGTAAAACCGGAAACAGATGAAAAACCTGCTGATTAGAACTTTGTCCGGACTTGTATTCGGTGCGCTGATTGTTGTATCGCTGCTGTTCGTACACCAGCTGTACCCGGTGCTGACAATCGTGGCGTTGTATTTTATGCTCAACGAATTTTTCAACATCACCATTGGCGATTCATTGATGACTGAAAGGAGACTGGCAATATTGAGTGCCTGGCTCCTTTTCTGCCTTGTATATTGTATGGGTGAGTTCGGAGTACCGGCAAGATTCCTTTTCACGGCAGTGATTCCTGTGATTGCGATTATGGCCTGTGCAATCTTCCGCAAGGACCATACTGCAGTCCTTGACAAGCTTCCTTACCTTTTCACCGGACTGCTTTACATTGGCCTGCCTGTAGCACTTTCACCTATTCTGCTTTTCCGCTCCGGATATTTTGACGGATGGCTGATGATGTCCTTCTTCATTCTGATATGGGCTTCCGACATAGGTGCGTATATACTTGGAACGGCATTCGGACAGAAACCGGATTCCGCAAAACTTGCCCCGACAATCTCACCCAAAAAGTCATGGTGGGGTTTCTGGAGCGGCGTCATATTCTGCGCAGCTGCAGGATTTGTTCTTTATCTGCTTGACTGCCTGCAGCTTCCTTTGGTTCATTGTTTAGTAATTTCCATTATAATAAGCGCTTCCGGAGTCTGCGGAGACCTGTTTGAATCTCTTTGGAAAAGGCGTTTCGGATTCAAGGATTCAGGAAACATAATCCCGGGTCACGGAGGCATGCTTGACCGTTTTGACAGTTCACTGGTAGCTATTCCTCTTGCTACTGTTTATTTGGCTATATTCAATCTTTTATGAAAATCGACAAGAACTCCTACGGCACCGTAGCTCTGGTACTCATACTTGGAGCTGTGTCAATTTTCCTCCTTGCAAGACTTGCAAGACCTGCAACTGCTTGGATTCTCAGCATAATGATTCTCTGGATCTGCGGATGGCAGATATTCTTCCACAGGGTCCCGGACCGGGATACGGCAGGGGATGAACGTAAAATTTCGTCCGCAGCTGACGGTAAAGTAGTCATCATCAAAAAAGTGTTCGAGCCTGAATGTCTTAAGCGCGAATGCATACAGTTGTCTGTATATATGGACTTCTGGGACGTTCACGCCAATTTCTGGCCTGTAACCGGAGAGGTAACATACACCAAATATCATCCTGGAAAGCACGTGCTTGCATTCAAGCCTAAAGCATCGGAGGAAAATGAACATACCTGTACCTGCATACGTACTACTGACGGTAAGGACGTGTTCTTCAAACAGTTGGCCGGAGGCTTCGCCAGAAGGATAGTATGCTATGCCGAGGAAGGTATGAGCGTCACCGCTGGAGAGCAGTGCGGCATCATCAAGTTCGGCTCCAGAGTCGATTTCTTCCTGCCTCTCGATGCAGACATCAAGGTATCTGTCGGTGATGAGATAAGGGCTTGCGAGACTGTTATCGCCGAAATTTAATATATCCTGATATGGACATACTTGTAGTCTTCGCCATAATCGCAGCAGTTATCGGACTGATAGGAAGCATAGTTCCCGGCATACCGGGGCCACCTGTCAGTTGGGTAGGACTTCTGCTTGCTTATTTCAGCGGAGGCTTGAACGGGAGCGGAAATCCGATGTCACTCACATTCCTTCTGGTCTGGCTGGTGATAGTCATAGTCGTGACGGTGTTGGACTATGTGCTGCCGGCTTGGTTCACAAGGGTGACAGGAGGGCATAAGGCGGCTGCTGTCGGGGCGATTGTAGGACTTTTCGCAGGACTGTTCATACCTCCTGTGGGAATGATTGCCGGTTCAATCATCGGAGCGTTCCTTGCAGAACTCTTCGTGGAGGACAGGGGAGTGTGGGATTCATTCAAAGCCTCCATGGGAGCCTTTCTGGGCTTCATCTTCACTACGGGGATGAAATTCATTGTGAGCGGCGTAATCGCCTATTACATTTTTGTTTACTCTTTTTAAAATACTTCCAATATGAATATCTGGATTATTCTGATTGCTGTGATGATTGCGAGCTTCATAGTTCAGCAGGTACTTAACAGCAGGATAAAGAAATACGAAAGGTTTGCGACCAACATGACCGGAGCGCAGGTCGCAATGAAAATGCTCCGCGAAAACGGCATCAACGATGTATCAGTGACTTGCGTACAGGGCACACTGACCGATCACTTCAACCCAGAGACAAAGACAGTCAACCTGAGCCGTGCCGTGTACGAGGGTGCCAACATTTCAGCGATTGCCATAGCAGCGCACGAGTGCGGACATGCAATACAGCATGCCAAGGGCTATGCACCGCTGAAACTCAGGTCAACAATGGTCCCTATTGTATCATTCGCCAACAACACAGTCCAGTGGGTGCTTCTCATAGGTGTGCTGCTGATAAACCTCACTCCTGCACTTCTGTGGGCCGGAATCGCACTTTTTGCCATCACAACGGTCTTCAGCATTGTAACCTTGCCTGTTGAACTGAATGCCAGCTCGCGTGCCGTTGAATGGCTTGAAATCAGCGGACTGACAAACTGGGAGACTTCACCTATGGCTAAAGACGCCCTGAAATGGGCCGCCTACACCTATGTAATCGCAGCGCTGGGATCACTCGCAACACTGCTGTACTACATCGGTATGGCAGAGCGCAGATAAATAACACTAAGGCATATATGAAAAAGATTACATTGACCATTACGGCTGCAGCCCTCCTGTTGTGTACCGGTGCGGCAGCACAGGACAGGCTCAACGATGAGTTGTTCTCACTTTCTGAGGTCGAGCTGCTTGACGGTCCATTCAAGCACGCCTGCGACCTCAATGTTCAGGTACTTCTCAAGTACGATATGGACAGGCTGCTCGCTCCATTCCTTAAAGAAGCCGGGCTAGAGCCGAAAGGAGAGTATTTCCCAAACTGGGAAGGACTGGACGGGCATGTAGGAGGACATTATGTATCCGCTCTTGCCATCCATTATGCAGCCACAGGCAGCAGGGAATGCTATGACAGGCTACTCTACATGCTATCTGAAATGCAGAAATGCCAGGAAGCCAACGGAAACGGATACATTGGTGGAGTCCCGAATGGAGACCATATCTGGACTGAGGTCAGCAAGGGTAATTTCGCCCCTCTTCATGGAGCTTGGGTGCCTTGGTACAACGTACACAAGACCTTTGCCGGTCTTCGTGATGCATGGCAGTATGCAGGCGTAGAACAGGCGAAGAACATGTTCATCAAACTCTGCGACTGGGCCGTCAATCTTACTTCCGCTCTCAGCGACGCACAGATGGACGATATGATATCTCAGGAATTCGGAGGAATGGATGAGGTACTTGCCGACGCGTATTTCATTACCGGAGACAGAAAATACATCACAGCCGCAAAGCGCTTCGCACATCATCTGATACTGGACAGCATGGCTCAGGGCGTGGACAACCTGGACAACAGACACGCCAACACCCAGGTGCCTAAAGTAGTCGGTTACGCCCGCATCGCAGACGTTGACAATGACGGATATTTTGAGAAGGCTGCAGAGTTCTTCTGGGACAGGGTGGTTAACTACCGTTCAGTGGTTATCGGAGGCAACAGCAGAAGCGAGCATTTCCCTTCTGACAGCGATTACGAAAGTTTCATCGAGCAGAGGGAAGGCCCGGAATCCTGCAATACTAACAATATGCTCAAACTGACTGAACTACTGTTCAGAATGAAGCACGATGCAAGATATGCGGACTATTATGAACGCGCGATGTACAACCATATACTTTCCACACAGCATCCAGTTCACGGAGGATATGTCTATTTTACACCGATGCGCCCTTCACACTACAGAGTGTACTCTCAGCCAAACAGCGGCATGTGGTGCTGCGTTGGTACCGGTATGGAGAACCACGGTAAATATGGTGAATTCATTTATTCCCATGAAGGCGACAAAGAGCTGTACGTCAACCTTTTCGTTGCTTCAAGGCTTAATTGGGATGAGGCTGGTGCGTGCATCACACAGCAGACAGATTTCCCATACAGCGATACCGGCCGTATCATTGTAAATCTCAAGAAATCAAAGAGATTCAAGATATTCGTGCGCTGTCCGGAGTGGGCTACGGAAGGTTACAGCGTCAAGGTTAACGGTGTTGAATACGCTGCGGATGCCAAACCTTCAAGCTTTGTATGCCTTGACAGGAAGTGGAAGGACAATGACGTGATCGAACTGACCATGCCGATGAAAAACAAGCTTGTCGAGCTTCCTAACGAACCTCAATACCTTGCAGTTCTCCATGGACCGATAGTACTTGCGGCACGCACCTCACAGGAGCATCTGGACGGCCTTATCGCAGATGACGGACGCTGGTCGCACATTGCATCCGGACCGCTTGTCCCGCTTGCACAGACTCCTATTTTCGTTGGTTCCAGAGCAGAGATTGAAGCGAAAATCCAGAACCTGCAGCCAGTCCCGGGAAAGCCTCTGCACTATAGCGCGGAAGGGCTTTTCAACAAGCCTGAATTCGACAGTCTGGAGCTCGAACCGTTCTTCAGCCTGCACGACAGCAGATATGCAATCTACTTCCTTTCACTTACTTCCGACGGATACAGCCAAATGCTCAAGAAGATTGCCGATGACGAGAAAGAGGCTCTCGAAAGGGACAGGCGTACGGTTGACAGAGTGACACCTGGTGAACAGCAGCCGGAGGTCGACCACAGGATGAAAGCAGAGAATTCAATCCAGGGTTATCAGGACAACAATCCGTTCAGGACCATACGCAGGGACGGATTCTTCAGCTATGAGCTGGGTACGTCAGGCATAGCAGACCTCAGACTTTCACTTGCTTTCTGGGGGAACGAGAACGCTGAAGGAAGAGGATTTGAGATACTTGTAGACGGCAAGACCCTTGCAGTTGAAAACGAATTGCCACAGACCAGGGAGAACGCACTGGTTTACAGACTGTATTCTATCCCTGAAGACCTTGTCCGCGGCAAGGAATACATCACAGTCACTTTCAAAGGCATAGAAGGCAGAATGGCAGCAAGAATCTTTGACGTCAGACTGCTGAAGGAACTGGTAGAATACACGGAAAAAGTGGTCTATGAGGGTCCGGATGTCATCATACGTCAGATTGATGACCATACCTGGGAAGGAAACGGGCATCTTGTCTACAATGAAAGCATTTATATCGTGGAGGGTTCACAGAGAGCCCTTCTAATAGACGCCGGCACAGCCATCAGGGATCTGGACAAGATAGTTGCCGGGATCACTTCGAAGCCAGTCACCCTGGTTGCAACTCACGTTCATGGAGACCACACCGGTTCGGCCGTCAAATATTTCCCGGAAATATGGATTAATGCCGCCGATATGGTGAATGTCCCTTCCAATATGCGCGGATACAAGGGTAAAATCAACTATCTGTCTGACGGACAGGTCTTCGATCTTGGAGACAGGGAAATCGAAGTGGTGTTCACTCCGGGGCACACTCCGGGATCCACTACATTCTTTGACAAGGAGAAAGGCTACGGTTTCAGCGGCGACGCGTTCGGTTCAACAAACCTTCTGCTCACCACCAATTTCTCTACGCTCCTGAACACCTGTACCAGAGTCGAGAGGTATATGGAGAAATACGGAATCGGATACATGTATCCCGGACACTACCATGGTTCGAACGCCGAGACTCTCCAAAGGGTGAAGGACATGAAAATGATGAGCGAAGAAATGCTGGACGGCACACGCCATGGCAGCGTGAATCCGAAGCCGTCGATGAATCTTGACTGCGTGGTCGAGGATTTCGGTGTCAAAATTAACTACAGTTCTGTAAACGGATTAAAATAATATACTATGGAAGCACGTTTGTTGAATCTCGAAGATTTCGTGCACGCAGGAGAAGGCGCCAACGGAGAAAGTCTCAATCACCGCACGGACAGTTCAATCATGGTGAAACTGTACAATGCGGGCACACCGAGGGAAAAGATAGAAAAAGAGCTTGTCTTCGCGCAGAAGATATACGAGCTCGGAATCCCTTCACCAAAACCAGGAGAATATGTGACAGACGGAAAGGGAAGGTACGGCATCCTGTTCCAAAGGATAGTCGGGAAGAAATCATTCAGCCGCTCCATAGGTGACAATCCCGAAAATGTCGAAGAATATGCCAGAAGGTTCGCCAGGCTCTGCAAGCTGCTTCACAGCACTAAAGTGTCTACGAAGGGATTCGTAAGCGTGAAGGACCAGTACCGGGATATCCTTGCGAAGAGCGATGTCTATACACCGGAAGAAAGTGCGTACATCACAAAACTTATAGATGAAGCCCCAGACGGGGATACCGCCATCCACGGTGATCTGCAGTTCGGAAACGTGATTACTGACGGAAAAAGAGACCTTTTCATCGATATGGGCGATTTCAGCTATGGTTCTCCTCTTTTTGATCTTGGAATGGTACTGTTCACCAGCCTTTACGATGACGTGGAATTCCTTCGTGAAGTTTTCCATATGGAGCCCGAGTCCGGACGCGAGTTCTGGAAGTATTTCTGCAAGGAATATTTCGGAGAGGATTGCGACATAGACAAAAAGGAAGAGGAGATCAGGCCATACGCAGCACTGAAGCTTCTTATCATCGAAAGGGACAGCAAGTGCGCTCTGCCTCATTATCACTGGCTGCTTAAGGCATAAATATGAGAACAGCCGGTATCCCGCAGCTGGAAATAGATTCAAGGCTTGATTTCGAGGCCATACGCAGGACCTTGAAGGCAGAAGGTGCAATTATACCTATAGACCGCTTGAACTGGCCTGAAAGCTTCCCTTACGCGCCAAATGCCAATGCATATGTCGCCCATTCCAGTGAATACCTGTCAATCCTATATGAAGTGAACGGTCTGGACCTCCGTGCACTTGAGCTTGAAGACAATGCTCACCCTTGGGAGAACAGCTGCTGCGAGTTCTTCGTCGGGGTACCCGGAAGCGGAGATTACATTAACTTTGAACTGGTCTGCAACGGTTCGCTGCTGGTTGCACGTGGTTCCGGCCGCGAAGACAGGGTCAAACTTTCATCAGAGAAAGTTGCTCATATTGTCCGAAAAGGTTCACTAGAAAGGAAGATCTATGATGAACGGGACAGGGAATTCAGCTGGAGCATTTTCCTCCGTATTCCTTTTGAATTGATTGTCGGGGAGGGGAATGCCGTTCCGGATACTCTTCAGGCCAATTTCTACAAATGCGCCAACAAGTCGGCGCATCCTCATTTCCTTAGCTGGAATCCAATAAAAACTCCGGCCCCTGATTTCCACAGGCCGGAGTACTTCGGTACTTTGATATTGGAAAAATAATCCGTTACAGCTTTTCAGCGGCTTCTACAGCCTTGAAATATTTGTAACTGTTGACTCTCAGTTCACCTACAGCCGCCTCGTCACAAACAATCCAACCGGCCGGGTGGTTCTGTAATGCCGATACGGTGCACATATGGCTGACACCGCCTTCCACTGCATCGTGTATGGCTCTCGCCTTCTTAGGTCCGAAAGCAAGAATCATCACTTCCTTTGCATCTGTGACGGTAGCTACTCCGACGGAAAGGGCCTGCTTAGGCACCTGGTTCATGTCGTTGTCAAAGAACCTGGAGTTTACAATCCGGGTGTCTTCAGTAAGTGTAACAACTCTGGTGCGTGAGGTGAGAGGGGAGAACGGTTCGTTGAACGCTATGTGTCCGTCTTCACCTATGCCACCGAGGAAGAAATCGAATCCTCCGGCATCCCTGATGGCCTTCTCATATGCCTCGCATTCTGCATTGAGGTCAGGAGCGTTTCCATTGAGGATGTGGATGTTCTGTGCTGGTTCGTCTATGTAGTCGAACAGATTATGGTACATAAACGAATGATAGCTTTCCGGATGTGACTCCGGCAGTCCTACGTATTCGTCCATATTGAAGGAAATCACATTCTTGAATGATACTTTGCCTTCCTTAACAAGTCTTGAAAGTTCCTTATATGTCTCGATCGGAGTAGATCCCGTACATAGACCTATAACGAACGGTTCGGACGTTTTAGCCGCCTTTTCGTTGATGCGGTCGGCAATGTAGCGCGCTGCCCAGACAGCCGCATCCTTTGCCTTTTCTCTAATGATAACTTTCATTTTTGTAAGTATTGAATTTGAAGGCAAAAATAATATTTTTATTTTTGTCATAGAAATAACACAAATAACCGAGATGAAAAAAATTATCATTACTGCTATTCTTGTTGCTCTTGCAGCCCTCGGCGCAAATGCACAGGAATCCACCTACGAAGTAAAGGTCGGAGACGTCACAATGAAAATCGATGCTGCGAAGGGTGCCAAAATCCTTTCCTGCACACTTGGTGACAAGGAGGTCCTTTCACAGATGAAATTCCCTAACTGGTTCGGCAGCACTTTCTGGACAAGCCCTCAGAAGGAATGGAACTGGCCGCCTGTGCCTGAGCATGACAGCGCTCCATACACTGTGGAGCAGAAAGACGGGGCCATCATCATGACCAGCGGTCTTTCAGAAAAAATCCCTCTCAGAATCGTGAAAAAGTTCTGCACTGACGAGAATGACAATGCCATCGTCATCGAATATACAATAGTCAATGAGTCCGGAGCTCAGAGGAAGGTTGCTCCTTGGGAAATCACCAGAGTCCCTGCGGAGGGAGGAATGGTTCTTTTCGAGGCTCCTGTTGAAGGAATCTGGCCGGAAGGACTTATGGCATTCAATGCAGAAAAGGACCTGGCCTGGTTCAAGTTCGATGAAGCGGACAGAAACCGCAAGGTGAATTCCGACGGAAAAGGCTGGCTTGCATATGCGGGTAACGGGCTGCTTCTTGTCAAGAAGTTCGAAGACATCGCCGTTGATGCTCCCGCACCGGGGGAAGCTGAGATTCAGGTCTATATCAACCGTGGAAAGACTTATGTCGAACTGGAAAGCCAGGGTGCGTACAAGACCCTGGAAAACGGCGAATCATTGAGCTGGACGGTTCGATGGTACCTGACTGCCCTGGACACTGATGATGTCAGCGCAATCGCCTCAAAGCTTAAATAATAGATTATCAGGTCCAGTATCGACTTATATTTGAGCGGAGCTCCGCAGCGGCAGCAGCTTGCCACTGAGAGGACTCCGCTCATTTCATTCGCTCCGGACCCTCCCACCGTTTCCTGCGTCCAGCTTCGCTGAACTTGTCTCCGGCGGGCCCCATCCCGCTTCTCGTGTGCGCGGGTGCACACGCCTCTCAGCGGCAACTGCTGACCGCCTGCTGCGCATCCGCCCTACCGTAATTTACAGCTGAGCAGGCTGCCGTCAGCATCAGGCGTAATGGTAATTTCACTGCACATACCGCGAAGAATAGAAAACTGAATCTCATTCTCCTCTTTGTCAAACATAGAAGCATCCAACTTCTTCGGAGTATGGATAAAAATCTCTTTATCTTCCGTTTTCTTGGAATAGGATACTCTGACAGTAGTTCCTGCTGCAGCTCCTGCAATCAGAAGACCTTCTTCCACAGTATGTGTAATATGGTCGATTGAAGTCGATGACATATTGAATTTAACGCAGAAACTGTTGATTTTCGCCATCATCCCATAGAAATCATATCTTACCGACTGGATTTCATAATTGAACTCATGGATGCGGTTAATGAATCGTCTGGTATTCTCTCCGACCGGATTGTCAAACACCTGTTCCGGCGTGCCGTCTTCATAAATGACGCCCTGATCAATGTAGAACACCCTTGAGGACACTTCTTTGGCGAATTCCATCTCGTGAGTGACAATAATCATCGTCAATCCCTGCTTTGCAAGCGTACGGATAACTCCAAGAACTTCGCTGACCATAGTAGGGTCCAGCGCCGAAGTCGGCTCGTCGAAGAGAATGATGTCAGGTTCCATTGCAAGAGCCCTGGCAATGGCCACACGCTGTTTCTGGCCGCCCGAAAGCTGATCCGGGAACACGTCGGCCTTCTCTGAAAGACTGACAAGTTCCAGCAGTTCCATCGCCTTGGCCTCTGCTTCTTTGCGGTCTTTCTTAAGCAGTTTGACCGGAGCGAAAGTAATATTCTCAATCACGCTTTTATCATTATAGAGATTGAAGGACTGGAACACCATACCCATCTTGCGACGCAGCATAGGAACATCCGCGTCAGAACTGAGAATATCCTGGCCATTGATAATGATGCTCCCTCCATCAGGAGTTTCCAGGAGATTAAGGCAGCGAAGGAATGTACTCTTGCCGACACCTGAAGGACCGATGACACTGATTACCTCGCCCTTGTGAATTTCCGCATTTACATCTTTCAGGACCTGAAGCCCGTTTTCGTATGTCTTTTTGAGATGCTCGACCTTTATGATTACATCATCGTCAGGTTTCCCTGAAACTGCAGAGGAATGCCTGCGCTTTTTCTGATGGAACAGAATGAATGCTGACGCAATAAGTGCCAAAACCAGCAATACCCAGAGAGCAGCATGTGAATCTGCATCACCGGCGGCACCTTCAGCTGTAGTATTCCTGAAGAGACCGACAAGGTGACTTTCAGAATAAGGAATCTGGATCACCATCCTGCTGCGTTCCTCCGTAATGGAAATGGAGGACAATGCCATATCGACCTTGTTGCTCGCCAGACTCGGAAGAATAGCGCCGAAATCCATGTTTGCAAACTCCACAGGCCGGCCTATCTCTTTAGCGAACATTCTTGCCAATTCCGGCTCATAACCGTCATAAAGACCGTCCTGATAGAAATTCAATGGAGGATTCGTCGCCATCACGGCAATTACAAGCGGATCACCTTCAGTGGCAATCTCCACATCGCGATGACACGACTTGAGATCTTCACTCATCCATCTGTGACCTATTTCACGGTTTACTCCGCTTTCATTCAATTTTGTAATGAATTCCTGGAACTTGTCAGCAAGTTCCCTGTTGTCGAAACTGAAGCAGGCACCTATAGGGAATGTCGGATAGTGTGTCGGGATGGTATCAAGTTCGGAATGCTCACGCAATGGCATCAATGCAAGAATATCATCGACGATAAACACGTCAGCCTGGCCCTTAAGCACAGCTTCGGTAGCATCCACATCATTGTTGAAAGACATCAGGCTTCTGGCGCCGTAGTCTTCGATAACGAACTGCTCCGTTAGGGATCCGTGGATAGCGGCTATACGCTTGCCGTTCAAGTCTGATTCAGAAGTAATCGTTCCGTCATCCATGTTCCTTCCACAGGATACCATGAAGAGAAGCAACAGGACAGAAATGGCAGCAGCCCCGGACGTTTTCCTGCGACGAGGTTTCGTAAGATACTTGAGAAGCTGACCGATGCCCCACGCTATCAGGAAATAGATAACAGCTATGACAATAAGCGGGAAGAAGGCATCGAAAGTACGGGCGCGAATGATGTCCGAAGATTTTGTAAGGTCCATGACCGCTACGTAACCGACAATAGAGGTGCCTTTCAGGAGGTTAATAACTTCGCCGAGATAGACGGGAATGACATTGCGGACAGCCTGCGGCAATACAATGAAGAAGAAAGTCTGGGCCTTTGAAAATCCTTGTGACAATCCGGCCTCAGTCTGGCCCTTGTCAATGGAGTTGATGGAGGTACGGAGCATTTCAGCCATATATGCCGAAGTGTTCATTGCAAAGGTGACGATAGCGACAAACACCCCGGACGTATTGAGAGGAGCCATGACAACGTAGTACATTATCATCAGGATGACAAGTACAGGGGTCCCGCGCATGATTTCGATATAGACCTTGGCAATGTTGCGGATCCATTTCTTTCTGTGCATACGCATCCAGCAAACAACTCCGCCCAGCAGGGTGCCGAGTATAACGGCAAAAACCATAATGATCAAGGTGGTCCTCAGACCATCCAGTATGAGCAGATACCTTTTCTCGTAAATGAAATTATGCAGGAAAGAATCTGCGATGCTTTGCCAGAAAGTGGATAAAATCATATTAATCCATTAAAATATTAATCATTTGATTGTAGCCTCCTCATACTCGAGGGCGGCGAGGCCTCCGTTGGCAGTCTCTTTGTACAGGCTTGGAATATCCTTGCCCGTACGTTTCATGGTATCTATCACCTTGTCAAATGAGATAAGATGCTTTCCGTCGCTGAGCAGGGCATACAGGCTGACGTCCAGAGCCCTTAACGCTGCAATAGGGTTCCTCTCGATGCAAGGAATCTGCACAAGTCCGCAGATAGGGTCGCAGGTAAGCCCGAGATTGTGCTCCATCGCCATCTCGGCAGAATACTCTATCTGCTGCGGTGAACCTCCGAACAGCTGGGTCGCAGCGACTGCAGCCATCACACAGGCGCTTCCCACTTCTCCCTGGCAGCCGACTTCCGCACCAGATATTGAAGCGTTTGTCTTGATGACGTTTCCAAACAGGCCGGCGGTTGCCAGAGCCTTGAGAATGTCCTTGTCTGAGAATTTGTGCGCCACTTTAAGATGGTAAAGGACAGCAGGGACCACTCCGCAGGAACCGCAGGTAGGTGCGGTGACCATTTTCCCTCCGCGGGCATTCATTTCCGATACGGCAAGTGCATAGGCGCTGACCAAAGCACGGCTCTTCAGATTGTCCTTATATCCGTCAGCCTTGATAAAATACTGCTTGGCCTTGCTGCGCAGTCTTAAACATCCAGGGAGCCGGTTGTCATTCTCCAATCCGTCCTTGATGCTTTGCTGCATCACATCCCAGACCTCCGCGAGATAGTCCCATATTTCCTTCCCTTCATGGGCTTCAACGTATTCCCAGAAAGAAAAGCCGTCTTTCTCAATACGCTCCTGAATCTCATTAAGGGAATTGCGGGAGTATATTTCAACCTTTTCAATAGTGTCATCGGGACCGGTCGAGAGAGTGCCACCGCCTATGCTGTAGACCGTCCAGTCATTCAGCACAGTACCGTCCGGGCCCAACGCCTCGAAGAACATTCCGTTAGTATGGAACTCAGGCACAACGTCAGGTCTCCACAGTATTTCGGTCCTCTCTTCACCAAGAACATTGATTATGGCCAGGTCCGTCCTATGTCCTTTTCCAGTAGATCCGAGACTGCCATAAAGGCTCACGCGGAAACGGGCCGCATCGGGATTCTTCGAAAGAAAAATCTTTGCCGCATTGTGAGGGCCTATGGTGTGGCTGCTTGAAGGGCCGATGCCTATCTTGTATATTTCCTTTATACTTTCCATCAAATATTACTATTTGAACAGCATAGGAGCCAATCTGTACAGTGACCTTCTCCAGGTCAGCCACTCGTGCGCGGTTCCAGGAGACTGATAGAATACGTGCTTTACACCATTGGCAACCAGAACGTCATGGAAATTGGTAACCGTGGCGTACATCTGAGGCGACTCCATTCTGCCTGTGCTGATGAAAATGAGCTTGAAATCATCGTTAAGCGAAGCAGGGTAGAGGTCGTTGCTGCTGCCTGGAATGCCGCATCCGCTGAATCCGCCGACATATGAGAAAAGGTCCTTGTTGTGTATAGCAAGGCTGAAACTCTGGAATCCTCCAAGGGAAAGACCAGCTATTGCCCTGTGGTCACGGTCCGCCAGAGTGCGGTAATGCGAGTCTACCATCGGGATGATTTCACCTACGAAAACCTTCTCGAAATCAGTGAAATCGAAGAGGTTGAACCTGCCTGCAGGCTTGTCGGAAGGAATAACGGCCACTCCTCTATCCATAACTACTATCATTGGGACAGCCGAACCTTCGTCGATAAGGTTGTCCATGATATTGTCAAGCTTGCCCTGTGTGGACCATCCGGTCTCATCTTCTCCGGCGCCGTGCATAATGTAGAGGACAGGATAGCGTTTGTCCGGATTCTGCTCATATTCTGCAGGAAGATAGATATAGCATATTCTCCATGCCTTGGTAAGTTCAGACCAGTATCTCTGCATGCGGACTTCTCCGTGTGGAAGGTCTTTCTCGAGATAGTAATCCACGCATAACTCAGGGATTTCGATGCCGCTTGACATCCAGCCGCTTCCATAGAACAGCTGGCTGTTCGGATCGGCAACCCTCACACCGTCAATTCTGAGTGAATAATAATGGAAACCGGGAGCCTGCGGATCTGATGTAACCTCCCAGCTGCCGTCGGCACACTTTGTCATAGGATACTGTCGTCCAAGATCCAGCGAAACGGACTCTGCGTCAGGAGCGGACACTTTCACGGTCACACTGTTGTCAGGGTTTACTTTCGGGTATTCTCGGCCTTTGACATTTGTGACCGCGCTTGTCTGTGCATTGCACTGGAATGATGCTGCGATTGCCAGTACGGCAAAAAGTGATATATATTTCTTCATGGTTTCCGTATTTTTTTAGTCTTCTTTGAAAAGCAACTGTGCATAGTTGTAGAGGCAGCGTCTCCAGGTAAGCCACTCGTGGGCGGTCTTTGGAGACTGATAGAAAGTATTCCTGATGCCTCTGCGCTTAAGGAGTTTTGACATTTCTGCAAGGTGATTGCCCTCAGCCTCTCCATTAGCTATGAAAAGGAGGTCAGTCTCTTTGTTGAACTTGCGGGCGTTGCTGAATATGCCGTTGTATGCTTCTTTGAACATCTTAGGGTCTCTGAAGCCGGGATTGCTGTGGTTGAATTCACCGATGACGATAATGCCGCTGAATCCGGCCATTGAAGCGAAATACTGAGGATAACCCAGTCCGAGGTCATAAGCCTGCTTGGCGCCCCAGGAAAGGCCTGCAACGGCACGATGCTTCCTGTCAGCTATGGTGCGGTATCTGGAATCTACCAGAGGAATCACGTCTTCAGTGATCATTCTGTCAAAATCCGACACGTTTCCGCTGTTCATAACAATGATCATCGGTTCTGCCTTGCCCTCGGCGATGAGATTGTCAAGGATTACGTCTGCAAAGCCCTGGTATATCCATCCGGTCTCATCCTCTCCGCCACCGTGCTGGAGGTAGAGTACAGGGTAGCGCCTGTCGCTGTCCTGCTCATATCCTGCCGGTGTATATACGAGCATTCGCTCCCACTCCTTGCATGCCTCGGAGTAGAATTTCACGCTGCGTACCGCACCCTGCGGGACACCCTGTTTCGGAGTGTAATACGAAGCATCCTCCTCAGACTCAGGCACTTCGATAGCGCTTGAGTAACGTCCGCAGCCGAAGAAAGTATATGTGGACGGGTCGGCAACGGAAAGGTCTCCGAGCTTGATTGCATAGTAGTGGAAACCTTCGACCTGTGGTTCTGTCGTAACAGACCATACGCCCTTTTCATCCTTTGTCATTTCGTAGTCCTTGCCGAGATTGACAATGACTTTGCTTGCGGAAGGTGCGCTGAAATTGAATGTAACTGTCTTGTCCGGATTCACCTGCGGTGAGCTTTTCCCGCTGATATTGTAGGCGGAAGGGGACTGGGCCATAAGAGTTGCGGATATGGCCATACCCAGGATAATCAATGAATAATGTTTCATATATACAGAATATTAATCTTGCTAATATACAAAAAAGAATAAATGCACTACATTTGTCATTGAAGAAAAAAAATGAAAATACGCCCTGCGACATACTCGGACATCCCGCGGATCATGGCAGTTTGCGATGAGGCG
Source organism: Bacteroidales bacterium (assembly GCA_024402095.1). Taxonomy (GTDB): domain Bacteria; phylum Bacteroidota; class Bacteroidia; order Bacteroidales; family UBA932; genus Cryptobacteroides. The sequence continues at coordinate 4,466 of JAKSJU010000002.1, read as the reverse complement.
AGGGGAATCATGCGCAGTGACGGCAATATGGACCAGTGGACAGGAGGATATCCATCCGAAGCGACTATCCGGACAGATATTGACCGGAACGTGGGCTATGTGATTGAAATAGAAAAAATTATCGAAGGATATTTCGCATTCGTGCCGGGCATCGAGAGCACATATCTTTCGATTGAAGGAGGGGAGTGGCTGGATGATTCCGAACCCTATTGTACGATACACAGGCTTGCAAGCAGCCGTGACAGCCACGGGATTGCCGGGGCCTGCTTCAACTGGTGCTGGTCAAAGACAAGGAATCTTCGCATCGACACCCACCGGGACAACCGCATAATGAGACATTGCATTGAAAAATTCGGTTTCAGCTATTGCGGGGTAATATACCTTCAGAACGGAGACCCCAGACTGGCATTCCAGAAGATAGAATTATGACAAAAGAAGAAAAATACATTTCCCTGCTGCCGAAGGCGAAGGCTCTCCTTGAAGCGGAGAATGACCTTGTCGCCAATATGGCCAACCTTTCAGCGCTGATCCATGTGACTTTCGGCTTCTGGTGGACCGGATTCTACAGAGTATGCGGGGAAGAACTGGTTTTGGGGCCTTTTCAGGGCCCTTTGGCATGCACCCGCATTCCTTATGCCAAAGGAGTCTGCGGTAGCGCCTGGAAAGCCGGAAAAACGGTCATAGTCCCCGATGTCGATAAATTTCCGGGACATATCGCATGCTCTAGCGAATCAAGAAGTGAAATAGTTGTCCCTGTCATTTGTGAAGGGAGGATAATAGCCGTACTGGACATAGACAGCCGTGAACTGTCATGCTTCGATGATACCGACAGGCTGTATCTGGAAAAGATAACGGAACTTCTTTCTACTTCGCTTCCGTCTCCAGTCTAGGGATGCGCAGGGTAACGGCCTTCTCTATAAGGTCTATGTTGAAATGCCTGTTTGCCACAACCTCGCCGTCCACAAGGAAGTAGATGAGGTTCTTGGACGAGGCTTCGATGTGTTTTGCTTTGCAGAACTTGAATACCAGACTGGCGAATTTGCTGTTGACGTACTCACCGGTCTTGAACTTGTCAAACAATATCAGGAACACAAGCAGAGGGCAGAATCTGGCCACTACGACGTCAAAATAGCCGTCGTCAATCTTTGCATTCGGAGCGCATTTGTAGAAATCTCCGTAATACTGTGAATTGGCTACCGCGCACATCATTGTCAAGCCCTTTGACATTTTTTTACCGTCAACGATAATACGGTAATTATTGGCTCTGTTGAAAAGCAGTGCCCTCATGGTCCCGCGGAAATACGGCTTGCTCTTGCCTTCCCTGATGTACATGTCACCGAAGTAGCCGCACATCGCGTCGAATCCGAAATTGGCGATATTGATTGAATACTCGTTATTGCATTTGATAATATCGGATTTCATCGTCTCACCGGCGATAAGGTCCTTTACGCTGCGGAAATTCCTTCCGGGGAAATAGCAGGAAAAGGACGAAGTCGCACCATAAGCAAGCAATGCGACACTCTTGTTCTTCGAGCCCACGACTCCGGCGGCCACTTCACTTAAAGTACCGTTGCCTCCGCATGCGACAAAGCAGACTTCATCATCAGGATGGAAGTCGATATAAATGCGGACGAAGCGGGTTGCGTCTCCTTCACCAAGAGTATGATACAGCTCGTATTTCAGGCCGCTGCCTTCCAGCTGTGGCTTCAAGTCGTCATCAATGAAGCGCATGTCTTCACGCCCGTTGATAATAAAAATCCAATACATTTCAGAATGTTTTATTGCAGCAAATATACATATTCATTTTTTCAAAAAACAATTTTGAAAAAAACTATTTGTGCGTCCACCAATCAGGATAGGTGGGATCCTTTATGCCTGCCTTGCGCTGTCGAAGATAATCTTCAAGTACCGTGATTACCTTAGGAGAAAGGATGAAAAGCGCTACCATGTTGCATATTCCTGCAACTCCCATGCATATATCAGTGAGTTCCCATGCCTGTTCAAGGGAAATGCAGGTCCCGAGAAAAGCCATTCCAGCCACCGCCAGACGGAAAACTGTCAATGCCCATTTCTTCTTGGTAAAGAAACGCAAATTCGCTTCACCATAATAGTAGGTGCCTATGACGGTGCTGAATGCAAAGAATAGCAGGGCTATTGTGATGAAGATGCTTCCCCAGTCCCCGACCTGACTTGAGAGGGCGGCCTGGGTCAGTTCTATTCCCATGCCTTGACCTCCGGAGATATCAACAGGGCTTATCAGAATAATAAATGCTGTGCAGGAACAGGTGACCAACGTATCTATGATTACACCGAGGGACTGCACGAGGCCCTGCTTCACCGGGTGGGATATGTGTGCAGTAGCAGCTGCATTGGGAGCTGAACCGAGTCCGGCTTCATTACTGAACAGACCGCGTCGCACGCCCTGAATGACAGCCGCTCCCATCAGACCTCCAGCAGCCTGCTTTATGCCGAAGGCTGAATAAACGATAGACTTGAAAACATGCGGAATCAGTTCGATGTTCATGCAGATAACAACCAGCGCCAACAACAAATAACCCACGACCATAATGGACACTATTACGGATGCCACCCTGGCTATTCTATGGATGCCGCCGAAAATAATCAAAAGGATGAAGAAAGCCAGGATTATACCGACATACACGTGGTTGAAGCCGAACTGGTTTTCGAAGGCGGAGCCTATGGTGTTGCACTGCACAAGCGTATAGCCGAATGCGAAAGTGAATATTATCAGTACGGCCGACAGCACAGCCATCCAGCGCTTGCCCAGCCCGGATTCGATATAATAGGCCGGTCCTCCGATAAAGGAATCCTTGTCCTTGCGTTTGTATAGCTGTGCAAGTGTTGCTTCCATAAAGCCGGTCGCAGCGCCGAACACTGCGGTAACCCACATCCAGAACACTGCACCGGGGCCTCCTACAACAATGGCTGTGGCCACGCCGGCCAGGTTGCCTGTCCCTACACGGCTAGCAAGTGAAACTGCGAATGCCTGAAAAGAAGATACCTGCTTTTCTCCATTCTTTACAGGGCCTTCTTTGCTTTTGAAAAGCAGCCTGCAACTGTCTCCGAACAGGCGGAACTGCACTCCTTTGGTGCGAATGGTGAAATAAATCCCGCCTCCTATCAGAACAACGATGACAAGATAGGTGTACAACAGATTATTGGCGGTCTTCAGAATCTCCAGCATTGTACAAATATAACACTTATATTTTTATAAGCCTTGGATTCCTTGGCTCCTCGCGTATTCGAAAAGTTCGGGGCTCAGATGGCAATATCCGCCGGGATTCTTGTCAAGATAGTCCTGATGGTAATCTTCCGCCCTTACAAAGTTCTTGAGCGGCATAAGCTCGACTGCGAGTTTCCCGTAAATCCTTGTCTGCTCCTCGAATACCTGTTTCAGGACAGGTTCAACATCCTGCTTGTCAGAACCGGCATAATAGACACCAGTGCGATAGCGTGTCCCTTTGTCTTCTCCCTGCTGATTTACCGATGTCGGATCTATGGCTTTGAAATACATTTCGGCAAGTCTTCGGACGGAGGTCGCTTCCGCATCAAACCGTACGTGCACACACTCGGCATATCCTGTTGTGTCTGTATAGACCTGTTCGTACGTGGGGTTCTGAGTGTTGCCGTTGGCATATCCCACTTCGGTCTCCACGACTCCCTTGATAAGTTTGAAGTACTTTTCCGTGCCCCAGAAGCAGCCACCGGCAAAGTATAGGTCCTGATATCGTGTGTTACTGTGATTTTCTTTCATATTTTACTTCTCTATTTTGCGAAGATAAAATTTAGAATACTGAGATGCAACCATTTTTCCGAATTCGTTGCTACCTATTGTGTCATTAGCATTGTGGAAGTCGCCTTGTTTTTCGGCTTGTGCCGGATACAGGTTTTAATGCCATTAGGAATCAGCGTCAGTTCCGGCAGGCGCGGCCAGACTCGGCAGAGGAGACCCTCGCTCCGCTCGGAAATGCCTCCCTTGCCCGCATCCTGCCGGACCCACACTGCGTGATTTTTGGCAATCCCTAATATAGCAATTGGTATTTTCCCTATTTCGGAGCGCAGGTCACTATTTTTGCTCCCAGACTGGTAAATTTCCTTTTTTTCGGAGCAACAGACACTTTTTTGCTCCCGTAGGTCTGGGCATCAGGGGTGCTGACTAACGTCATTCAAGACACTGGCCGATGATAAATCCAGCTCATAAACGAATTCTGCAAAGCGCGAAGATGCCCCACAAGGCCTTGTGGTGGTATCACTTGCTTTGCACCCTCTGTTTTTGGGCCCTGCAAAGCAGAGACCGGTCTCTGACGGTATTGTGGACTGGGTCCGTGCTTTGCAGAATCGTTTTACACACAACAATCCCGAATTCCAGTTACGCAGAAAGATTTCAAGAATTCAATATTCTGTTCGCTTCCTCAGACCGTCCTGTACGGCTCAAGAACCGAGAA
>JAKSJU010000019.1 GCA_024402095.1 Bacteroidales bacterium | reverse complement strand
CTTGCGGCTCTTCTCGGGACGCGTTGGGATATCCTGGACCATGATGACGTTATCCTTTTCATAGAGGAAGTGGGAGAGAGTTTTCATGCAATCGACAGACTGATTCGCGTCATAGTCTCAAGCCCCAAGTTCTGTAACGTCAGGGGCATTGTTTTCGGCGAGTTCACGGACTGCATAAGGGATCTTGAATTCGATTCTGCGGAGGAAATGCTTTATGAATTTGTCAAATCCCTTGGAATACCGGTCGCTTTCGGCTTTCCGGCCGGACACGGTGCAGTTAACAGGCCGTTCGTTGAAGGTGCGGAAGTGTCCCTTTCTGTTGGAAGTGACGGTAATTCAGAAATAAGATATTTATAGAACCATATATGAAAAAGTTTTTGCTATTGTCAATTTTCCTTTTGCCCCTTGCTGCAGGCGCACAGTCTTTCCGTGAGTGGCAGGACCCCAAGGTCAATCAGATTAACAGGCTGCCTATGCATGCGTATTTCGGCGATCCCGAAGAATGCGGTTACAGAACTGTTTCCCTGCATGGCATTTGGGATTTCAAATGGGTTGAAAATGCTGACGAGAGGCCTGTGGGCTTCTGGAAGCAGGATGCGGATATCTCCGACTGGGGAAAGATGCAGCTTCCCGGAATTTGGGAACTCAACGGATACGGTGACCCTCTTTACACCAATGTCCCGTATCCTTGGTCCGGATGGTATGAAAACAATCCTCCATATGTGCCAGTAGAACACAATCACGTAGGCTCATACAGGAAGGAGATATTTATCCCGGCCGATTGGAAAGGCAGTCAGATTGTGGCTCATTTCGGCAGCGTGACATCCAATATATATCTTTGGGTCAACGGAAAGTTCGTAGGCTACAGCGAAGACAGCAAGCTTGAACCTGAGTTCGACCTGACAAAGTACATAGTCCCGGGCAGGGACAATACCGTCGCGTTCCAGATTTTCCGCTGGTGTGACGGCTCCTATCTTGAGGACCAGGATTTCTTCCGCCTGTCAGGAATAGCTCGTGACAGTTATATCTTCAGCCGCCCTGTCAAACATATTGAAGATGTCAGGGTCACTCCTGACCTGGATAATGAATACCGTGACGCCAGGCTTTCGATAAGCGCAAGCCTCAGCGCGAGAGCGCAGGTAAGGTTTGTCCTGAAGGATGCTGAGGGTTCGGAGGTCGCGTCCGCGAGCGCGTCCGGAAAGAACGTTAAGGCAGTTATGGATGTGGCCGGGCCGAATAAGTGGACGGCTGAAACTCCTTATCTCTATACTCTGTATGCCGAGCTTTATGAGGGAGGCAGGATGACACAGTCCATCCCGGTGCGTGTCGGGTTCAGGAAGATTGAAATCCGTGACGCCCAGCTTCTTGTGAACGGCCAGCCTGTGCTTATCAAGGGCGCGGACCGTCATGAGATGGACCCTGACGGGGGCTATCTTGTCTCCCGTGAGCGTATGCTTCAGGATATCACCCTTTTCAAGAAGTTCAATCTGAATGCTGTACGTACAAGCCATTATCCTGATGATAGCTATTGGTATGACTTGTGTGACAAGTATGGCCTGTACGTTGTCGCAGAGGCAAATGTCGAGTCACACGGCATGGGATACGGGGAGCAGACTCTTGCTGCCGTCCCTTCATACAGGACAGCGCATCTGGAGAGAAACCAGCGTAATGTGCAGCGCAATTTTAACCATCCATCAGTGATTGTCTGGTCTCTTGGAAACGAGGCCGGCTTCGGCCAGAATTTCATCGATGCTTATGACTGGATCAAGAAAGAGGACCCTTCAAGGCCTGTACAGTACGAAAGAGCTCTTTGGGAGCCGCAGAATGACATTTTCTGTCCTATGTATATGGATTATAACGACTGCATAAAGTATTGTGAAGATCCGAATACTACCAAGCCTCTTATCCAGTGTGAATACTCGCATGCGATGGGCAATTCCTGCGGAGGTTTCAAGGAATATTGGCAGCTCGTCCGTAAATATCCGAAATACCAGGGCGGCTTTATTTGGGATTTCGTCGACCAGTCATTGAGATGGAAGAAGAACGGAGTGGAAATCTATGCCTACGGCGGCGATTTCAACAGTATGGATCCTTCCGACCAGAATTTCTGTGACAACGGATTGGTAAATCCTGACCGTGTCCCGAATCCGGAAATGTATGAAGTCGGTTATTATTATCAGAATATCTGGACCAGGGTTGCAGGTGACCACAGGCTTGCAGTTTTCAATGAGAATTTCTTCGTGCCTCTTGACAATGTCTCTCTCGAGTGGGAACTTCTGCGTGACGGGCGTCCGGAAAGAAAGGGCTATGCCACCAATCTCGACGTGCCTGCGCAGAAGGAGAGCATAATTGACGTCGACTGGGGCGTAATCGACAATGACAGCGAATGGGTGCTTAATGTGCGTTATGTGCTTGCAAAGGCATCTGATCTGCTTCCGGCCGGCCACGTCTGCGCTTATCAGCAGTTTGTGCTCGGCGGTGAGGCCAAGCTTCCGGCACTCCCGCAGTGGCATCCGGACAATGTTGAGATCAGCTTCTCCGAAACCTCAGGCTTTCTTGAAAAGTATTGTGTCGACGGCGTGGACTACCTCGAAAAACCGCTCACTCCCAATTTCTGGAGAGCAATGACGGACAATGATATGGGTGCTTTTCTCAACAGAAGGTTTGCTGCATGGAAGAATCCGGAGATGATTCTCAAGTCTTTCAGCGACGAGGTTCGTGACGGTATCCGTTATGTCAATGCCGGTTATGATATGCCGGGCGTAAAGTCTTCGCTCACTCTCGAGTATGTTATCACAGCCGATGGAGAGATAAGCGTCACCCAGAGTATCAAGGCTGAGGAGCCCGGCGCACGTGTCCCTGAAATGTTCCGTTTCGGAATGCAGATGCCTATGCCGGAGAACTTCGAGTACATCCGTTATTATGGCAGGGGACCAGGAGAGAACTATGCCGACAGGCATGATGCATCACCTCTCGCTGTATATGAACAGACGGTCAGCCAGCAGCCTTTCCCTTATATCAGGCCGCAGGAGACAGGTACCAGGACTGACATACGCTGGTGGGAGATCACAGACAAGAGCGGAAATGGTCTTCTTGTTGCCGCCGACGATGCTTTCAGCGCTTCCGCTCTGCATTATACCATCGAATCTCTGGACGAGTCAGACGGCAAGAAACAGCTTCACTGGCAGGAGGTCGAAAAATCGAACCTTACCAATCTGCTGATTGATAAGGTTCAAATGGGTCTCGGCTGTGTTAACAGCTGGGGAGCGATGCCTCGCGAAGAGTACCGTCTCCCTTATGGTGATTACGGATTTACTTATCGTCTGATACCTCTACGTAACCGTCATTAGTCTCTGCGTCCAGATGTGCGGTGTACCATTTGTCACCGTGGCGGCGTTTCAGAGTGATGAATTTACCCGGGTAACCGTCTATAAAAACAGTCTCGTCCCACGTGGTCGGGACTGTTTTTAAGAATTCGATGGCCTCAGCCGGAGCATCCGTAAGGTTGTTCGGAGTAATGGCGACGAACTGTATAGGATTCTGGAAAATGATTTCTGTGGCAAGCTCGAAATTCACGCTGGTGCGTCTGACTGTGCCGAACCTGTTGCTTCTGTGGAGCCTTTCGTTAAGAGCGCATCCTCCGAATTCCATGCATCCGACTGTATTGCGGATGAACGGATGCAGGCAGGCGTTGAATGCTTCCATATCGCAGGCATGCTGGCCGAAAATGAGGTTCTCGGATGCGAGGACTGCTTCACTGCCGACATAATTAGGATACATTCTTTCCCATCCTCTCGGCAGCGTGCAGCCATGGAAAATACACATCAGTCCATGGTCATCAGCATCGCTGAGCACCTGCTCGTACAGACGCATGGTTTCCTGCTTGTCTCCTCCCCAGAAATCAATCTTGATTCCCTTTACGCCCTGGCTTTCGAGCCAGGCCATTTCCTTTTTGCGGATTATGCTGTTGTCCATCCTGTTCACCGGACTCTGGCTGATGTCGTTCCAATATCCGCTTGATGAGTACCAGAGGAATACGTCAACGTTTTTGCTGTGAGCGTATCCGATTAGTTTCTCCATCTTTTCGTAGCCTATCTGCTGATCCCATCCTGCGTCTATAAGAATGTATTCGAAGCCCATTTCTGAAGCAAGGTCAATGTATGCCACCTGGTCATCCCAGTTCATGGATGCATCCTGCCAGATAATCCAGCTCCAGGTGCCTTTTCCGAACTTGTAGTCGTGCTTTGTCTCATACAGCGGCTCAACGGTGTTCCACGGAGCGGTGGTCTCAACTATCGGCTTGAGAGTGCTTCCGACCGTAATTGTCCTCCATGGAGTTGAACCGGGAAGAGCGAAAGCCGGTTCCACTGTGCCGTTTCCGTTGTTTTCTTCAGGCATAGGGAAGGCTATGGTGTAAAGTCCTCCTTCCTTGCAGTCGCTGAGGTGGGAGCCGCAATATCTGCTGTCAACCCCGGTTTCGCTTACTAGCACCCATCCCTTGTCTCCGACATGGAAAAGGCAAGGGAAAGTGTATCCGTGGCCGTATCCTGAAACCGTGTCCATGGCTGCGTCAGCCTTGTATTCCTCTTCGTAACTAGGTTTGCTTCTTTTCCATCCTATCATCGCGTCGCTCTGTGGGCAGAGAAAAGTGGTGGTACCTTCAGGGAATCTGAATCCTGTGGCTTCACTCATCACTCTTACGCTTCCTGTATCTCCGTCCTTTGGAATATTGTAGCGTATTGCGATGTCATTGTCGCTGACCCTGAACTCAACCTCTATCTTCTGGCCGGCTTCATTCCTGAGCTCAGCTATGAACTTGTTCGCCCTGTAGTGCACCTCGGAGGTCTTAATCCGGTTCAGACTGTAGCTCTCGTCTATGGTTGACCTGTGGGACTCGGTGAGTGTCAGATTCCCGCTGAAGTCTCCGAAATTTGCCGTAAGTCCGAGAGGGGAGTCTTCAAGCATTGTTTTCCCTTCATATTCAACAGAATACGTTGATTCTGGAAATGACAGTCCGACCTTCAGTTTTCCGTCGGGACTGCTTATTGCCGTGGTGAATGCGGCCAACAATATTAGAAATGTGTGCATAATGTGTAATGTTTGATGCTAAAATAAATATTTTTTATCAAAATTATCTATATTTGCGCTCGAATGCGCGGTTCCTTCCGTGTTAACCAAAACCTTTTTTATGAGGCTTAATGAGAAGAACATTATTATCGTTTGCAGCCTTGATGCTGCCGTGCTTTCTTGCGTTCTCGCAAGAGGCTGAGTCACTCGGTAATAGACCCGAGTTGACTGTTGTTGCAAGAGCTGAATACTCTTCAATTCCGGAATACCATCATCTCGGTAATTCTTCTGTTTATTTTCTTGTAGACGGCAATTTTTCAGAGAGATTCTCCTACGGAGCATCCCTGCATCTTTTGTCATCCGACCCGAAGTCGCTTTACGAGAATACCCTGCACAGTGATAACGTCAACTGGCTCGACTGGGCCTGGATTGCTTATGACTTCGGCCAGTTCCAGTTCTCTCTTGGAAAAGATTACCTAAGGATAGGAACATGGGAGTCGGACGGTTATGACTTCGATACATTCTGGGAGGACGCTAGCAATCTATGGCTTTTGCTTCCTTCCTATCAGTGGGGAGGAATGCTGACCTGGTCTCCGTCTGAAGATTTCTCGCTGCTTGCTCAGGTTTCCACTTCTCCTTATGGAGAGAGGCCTTTCGCCAGCGGCAAATATGCTTTTTCTCTTGAAGCAGTGACGACCGGCTGTGACTGGTACAACGGATTGTTCTCGTTGAACCATATAGACAAGTTCCTTTTCGCCATGGGACACAAGTTCCTGCTTGACAAATGGGAACTGACTCTCGACAGTGCCACTGAAATCAGAGAAGGATATCACGGATTCAACGCGCTCACATGCACTTTCAGTCCGACTGAGAAGTGGTCTTTCTCGGCGAAGGCTGCGTATGAGAATGATCTGCTCCCTGATTTTATCGAGGAATGCGAATCCGGCAAGTTCCAGGGAAGTCTTACGGCTTTCTGGTTCCCTATCGAGCAACTGCGCGTGCACGCCCTTGCCGAATATGACACAATACTTAAATCCCCTTTATTTAACGTAGGCGTTACATGGACAATGTCATTATAGATCTCCAGCATGTCAGCCACAGCTATGATGGCAAACAGGTCCTTGATGACATAAATCTTCAAATCAGGCAGGGTGAATTCGTCACACTGCTCGGACCTTCCGGTTGTGGGAAGACAACGACTCTAAGGCTTATCGCGGGATTTCTTTCGCCTGAAGAAGGCTCGATATTGCTTGAGGGCAAAAATCTCAAGGATGTGCCTCCTTATAAAAGACCGTTGAACACTGTATTCCAGAGGTATGCGTTGTTCCCTCATCTTGATGTCTATGACAATATCGCATTCGGACTGAAACTCCAGAAAGTGCCTTCCGACGAGATAGACAAGAGGGTACGCAAGGTGTTGAAGATGGTTTCGATGACTGATTATGAGGACAGAAACGTGGACTCGCTTTCCGGTGGACAGCAGCAGAGAGTAGCGATAGCTAGGGCTCTTGTGAACCAGCCTAAGGTGCTGCTTCTCGACGAGCCTCTTGCCGCCCTTGACCTCAAGATGCGCAAGGATATGCAGATCGAACTCAAGGAGATGCACAAGAAGCTAGGCATTACATTCATATATGTCACACATGACCAGGAGGAAGCCCTTACCCTGAGCGATACTATTGTCGTCATGGACAGGGGACGAATCCAGCAGGTGGGAACTCCTACGGATATATACAACGAACCGAAGAATTCGTTCGTGGCTGATTTCATCGGTGAGTCGAACATTCTGAACGGACTTATGATAAAGGACCGCAGGGTGCGTTTCGCGGGTTACGAATTCGACTGCGTGGATGAAGGCTTCGGCGAGAATGCGCCGGTTGATGTTGTAGTCAGGCCTGAGGACGTGCAGATCAGAAAGGACCAGAGCAAGTCAATGTTCTTCGGGACAGTGACTTCTTGCACATTCAAAGGTGTCTATTATCAGCTTTTTGTCAATACGGAGACAGGTTATGAACTGATGGCCCAGGATTTCCGGCAGTTCGAGGTCGGAAGCAGGGTGGGCCTCTGCATACTTCCTGAGAATATACAGGTTATGAACACCGAACGTATCTGCAATACGTTCGAGGCCACTGTCGTTGACGAGAACCACGTTGAGTTCCTGTCCTATGAATTCGAATGCGGACATGCGGATTTGCCTGCAGGATCGAAGGCTCTGGTCACTGTGTCATTCGGCAAGGTTGACCTGATGGACCATCAGGAAGACGGAATGATCGCAGGAGAAGTCAGTTCCATTCTCTACAAAGGCGACCACTACCATATCACGGTACTCCTTGACAGCGGAGATTATATCTATGCCGACACTCAGGATATCTGGGACAAGGGTGACCTGGTAGGTGTCAATATACTTCCACAGGATATTAACGTTGCACGGGCCGATGATTAAGAGATCTTCTTGGGCTTTGCCTTACCTGATCTTTATGATCTTTTTCGTGGCACTTCCTCTTGTGCTTATCCTTGTATATGCATTTCAGGACGGCAGCGGTAATTTCTCTTTCGAAAACGTCCTGCGTTTCTTCTCGGATTCCGATGCCATAGCCACATTCGCTCTCTCACTCGAGGTGGCGATTGAGAATACGGTTCTGTGTATCCTTATCGGATATCCAGCTGCTTGGATTCTTGCGAATAAAAAGTATAACAGGAGCGCCGTGACGATAATTCTGTTCATCCTCCCGATGTGGATCAACGCCCTTATGAGGACGCTCGCCACGGCAGAGCTTTTCAATGTCCTCGGTATCAGACTCGGGAAGGGAACACTGCTTTTCGGTATGGTATACGACTATCTTCCTTTTATGATTTATCCTATCTACAATGTTTTGAACAAGATGGACAAGTCATTCGCGGAGGCTGCGGAAGATCTCGGTGCAAATCCTTTCCAGGTGTTCTGGAAAGTGACTGTGCCTCTTTCAATGCCCGGTGTAAGGAGCGGTATCCTTATGGTTTTCATGCCTACCGTGAGCACTTTTGCAATTTCGGAATTCCTTACCAACGGCAAGATAAAGCTTTTCGGTACTATCATTCAGGAGAACATCAATTCTTCCATGTGGAATTACGGTGCGGCGTTGTCTCTGATAATGCTCATGATCATTGGTTTGACAACGCTTATTTCAGGAGACAGCGGTAAAGCGGCGGCAGGAGGCGCAGCGATATGATGAAAAAGATTCTCGCAAAAGCCTATATCTGGCTGATTATCATACTTTTGTATTCTCCTCTTGTTTTCATAGCCGTATTTTCATTCACTGAATCAAGGGTTCTTGGAAACTGGACCGGTTTTTCCCTCAGGCTTTATGAGAATCTTTTCTCCGGAGGCATGCAGGGTGCCGGCTCCCTGTTGTCAGCAGTCGAGAACACTCTGCTCATCGCAGTTGCGGCAGCCACGGTTTCCACTGCTTTGGGGACAATCGCAGCGATAGGGGTACACAACATGAAAGGAAAATTGAAGAACACCATTCAGTTCATGAACGGGATTCCGATGATCAATCCTGATGTGATTACAGGTGTGTCCCTTTTCCTTCTGTTCGTGTTCCTGCATTTCTCCCAGGGATATCTGACGGTTATCCTGGCTCACATTACGTTCTGTACGCCATACGTTGTGCTCAGTGTGCTTCCAAAGCTGTCCCAGATGAATCCTAATATTTACGAGGCTGCACTTGATTTGGGTGCTACTCCAGCCCAGGCGCTGAGAAAGGTAATGATACCCCAGCTTAAGCCGGGGATGGTCAGTGGATTCATACTGGCTTTTACCATGAGTCTGGACGATTTCGCCGTGACATTCTTCACGCGTGGCACAATAGGACTGGATACCCTGTCCACCTATATCTACACTGATGCCCGCAAGGGAGGCCTGACGCCAGAACTCAGACCGCTCATGACATTGATTTTCTTTATTATCCTGATACTGCTGGTGGTCATAAATGTCCGTCAGCCCAAACAATCAAAATCCATCAAAGGCTAATGAAAAGAATTGTTAGTTTTCTTTTGGCTCTGCTTGCCCTCTGCTCATGCGGAGAAGACCGTTCGCAGATTCTCAAGGTGTACAACTGGTCCAATTACATTGACGAGGATGTGATTCCTATGTTCGAGGACTGGTATGAACAGCAGACCGGTGAACCTATCAGAGTGATTTACCAGACTTTTGACATCAACGAGACCATGCTCTCCAAGATAGAGAAAGGACACGAAGATTATGATGTAACCTGTCCTTCCGACTATATTATCGAGCGTATGCTCAATAATGACCTTCTTGTTCCGCTCGGTTTCTCTTCGCTTCCTGACAGTATCAACTATATCAGGAACAACAGGTCACCGTATGTAAGGGATATGATCAGGAGTATCAATCCGAAAATCGATGCCAATGATTATGCAGTCGCATTCATGTGGGGTACGGTAGGTATTCTTTACAACGGAAAGTATGTCACCGATGAGGAGGCATCCAGCTGGAATATTTTCCGTAATCCTAAGTTTGATGGAAAGATTTTCGTCAAGGATGCGCCGCGTGATGTGTTTACGCCTGTCCTGATGTGCCTGAAGCAGGATGAGATCAAAAGCGGAGCGATTTCTCTCGATGACCTCACCAGGGATTCTTCAGACGAGTCCGTCGCTGCCGTCGAGTCTTTCATGAATGAAGTCAGCCCTCTCGTCGCCGGATGGGAAGCTGATTTCGGCAAGGAGCAGATGACCCAGGAAAGGGGATATGTCAGCCTTAACTGGAGCGGAGATGCCGTATGGGCTATAGAAGAGGCTCAGGAAGTCAACGTTGACCTCAGATATTCCGTTCCTGATGAAGGAAGTAATGTGTGGTTTGACGGATGGGTGATTCCAAAGTACGCTCAAAATGTCAAGGCGGCAACGTATTTCATTGATTTCATGTGCCGTCCGGACATCGCGATAAGAAATATGGATGTGACAGGATATGTATCGGCAAACGGCGATCCGTCAGTGCTTGAGTCTCAGATTGACGAGGCTCTTGACCCTATAGACGTATCATATTTCTTCCCGGGATTGGACAGCGTCCGTGTCAGCCCGGCCCTTTATCCTGATATACATACCATCGAGAACTGCGCGCTCATGCATGACTGGGGTGATGATTCCGTCAAGCTTATGGAAATGTGGTCCCGTATCAAGGGGGATAACGCAAATGCGATGACCTTGATAGTCATCGCACTCGTTGTCGTGGCTTTCGCCGCATTCGGCTTCGTCAAAGCCCGCAACAATAAAAAGAAGCATTCAAAGAAGCGCCGTTAGGCCTGCTTCTTTGAAGGATCCTTGAAGATCAGCATAAATATTACGCCGACAACAAAAGAATATGCGGCAAATACATACCACGCCTTGCTCCAGCTTGGCGTGGTTGCGTTATATACCAGAGCATCCACGATTGCACCGGCTGCCAGGGTTCCGAATGTTGCGCCCAGACCGTTGGTCATAAGCATGAACATTCCCTGTGCAGAGGCTTTTATGTCCTGACTTGCGTTCTGGTCGACATAGAGAGACCCTGAAATGTTGAAGAAATCGAAAGCTACGCCGTAGACGATGCATGAGAGTATGAAGAGTATGACTCCAGGCATGTCAGGCTGTCCTAGACCGAAGAAACCGAACCTTAAGGTCCACGCGAACATGGAGATGAGCATCACTTTCTTGATGCCGAGTTTTTTCATGAAGAAAGGAATCATGAGGATGCAAAGTGTCTCAGATGCCTGTGATATGGCAAGAAGGGCATTTGAATTCTTCACTGCGAAAGTGCCTGCCAGAGCCGGATCGGACCCGAATGAACCGAGGAAAGTGTTGGCATAGCCGTTTGTGACCTGTAGAGAAGCTCCGAGAAGCATGGAGAAGATGAAGAATATTGCGAACTGTGGGTCCTTGAAGAGTTTGAATGCCTTGAGGTTGAGGGCATCTGCAATTGAACTGTTAGCTGTCTTGTTTACAGGGCATTCAGGCATTGTGACTGCGTAGCCGCAAAGGATGAATGACAGTATTCCGGAAGATATGAGCTGATTGTATGAGTCCTGCATTGCAACGCCTCCGATTTTCACCCAGTTTGTGCACAGCATGCTGATGATGAAACCGACTGTGCCGAATACCCTGATTGGAGGATATGCCTTTACAGGATCCTGTCCTGCTTTTGACAGAGCATTATATGCCACCGTATTGCACAGGGCGATGGTCGGCATGAAGAAAGCTACGCTCAGACTGTACAGGGCGAACAGCGGTCCGAAGGCTATCGTTGCACCTGCCGTCTTGCAATACAGTCCGGCTGAGACCATGAACGCTCCTGCGAATGCATGGCAGAGGGACAGCACTTTCTGGGCCTGGATATACTTGTCAGCGACAATTCCGGTCAGTGCAGGCATAAAGATTGATACGATTCCCTGCATGGCGAAGAACCATTTGATCTGCGGACCCATACCGATTTGTCCCAGATATCTTCCCAGCGACGTCAGGTATGCACCCCATACCGCGAACTCAAGGAAATTGAGTATTATGAGGCGTAGAGATAAGTTTGATTTTTTCATTATGTGTGTTAGTTTGATTTGCCGGAAGACAAAAATACGAGTTTTTCCTCAGAAATAATTATCTTTGAATAATGAAATTCGAACTCCTCCATACCGACACGCTTTCGTCGGCGAGAACCGGCAGGATCACTACCGACCACGGTGTGATAAACACCCCCATTTTCATGCCTGTGGGGACCGTGGGGTCGGTAAAAGGTGTCTATCACAGAGATCTGAAGGAGGATATCAAGGCTGAAATCATTCTCGGAAACACCTATCATCTGTATCTCAGGCCAGGCCTGGGCATATTGAAGGAGGCCGGTGGTCTTCACAAGTTCGAGGCCTGGGATCGTCCTATCCTTACGGACAGCGGCGGGTTCCAGATTTTCTCCCTTACTCAGATCAGGAAAATTACCGAGGAAGGCTGTATGTTCCACAGCCATATTGACGGATCCAGGCATCAGTTCACCCCGGAAAACAATGTCGACACCCAGAGAGTTATCGGCGCCGATATAATGATGGCGCTGGATGAATGCTGTCCCGGGGACGCCGACCATGCGTATGCTTCCAAGTCGCTGAAACTTACTAAAGGATGGCTTGAGCGTTATGCAAGAAGATTTGCCGAAACCGAGCCCCTTTACGGATATTCCCAGACTTTTTTCCCGATTATCCAGGGATGTGTATATCCTGATCTCAGAACGGAAGCTGCCGAACACGCTTTGAAGTTTGCCGATGCCGGCATAGCCATAGGCGGACTGGCAGTAGGCGAGCCGACCGAGAAGATGTATGAGATGATTGAGCTGCTCAATCCTGTCATTCCTCAGGACAAGGCAAGGTACCTGATGGGAGTAGGGACTCCGGAGAATATTCTGGAGGCTATTTCCCGCGGAGTGGATATGTTCGACTGCGTGATGCCTACAAGAAACGGACGCAACGGCATGCTCTTCACCTGGAACGGAATAATGAATATGAAAAACGCCAAATGGGCGGATGATTTTTCCGAGCTGGACCCTGATGGAACGTCCTATGTAGACCATACCTATTCCAAGGCGTACCTGCATCATCTGTTCATTGCCGGCGAAATGTTTGCAGCCATGCTTGCCAGCGAACACAATCTTGCTTTCTACCTTGACCTGGTCCGCCAGGCGCGCAAGCATATTGAGGCAGGTGATTTCGCTTCATGGAAGAATGCTGCCGTCAAAAAAATATCATCCAGACTATGATTGACCTGAGACCGCGCAAACTGGATTGGTACATAATGAAGAAGTTCCTTCTGTCCTTCTTCATCTCAATCGTCGTGATCATCAGTATCGTGATCATTTTCGACATATCTGAGAGAATAGACGATTTTGTGGCCAACGAGGCACCGCTGCACGACATAATCTTCTATTATTACATGAACTATATACCGTATTTCATAAATATGTTTTCGCCTCTGTTTGTGTTTATTACGGTCATATTCTTCACTTCCAGAATGGCCGCCAACTCGGAAATAATAGCCATTCTGTCAGGCGGCATCAGTTACCGCAGAATGCTTATGCCTTATCTCGTTTCTGCCGGACTGATCGCCTTGCTTTCCCTCGGGCTGAATCTGTATGTGATCCCTAAAGCCAATGCGACGAGAATCAGTTTTGAGTCTGTATACATCAAGCATCACAACAACTACAAGCGTCAAGACATCCACTATCAGATATCTCCTGGACAGTTTGTGTCCGTAGAGTCATACAGTTCGTGGAACAATACTGCTTATAAGTTCACTTTGGAAGAGATTGAAAATAATGAGCTGGTCAGCAAGTTGTCTGCAGAAACTGCAATCTGGGATACTTCTTTTGATGGATGGAAGCTGCGCAAGTATTTCATCAGGAACTACAGGCCCGGAGCCGGAGACGAGATTGTCACCGGTGAAGAACTTGATACGGTGATAGCATTGACCGTAACTGATTTCTATCAGAACGAAAAGACTGTCGAGACTCTTGACAATGCACAGCTGCATAATCTTATCAGCACGCAGAAAATGAGAGGTGACGCCAATGTCATGTATGCACAGATCGAGCAGCAGAGGCGTCTGGCACTTCCTTTCTCGGCGCTGATATTGACAGTCATCGGCGTTTCTCTGTCCTCTAAGAAGAAGAGGGGAGGTACGGGGTGGAACATTGCCGTAGGCATTGCTCTCGCCTTCTCCTATATCCTGTTCCTCAGGTTCAGCGAGATGTTCGTATATACCAATACGCTGCCGCCTGCCGTAGCTTTGTGGCTACCGAATCTCATATATGCCGGAATAGCTGCCTATCTGTACAAAATAGCCCCTAAATAGCGATGAAAGTCAAAGTAGTCAACAAATCCAAAAACAGTCTTCCTGCCTATGCGACAGAGTTCTCAGCAGGACTTGATGTCCGCGCCGATATTGCGGAACCGATAGAACTCGGATCACTTCAGAGGGTCATGGTACCTACTGGGCTCTTCCTTGAGATTCCGGCGGGATATGAGGTTCAGGTGCGTCCTCGCAGCGGACTTGCCGCAAAACATGGCATAACTGTTCTCAACAGCCCGGGTACTATTGATGCCGATTATCGCGGGGAGGTTAAAGTAATTCTTGTGAATCTATCTTCCGAGCCTTTCGTCATAGAGCCTGCCGAAAGAGTCGCGCAGATTGTTCTTGCAAAGCATGAGCATATCGAGTGGGAAGAAGTCTCCGAGCTTTCCGATTCGGACAGGGGAGCCGGCGGATTCGGCAGCACAGGCACGCGTTAGCCTTTCTACCATACCAGTTTGTATTGCATTTTCAGTTCAGCCTTCGGCCTTTTTGAACCGGAGGGATACTGTGTTGTGGCTGCCCTGAGATACAGATTCTTCCATCTCAGCACAATGGATGCATTCCAACCGCGTCCGTGATAGGCGGGGACATTGAAACTTGAGGGTACATCCCTTTCATATACATATATCCTGTCGTCCCAGCTGTCAATCAGGAACAACGTGCCTCTGAGATATGCGTAAAGACGATCCCTTCTGTAGCCAGCCTCAATGTAGCCCAGTGATGCCACGGACTTGTTCCACAATATGTCGGCTCTGGCATTCAGCTCTAATCCGTTCCAGGAATTCCGTGAGTCGATCCTGATTTCAGTTTTCCATCTGCCCTGTTTTCTGGCGCTTGTCTTGAGCTCCAGAACTGATTGTACTGCTGCTTTTTCCGAAGTCAGCGGCTGGCGGCCGCTCAGAATGATCTTAAGGAATTCATTCCTGTATTCTGCAGTTAATGAATAGTATTTGTACTGCGCACCTGCCGCCAGGCTGTAACCGTCTTTCCCCTTGCTGACTCTGCCGGCACATTTTACCTTATATGCTATGTTCCAGACCGTACCGGCAATGATGTTGAGACCGTCCGCAGTGTATGCCGCCTCTCCGAATATGTCTGTCTTGTGCAGCGTTCCCCTTCCGGACAGGCCCAGACCCCATCCTTTTGACCCTTTATATGCGGTCAGGTCCATATTGAAGCTCTTTCCGCTGAAACCTATATTGCCGCCGGCCAGTTCCATGTATGAGTAGAATATGTCTTCCGTGAACCTTCCTGTTGCAAAACTTGCCGCCAGACCCCTGTATTTGTTTCCACGGCTGCTTGAAACACTTCTGCTTATCCCTGAAGGCTTTCTGTATATCGCATCCACTGTCGGTACCCCGTTCAGAGTGAATCCGCTCCAGAGACTGGCTCCCTGCCCGTAGCTTAGATTATAGTCCCCGAGAACAACGAGTCTTATCGCATTTCTGCCTGAAAATGTGGCACATACGGAACCGTCCGCCTTTCCATTGTATTTGAATCCCGCATTGACGCTGCAGGTTCTGTTGTCATAACTGTATCTTGCGGAAGCCGATTCTCCTGTCCCGTCTGATTTCCTGAATCCTCCGTTCATAGTTAGTTCGCTTCTGGAATGCTTCTTTGTGTTCAGGCCCGGCGTGCTTTCCGATTCAAGCGAAATGAACGGCATCAGCGCCCTTGCGGTCTCAGGGGTGAATCCGTCGATAAGTCCCAGTTCCGTTTCTGACAGGATGGCTCCGGTCCTCTCCCTGTATTCTATCAGCGAGGCCGCCTGATATGCGCTCACTAGTCCTGATTCTTTCAGTGAGTTCCGGCTGCAGCAATTGATCAGAACTGGGAGAGATTCCAGCCTTTCGAACCTGCATAACGTCTCTTCGTCCAATTCTTCAAGACTGGAGGCGCCTGTCAGATACAGTATGGCCTCGACAACGATAATCAAGTTTTTCATAGCGCACAATTATATGCGTTTAAAGTGTATAATTCGAAAAGAATCGGATAATTTTTATTAAATTTACGAGGATATACCTTTTTTGTTTTTATGGAAGAAAGATTGAGATTCCATGATAAGGTTTTCAAGCCTTATATGCGTCAGGAAGAGATAGAAAACGCGATACAGTCAGTCGCCGACAAACTCAACTCCGAATTCTGCGGGAAGGATGAGATACCTATGTTCCTGTGTGTTCTTAACGGAGCGATCATGTTCACGGCGGAACTTATGAAACGTACAAAATTCCCGGCTGAACTAGTCTCTGTCAAGATGTCTTCATATACTGGGACCAGGTCTACCGGTACGGTGCTCAACGTCATGGGGCTCACTTCTCCTGTCGAAGGCCGTACAGTGCTGATCTGTGAGGATGTAGTGGACACTGGCAACACAATAGTCGCCCTCAGGGAACTGCTGATCTCAAAAGGGGCCAAGGACGTCAGAATCTGCACCATGCTTCTGAAGCCTGACGTTTACGACAAGCCGGAAAAAGTGGATTATGTCGGGAAAGAGATTCCCAATGATTTCATCGTTGGCTACGGGCTCGACTATAACGAACTCGGGCGCAATCTTAAAGATATATACGTAATAGAATAACATTGATATGAAGTATTACATTCTGTTCGGCCCTCCGGGGGCCGGGAAGGGCACACACGCTGGTGCGATTTCTGAAAAGTACAATCTGAAGCATCTTTCTACCGGAGAACTTCTCCGCAACGAGATTGCCGCAGGCACCGAGCTCGGCAAGCAGGCAAAAGACCTCATCGAAGCGGGGTCTCTTGTTCCTGACGAGGTGGTAGAGGGTATGATAGAATCCGCATTCGAAACGATCAAGGGCTATGATGGATTCCTTCTTGACGGCTTCCCGAGGACTCTTGCTCAGGCGGAAGCCCTGGATTCCATTCTCTTAAAGAAGAATGAGCAGGTCACCGCAGTGATTTCCATCATGATTCCTGATGAACTCATCAGGCAGCGTATTGCTCACCGCGCGCAGATAGAAGGCCGTGCGGATGATGCAAAAGAAGAGACAATAAATCATCGTATCAGTACTTACCATGCTCAGACAGAGCCTCTTATTGATTTCTATAAGAAAGTGGGCAAGTACCATGAAGTCCTGGCAGTGGCGGATACAATAGAAGAAAACAGGGCTTCAGTCATGAAACTGGTGGATTCAATAAACAACTAAAACAGATATTTTTATATGAAAAAAAATGTAATTGAGAGAACTGTTGTGCTTTTGACAGCGCTGGTATTGTCGTTCAATGTTTCTGCGAAGGCTCCGAAATATGTATTCTATTTCATTGGAGATGGAATGGGAATCAATGAAGCCTACGGTGCACAACTGTATAACAAGGCCACTTCCAACGGTCCTGAATATGTCAACTTCTTCAATTTCCCTGTCAGGACTTTTGTCTCCACATATTCGGCATCATCGCTCGTCACTGACTCAGCTGCTGCCGGAACAGCCCTGGCTACTGGTGTCAAGACATATAATGACGCTATGGGTGTCGGTGCCGATACCGTGGCCGTGACCAGTGTCGCCGATTGGGCCAAGAATGCCGGTTTCGGTGTTGGTGTGGCGACTACTGTCGGTATCAATCACGCTACTCCGGCTGCATTCTATGCCCATGCAGTGTCCAGAAATGAATATGAGAAGATTGCAGGCCAGTTTGCTTCTTCGAAGGTTGATTTTGCTGCCGGCGGAGGAGTGATCAACGAGAAGAAGAAAACAGGACACGATTCAGCATTCCTTGAGGATATGATTTCCAATTCAGGCGTAACAATCCTTCGCGGCGAGCAGCTCAAGTCAGCCGCTTCCCACAAGGAAAGAGTCCTTTGCCTTGGAAACAATACAGAAGCCACAGACCTCCCTTATGCTATCGACAGGAAGGAAGGTGATACTAAACTTGCTGATTTCGTGCAGGCAGGAGTGGATTACCTCTATGCAAATTATGGCAAGAAAGGTTTCTTCTTCATGGTGGAAGGTGGCAGTATCGACCACGCAGGCCACAGTGATGACGGGGTCGCAGATTTCTGGGAGATTAATGATTTCGCTGAAGCTATCGATGTTGTCCTGGCTTTCTATAACCAGCATAAGGACGAGACTCTGATTGTTGTGACCGCAGATCATGAGACCGGAGCTTTCATGCCGGGTGCCGGAAAGTATTATATGAATCTCGAGCTTCTTGTAGCACAGAAGTGTTCGGAGGATGTCCTGAATGCCAAGTTCAGGGAGTTCGTGGGTGTTGCAGAAGGGGAGTCTGCTCCTTCTTGGGAAGATGCCAAGGTATTCTTCGCAGAGCATCTCGGCCTCTGGGATAGCGTAAGAGTTGACCCGCGCACTGAGAATGCACTTAAAGAAGCCTATTTCAGATCATTCAGGAAGGATGAATCAGGAAATGTGGTTTCCCTTTATTCCGTAAGCTCAAGGGTAGTTTCAGACGCGCTGGATTATTTTAACAAGGCTGCAGGATGTCTGTGGCCGCACGGAACACATACCGGTTCGCCTGTAGGCCTTTACGCTATGGGCGTCAACGAACTGGAGTTCGCAAAATGCAAGGACAACACTGATATACCGAATACTATTGCCCGTCTGGCGAAGTATAAGAAATAAGCTCTCCTGAGTAGCTTATCGGAGAGCGTCGTGCGCAAGTACAGCTGATTTCCGCACCGCCGTTGTCCCAGAATGTTATGGTTACATCAATATTCTCGGATCCGGAAAGGGCAGAAAATTTCCAGCTGTATTTGCCTTTTTTGGATCTGGAATAATCTTCCTTGATGTCTATTGCGCAGTCTTCGAATGCTATTCCGGTCTCGTCAACACCGGATATCAATGCGACATCGCTTCTCCCGAAATACGGTAACCTGGCGTTGACCTTTCCGTCTTCAATCCTTAATTTGTATCCGTCCGACGAAATGATTGTTGCGTGGCCGCTTGGATGTATGCTGTTCACTTCAATCGTCAGACTCTTGTCCTCCAGAGCTTTCTTTACAAGCTCGTTGTCCTGGGCTGATGCTGTCATTTCAGCCCATGCGAAAATCAATATTGCGGCAGCTGCTGCCTTTATGATCAAGTTCTTCATTTTCTCACCGAATTAATCAAACATTTTTCCGTCACCGTCTGTATCCAAGGTCTGTGCCAGCTTTTCGATATTGAGTGACCTTGCGGATGCATCTACGATATCTTTGTATACTCCTCCCTGACGGTAGACTTCGTCCGGGTTGCCGCTTTGTTCGACTCTTCCGTTTTTCAGGGCATAGATGACGTCGCTGTCAATAATCTGGGAGATAGAGTGCGATATGATTATTACTGTACGGCCTCTCTTGATTTCGTCGATGCTGGCCTTAATCTGCTCTGTAGCAATCGCATCGAGTGATGCCGTAGGCTCATCAAGGAATATTATCGGAGGGTTTTTGAGGAACATCCTGGCTATGGCTATCCTTTGCTGCTGACCACCGGAAAGCGCTGTCGCCTGTGAGTTGAAACCTTCAGGCAGCGCAGTTATCTGGTCGTAGATGTACGCCTTCCTTGCTGCTTCTTTTATGTCTTCAAAGCTTGCGTCAGGCCTTCCGTACCTTATGTTCTCTTCAATCGTTCCGTCAAAAATGTGGTTTTTCTGAAGCACCAGTCCGATATTGTCACGCAGGAAGTGCGTGTCGTATTCCTTCAGGTCCACGCCGTCAAGTTTGATGGACCCGCAGTCCGGCTCGTAGAATTTGTCCAGAAGATTGACAATCGTGGATTTGCCGGCGCCTGATAGACCCACGAATGCGGTGATTTTCCCGCTTTCGATCTTCATATTGATATTGTGAAGTGCCTTGTTCCCGTTCGGATAGGTGAAATCCACTCCTGAAATCTCGAAATTGCCCTGTACCTTCTCCGGCCTGAAATTTCCGCTCGGCTCCGTGTCACTGTCTGAATTGAGTATGTCAAAAAAGCCTTCGGCATATATCAGAGCGTCATTCATATCGTCAAAGATACGCTGAAGCTGGGTGATTGGAGCTGTGACGTTGGCGAAGAGCATGACGTGATACATTATCTTGCCTATCGTCATTCCAGGATACCCGCTCAGTACGAGATAGGCTGTAAGAATGATTATCAGTACGGTGCCGACCTGACGGACGAAACTCTTGAGCGCATCATAGTAGAATGACGTTTTCCTGACTGCCATCTGATTGTCGGTGAATTTCGTCTGGATGTCCCACTGTTTGTCGCTTTCTATCCCTTCGCGGTTGAAACTCTTGATGACATTGATACTTTCGATAATGTTCATCACGCCGTGACTCTTGATTTCACGGTAGTTGCGCATGTTCCTCCTCCATCCTTTAAGTTTGCGCGCCTGTCTGACTGTTATCCAGAAGTATATCGGTACTATGAACAGTGCAGTGAGTCCCACCCATACGTTTGCTATGAACATGAGCACCAACGCCAGGATAGCGCTGGTAAACAGAGGCAGAAGGTCGATGAAGAAGTTCTGCACTGTTCTGCTGAGGCTGCTGACACCCTGGTCGATACGGGTCTGAAGCTGTCCTGTGGCGTTTTCCTGACGGGAAAAGAAGGCCATTCTGAAAGTGAGGATCTTGTCAATCACGGACTGGCTCATGTCCTTGCTCACGAACACTCTCATCCTTTCACCGAAATAATTCTGCGCGAATGTGACGACAGCCGAAATTATCTCCTTGGAAAGCAGAACGATGCTGATTATGGTCAGTATCCTTGCTGCCTTGGCCCAGGAGAAGTCTTTTATGCCTATCAGTGCGTTTACCGCATCTACAGTACGGTCAAGCACAACAGCGTTCACCTGTGCTATCAGGGAACCGATGAGTGTCAGGATGAGCGTAATCACAACAAGCCATTTGTAAGGCTTCACGAACGGCTTGATATTTTTGAACAGTTGTATGAGATTCATATCTTCTTCACTGTCAGCAAATGTACAAAAAAGAATAATTATATTTGTACCCGGTTATGCCTGACAGTAATTTCATAGACTACGTAAA
>JAKSJU010000018.1 GCA_024402095.1 Bacteroidales bacterium | reverse complement strand
AGACACCTTTATTTCCTCTGTTTTCACAAGTTTGCTCCCGCTGTAGAAATCGACTGTTACATAAGTTTCTTCTCCAAGTATTCCTTCTTTGTACGGAGCAGAACAATCTGCAGTCAGTTTTTCCGGAAGATTTGTCTCCACTTCTTTCTTGAGTGCATAGATTGCCTTGAACTCAACTTTTGAAGAAGAATTGATTTCAATGTCCTTGGACCATTTTGAAGTGACGCTTTCATTGGCGACTTCTTTCCCGTTTACCATGCAGATGGCCTTGACATCGACATACTCAAAGGTAGTGCGAAAATCTGTTTTTTCGCCTAACGCATCAGTGCGGGAAAAGTCAAAAAGAAGCTGGCAATGGACGACAGCCCTATCAATCTTCTGTTCTCCCTTTTTTGAAGGATCCTGTTTCTCACATGATACAATAGAAAACAATGCAGCAACTGCCAATGCAAGAGTAAGTAATTTTTTCATGATAAAAATGTAATTAATCGCGCAAAGGTAAGAAAAAACTTCCTCATCTTTCCAGATTTGACTCTATCAAGATGAGGAAGTTCTTCGAATGTTAACTATTCACTATTTGAAAAGCATCGGTGCCATCTGATAGAGGCAACGTCTCCAGGTAAGGAACTCATGAGCAGTACCCTCTGATACATAACCCATTGCATTGTAACCTGCAGCCTTGAGTGCCTCAGCTGACTTCATAATCTGGTCCGGGCTCTCCTTGCTTCCGCATCCGAGGAAAATACCCTTCACATCCTTGATGTCCTTCAGCTCTTCAGGATTATAGACGCCACCGCTGAGGAGTCCGTACCAGCCGAATACTTCCGGACGGGCGAGAGTGATGGTGTGTGTCTCCATTCCACCCATTGAAAGACCTGCCATTGCACGGTGTGCCTTGTCAGCCTTTGTCTTGAAGTGAGAATCGATGTATGGGATAAGTTCGTCGACGAGAACAGTCTCAAAACCGTTGTTCATCATTGCAGCCATCGGATTGGCCTGACGGGCCGGACGTACAGGAGCGCCCTCTGCACGTGGACCTGGTGCAGGTGCACCGGCAGCAGGAGCTCCCTGCGGACGTGCAGGACGTGCCGGCATTGCGCCAGGACGGAAACCTTCATTGGTCATTCCGTAAGTCATGACAACGATGAACGGCTCGATCTTGCCCTCAGCAATGAGGTTATCCATGATGAGGTTTGCGTGGCCCTGAACTGACCATGCATATTCATTCTCACCCCAACCGTGCTGGAGATAAAGGACAGGATATTTTGTCCTCTTGTTTGCGTCATAGGTAGGAGGTGTGTAAACGAATGCGCGGCGAAGCTGATTTGTGCTCTCTGACCAGAAGAGAACCTGCTCGACCTTTCCGTGAGGGATGTTCTTTTCTGCATAGAAATCCTGATCGTGTGCAGGAATCTCTATACCGCTCTCCCAGCGTGTTGATCCATAGTAGTTGTTTGTCCCTGGGTCATTGACCACACCACCGTCGATGATGAGATGATAGTAGTGGAAGCCCTCGTCCATAGGACCGGCTGTGGTTCCTGTCCAGAATCCGTCAGCACCCTTGTGAAGCACGGTGCCGCCTGTTCCTCCGAGTCCGAGAGTTACGATAACTGAAGTAGCCTTAGGTGCCTCGACACGGAAACGTGCATAGCCCTGTGAGTTGACCATAGGATACTGCTGGCCAGGCTGGTTCTTTGAAGAAGGAACGAAATCTTCCTTGATTTCTGCGTTGTCTGCAGCCGGGTCGAAATTCTTGACTGTGCTGTAAGCCTTCTTCGGCTTGAGGTGAGCATCGAAAAGAAGCGGATAGTTGTTGGTTCCGAGCCATGAATCAGCATCTGATACATTCCAGAACGTTACGCAGTCGATGACATCCTTGTGCTTGCGGAGTACCTTGAAGAGATTTGTGTACTGATCCTGCTGGAGAGTCTGCTCCCAGGAAGAAACGTTTGCCTGTCCTTGACGGAATCTGAGCCCGCCGCCCATATCCTCATTGATGCGGACATCAAGCTCGGTAATATGAACGTGGTCTACAATCTGCTCATACTTTGTGAGGGCAGCGTCTACCTCTTCCATAGTAGGACCATACACATTGTAGTGTCCCTGCATTCCGATACCGTCAACAGGCACGCCTGCATCCTTCATTCTCTTTACGAGATCGAAGATGCGCTGGCTCTTTGCAGGCTCTGCATCATTATAGTCATTGTAGAAAAGGAGAGCATCAGGATCTGCTTCGTGAGCAAATTCGAATGCCTTGTAGATAAACTCCTCACCGGCAATCTTGTACATAGGAGACTGACGGAGGGTCGGCTGTCCCGGATAAACAGGGCTGTCTGCAACTGCCTCATTTACGACATCCCAGCAGTAGACGACATCCTTGTAACGGTTTACGATAGCCTGGATATGATGCTTCATGTTTGCATAAAGCTCATCCTTTGAAAGAAGGTTGCCCTTCTCGTCCTGATACATCCAGTTCCCTATCTGGCTGTGCCACATAAGGCAGTGTCCGCGAAGCTTGATTCCGTTCTCACGGCAGAAATTTGCAATCTTATCTGCATTCTCCCAGTTGAACTCGCCCTTCTTCGGCTCAGTCGGCTGAGGTTTCATGTCATTCTCAGCTGTAATACTGTTGAACTCCCTCTTGATGAGAGCTACTGTTGCAGGATCGGCGATGTTTCTCTGATTAACTGCTACACCGATCATAAAGTAATCCTCGTAATGGTCCTTGAGACCGTCTGTCGGCTCCGGTTCCGGCCTTGGGCCGAACTGTGCTGATGCTGTAACGGCAAACGCTAGTAAGCCGCACATTGCGAAAATAAATTTTTTGTTCATAAACAATTGGTTATAGTTATTACTTGTTCATACTGTCAAGTATGTTTCCAAAAAGAAGATAGCCAGCGTTTCCGCTGATAGTAGCCTCATTCTGTCCCCAGAAGAACGGCCAGTCATCCTTGTTCTCCATGAAATCAGGCTGGAGCAGAAGGAGTCCCGGCACGAGCGCACCCGGAATGAATGAGAAATCGGCACGGTTGTTTCCGTAGTTAACATTCTTAGGAACTACACCCACGCCTGTCACGAATGAAACGTTTGAATACGGATGGCATCCGAAAATGAAATCGGCGCACTTATATATCTCTTCCTGACCGATGATGTCAGGGAAATATTTGTTTGCATAATAGCAGGTCGTACCCTGACTGACAACGGAACCGGTGCTTCCCCATCCTCCGCCGTAAGCTGACACTCCGTAAGGATTGTCCTTTTCAAGGTCGTCAAGCTGCTTTTTGTATGCCTCGACTGCAGGGCGCAGCTTCTTCAGATAGTTCTTGCTCATATAAGGAACCGCCTGCAGAGCGACAGAAAGGTTCATCATTCCCCATCTTGTGTTGAAGCTCTCTACGAGATTCTTCTCCATATCCTTGATGTAGCTCTTGTCAGAAGTGGTGAGGAACATCTGGAAAGCAGCCTGGTTGTTAAGGACAGGCCTCTCCGCATTGACATTGTCCTCCCAGATTACCTTTGCGGCTGCAAGGCAGCGCACTGACAACTCCGGATTGAACTCCTTGAGCGCACGTGAAGCTGAAGCAAGCGCACTGACATAGCTGGAGATATCGTTCGGGCGGACATAGGTGAAGAACCAGCGCTCGTCACCGGTACCGATGACGTTGTCCGTAATCGTACTAGGCTCGTCAAGTCTGTTGTATTGGTAGAGAGCGGCATGGCTGACTCCGCGGCAAGCCTTTCCTGTCTTCTCGACAATATTGACAAGAGGCATCACGCCATGCTCTATCTGCTGGAGGAGGTCAGGCTTCCCGTCAGCGAAATGTATATTGACATATCTGTTCTGCTGGTCAATCATGGTTTCGTCACGCTCAGGGCGGAACTGTTCCCAAGTCTGAACCATATTGGTCACAACGCCTGCGTGCGACCCCGCTTCGATGTCCCAGTCGCCGGCATCGAACCATCCGCCATGGTCGAACCCGTCGACGTGAGCGAACGGCTCGAACGGTGTCACAGGATTCTCCATCTGCTCGAACATATCAAAATGCGGTACAGGAGGAGCCTGGACTGCGTCATCGAGATGAGGAACACCGTGCCATACCCTGTATCCTTCCTTCACTGCCATGTGGTCCATCTGAACAGGGAACCAGACATCAAGTGTCGGATACCATACCTTTGAATAGACGTCCTTTGCTATAGGGAAACAGTTTGTCTTTTGTTCACCATAGGCAAGATAATAGATTCCCGGCTCGGTGACTGAAGAGAAATCGGCCTTTACATAGTTGTAACGCAGATAATAGCCCCAAAGCTTTGTCTGCGCGGTTTCGACAAGCTCATCCGTTCCGTCTTCCCTGACACGGAAAACCTTGACCTCCGGAAGGACAGTGTCATTAGGATCGACCTCTATGATGGTCTCCTTCTTCTGAGAAGGGGTATATCCGACCTGGGAGAAGCCTATTACCGGTTCTCTGACCCAATCCTTGACGGAATTAGGCTCGACGTACCACTCCAGTACCTTTCCGGTCTTCCCTTCAGGAAGGAAGGAATGGACAACGAACCATCCGTTCTGAGCCAGGATACGGCCGTCATAGAGCTGCATCTCTGTTTCGCTGGTGACAGTGATAAGATGTATCGGGTCATCAGGAGCCATCACGAACTTGTGTCCTGAAGCGAGAGGCTTCGGAGAGGTGAACTCCCCACGACCTCTGGTATCCATAGTGATAAGATCGTTGATCTGTTTTGCTTTCTCTGAAAGAGGCTTGGCTTCAGTGTCATATCCCGCATAGCGAGGGAAATAGTGAGGCTGTCCGTCCACCATGTATGAGTGCTTCCAGTATGCTGACGGCAGGAACTCTAGATTGAAGCAGGCCTTTCCTACCAATTCCTCAGGCACAGATTCGTCAAGATATACGTCGATCACGAAGCCTTTGTCCTTGGGACGGACTCTGAGTTCCGGCTCAAAAGCGTACTCCTTGTAGTAAAGTTTCACAGTAATCTCTCCTGTTTCTTTGTTGATTTCCCTGCTGCGCATCTCCGGGACAAGGTCCCACTGCTCAGGCGTAGGGTTGAAACGGACGCCGCCGTTAGTCACGGTGAGTACGCCGTGATGAACGATATCTATTCCCGAGCGTTTTTCATCATAGAAAGCAGCTGAGAAAGGGTTGCTGTAAACCATAACATTGACTCCACGGGTCTCGAGATATTCCTTATCATTAAGACGGAGAGTCTGGGCCTTTGCGCCCACGCTCACGAGGCACAACAGAGCAAGTGCAAGATTCCGGATATTGGTTTTCATTTTATTATGTGATTTAATTGTCGAAAAATAATAAAAATGTAACTTGCACGCAAATAAATTATCCGAATATGATACTGTTCTATAGCGATTATCTTGAAGGCGCGCATCCGCGCATCCTTGAAAGACTTGTAGAAACAAACATGATGCAGACACCGGGTTACGGCGAGGACCCTGTCTGTGAAGAAGCAAAAGATATCGTCAGAAGTGTCTGCAGGGCCGGGAACGCCGACGTACATTTCCTTGTCGGAGGGACGCAGACGAATGCCACCGTGATTTCATCTGTCCTCAAGCCCTATCAGGGCGTGCTCTGCGCATCAAGCGGACATATCAATGTGCACGAAACCGGAGCCATAGAGCACAGCGGACACAAAGTCCTTCCTCTGGCTGCAGAAAACGGGAAAATCAAGGCCTGTCAGATACGCGAAGCCATGGAACAGCATTTCCAGGATCCGAGCGCGGAACATATTGTCCAGCCGGGTATGGTCTATATTTCTTTCCCGACAGAACTCGGGACCATCTATTCAAAAGAGGAACTGACAGAAATAAAGGAAGCATGCTCCGACTGGGAGGTTCCTCTGTTTATCGACGGAGCAAGGCTCGGATACGGACTTGAGGCATCGGACTGCAACCTGCTCCTGAAGGACATCGCGGAGTTTGCCGACGTCTTCTATATCGGCGGCACGAAGCAGGGCGCTCTTTTCGGAGAGGCGGTTGTGATATGCAATGACAACTTGAAAAAAGACTTCAGGTACAACATCAAGCAGAACGGCGGAATGCTCGCAAAAGGCCGGCTTCTGGGCATCCAGTTCAAAGCATTGCTTGAAGACGGCCTTTATTTCAAGCTGGCAAGAAAGGCTGACAGACAGGCTGAAAGGATCTCAGAAGCTTTCAGGGCAAAGGGTTACGGCTTCCTGATAGAGAATCACACCAACCAGGTTTTCCCCATCCTTCCGGAAGAGGTGGAAAAGGATCTCAGCAGGGATTTCGGTTTTGAATTCTGGCAGAAAATCGACGAGCATCATAATGCAGTACGCTTCTGCACCAGTTGGGCGACTTCTGATGAAGCCGTCGACCAGCTTATCTCCCGGATATAGACTTCAGGAGCCTTGAAGTGAATCTTTCTCTGTCTCCGTATTCAAGGAAGTCAACCTGGATAGGCAGATAAAACATCCTTTCCTTCAGCATTTCTGGCACTCCCTGAAAATCATAGACCCTCATGGCGTCCTTCTCGGTCGTAATGAGGGCTGCCGCCGGGTATTTCTTCACAACGGCAAGCATCGACTGGAAATCGCCTTTGGAATACTTATGATGGTCTCCGAAAGAGAACTTCTGAAGAATCTTGTATATGTCGCTCAGATAATACTGCATGGCTGTGTCACGGGCAATGCCTGTGAACATAATAGCTTTTTTGGAATAGACATAGTGCCTGTCCGTACTGTCATACATTGGTATAATGTCCGAATACTTGATGTATGTGAAGAACATTTTTTCTTCAGCTACTCCCAACCTGTCCGCCCAGGACTTCTTCTCTTCGGGTTCCATATCCCGGGGGCACTTGGATACAATGACTATGTCGGCCTCACTGATCCTTTCCCGAAGGTCACGCAGATTGCCGAGAGGCAGAAGCTGGTCTTCATCTATAGGCCTTGAATAGTCCACGAGGACAATATTCACGTCCGGCCTGAGTTTGCGATACTGGAAAGCATCGTCAAGGACAATTATATCCGCGGCAGAGAAATCAGGAAAATGTACTTTGTCCTTGTATTTCCCGCTCTGGACCTTTTCGGGATGAACCAGAAGATCACAGCCCTCAACCCTGTTCCTGTCCACAGCTACAGAGACAGCCGGAAATTTCCTTTTTATCTGCAACGGTTCATCCCCGTATTCGGATGCCGGACCGTTGAAGCCCACCATCTGGAATCCTTTGCTCTTGCGCTTGTATCCGCGGGACAGCACAGCAATATTCCTTCCACCCCACTCGTCGCTTTGCTGCAGGATATCAAGAATCATTTCGGTATGCGGAGTCTTCCCCGTACCGCCGACCGTGATATTCCCCAGACAAATAGCCGGCACCTCGGACTTTTGTCCGCGGTTACGGTAATATGAGTTCCTGAGCCGGAGCGCCCAATAATATGGAAAGAGAACAATCCTGTCAACCATAGTGTTCACAAATATAATCAAGAATTCCGTTTAATTCTTCTTTGTCCAGAGTTGTTACCATTTTCATTCTGGTATCCTTGAAATCCGGCAGCCCCTTGAAATAACAGCTCAAGTGCCTGCGCATCTCAAAAATGCCCCTTGGCTCCCCCTTCAGCTCCAGAGAAAGGGCAAGATGACGCTTGGCCAGAGCCACTCTTTCCCTAACATCCATTGGAGGCAACTCCTCCCCGGTCTTCAGATAGTGCTTGATTTCGTTGAAAATCCAGGGATGGCCGAACGTTGCGCGACCTATCATTATGCCATCCACTCCGTACCTGTCAAAAGCATCTCTGGCCTTCTGCGGTGTGGTAATGTCTCCGTTTCCGATAATAGGGATATGCATCCGGGGATTGTTCTTGACCTCGCCTATCAATGTCCAGTCAGCCTCTCCCCTATACAACTGGCAACGCGTTCTTCCATGTATCGTCAGAGCCTGGATGCCGACGTCCTGGAGCCGCTCCGCAAGTTCCACGATTATTTTGGAATTATCATCCCAGCCAAGCCTGGTCTTCACAGTCACAGGCTTTCCGACAGCCTCCACTACGGCCTTTGTGATTGCAACCATCTTATCGGGATACCTCATCATTCCGGAACCTGCACCCCTCCCGGCAATCTTCGTTACGGGACAGCCGAAATTGATGTCAATGATATCCGCACCATGCCCTCCGGCAATCTCGGCAGCCTTGTCCGCCATCCTTGCGGCATCAACCATAGATTCCGGAATGTGCCCGTATATCTGTATTCCTATGGGAGCTTCATTTTCCAGTGTCCTCATCTTGGCAATGGCCTTCACCGCATCCCTGATGAGTCCGTCGGAAGGGATGAACTCCGTATAGACCATGTCTGCACCATACTCCCTGCAAAGCACCCGGAAAGAGGCGTCTGTGACATCCTCCATCGGTGCCAGGAACAAAGGGCGCTCCCCAAGGTCAATGTTTCCTATTTTCACATTACAAATTTACAACTTTTACTAAATTTGCGATATGGACAGCAACAAGTATTCTGCAAGAATTGAGTCACTTAGACAGCTCATGCGCGACAACGGCTGGGATGCCGTCATTTTGACCGGGTCAGATCCCCACAGCAGCGAGTACCCTGCCGAAAGATGGCAGCAGGTCAAATGGCTGACAGGCTTTACCGGTGAGGCGGGGGATGTTGTGGTCACCATGGACCATGCCGGGCTCTGGACGGACACAAGATATTTCATTCAGGCTGTGCAGCAGCTCGAAGGAAGCGGAGCGGTTCTCCACAAGACACGCGTGACCGGTCAGGTGCTCATTCCGGAATGGCTTGACTTGCACTTCAAAGGGAAGGATGACGTACGTATTGCCGTGGACGGGCTTTGCCAGAACGTATCGGCTATCGATGAGCTCGAGAAGAATTTCACTGTCGTGGATGTTCCGGACCTGCTGTCCTGCCTATGGACAGAGAGGCCGGAAATACCGCAGACACCGATATTTGCAATAGACCCGGGCGAGAGCAGACTGCAGAAAATCGAATGGCTTCGGTCTTTCCTCGAAGAAAAATCCTGTGACTGCATCCTGCTCACTTCCCTGGATGAAATAGCGTGGATGCTTAACGTGCGCGCCTCCGATATCGAATACAATCCTCTTGTCATATCATATCTGCTTGTCAGCAGGGAAGACGTTAAGTGGTTCGTTCAGAAAGGGCAGATTGAGGATTCAGAGACGGAAGCGGCCTTCAGCGAGCTTCGCTCTGACGGTGTATACATCCTGCCTTACAATGACATCAGCTTGTATTTCAATGATATAGAAGGGAGACTATACATAGATGAAAGTACGTTGAACTACCATCTGTACAGCCTTCTTGGATGTGACACCCTTGCAGGGACCAGCCCTGTTGTCTTCAGAAAGTCCATCAAGAATCCGACAGAAATCAAGGGGATGAAGGAAGCGCACATTCTTGACGGAACGGCAATGGAAAAGTTCCTTTTCTGGCTGGAGAAATCACTGGATGCAGACAAGGTCATTACCGAATGGGACGCAGCCGTCAAACTCGGACAGCTCAGATCCGAGCTCAGCGGATATCAGGGCGACAGTTTCGAGACTATTTCCGCTTACGGCAAGGGCGCCGCACTGCCTCACTACATTACTCCTCACGACAATGCTCCGGTTCTCAGACAGGAAGGCCTTTATCTGTGCGACTCAGGCGGACAGTTCACTTCCGGCACCACAGACATCACGCGCACCATCCCTCTTGGCGAATGCTCAGAACTCGAAAAGGAGGACTATACCCTTGTACTGAAAGGTCATATCGATCTCGCGATGGCCATCTTTCCTGAAGGGACTGCCGGATGTCAGATTGACGCTCTGGCGCGAAACCCTCTGTGGAAAGCAAAAAGAAATTTCGGACACGGCACAGGGCATGGCGTAGGCTATTTTCTGGGAGTCCACGAAGGGCCGCAGGATATAAGGCAGAATTTCAACCGACAGTCTCTGACTCCGGGAATGATCACTTCCGACGAGCCGGGAATCTACCGTGAAGGCCTGCACGGAGTAAGACACGAAAATCTGCTTCTGTGTGTCGATAAAGGGCAAAGTGAATTCGGCCACTGGTACGGGTTCGAAAACCTTACACTATGCCATTTCGACACTTCAGCTATTCTTTGGGAACTGCTTGACCAGGATGAAATCGACTGGTTGAATGATTACAACAGGCACGTATACAACACCCTGGCCCCGATGCTTCCGCCGGAGGTCGCCGAGTGGCTCAAAGCAAAGACTCTATTATCGAATCGGAAATAAACCAGTCCGATTCCGGAATGGACTTGCCGTCAACCCCCTTGTCCGTACGGAGGCCCAGCATCAGTCGTTCTTCCCGTATTTCTTCCGGGCTCAGATGCTCCTCTTCCGAGGTCCATCCCGTCAAGGATTCTGAGTTCCAGGACCGTACATCCTCTCCTTTCAGTGAATGAGCCCCGGGACCGAGGCCGACATAAGGCTTCCTTGTCCAATATGCCGAATTGTGAACCGCTTCCCGTCCGGGAAGAGCCCAGTTCGATATTTCATAATGATGGTATCCAGCCTCTCTCAGAAGTCTGCATATCATGTCATACTGCCTCCTGCACTGCTCGTCGGAAGCCTCAACGTACTTCCCTTCCTCTATCATCCTTGCAAGCGCACTGCCTTCCTCGACAGTCAGCTGGTAGGCAGAGATATGCTCCGGATGCCATCCGATCAGGCGGCGGACAGTTTCTTCAAGGATTTTATCACTCATCATGGAGAGTCCGAAAATAAGGTCCACGCTGATATTGTCAAATCCTGCCTCACGAAGCATACGGAAGGCGTTCTCGGCTCCATGAGCGTCGTGCCTGCGGTTCATCCACTTGAGAATGCCGTCGTCAAGCGACTGGACCCCCATGCTTATCCTGTTCACTCCAAGGGATTTCAACTGAGCCGGGTATCCGGTTCCGGCAGTCACGATGTCTTCGGGATTCACCTCGAGCGTGAATTCTTCATAATCCTGCCTGCCCAGGCATTTGACTATCTTTTCAAGAAAACGGAAAGGCAGCACCGATGGGGTGCCGCCTCCTATATAAAGCGTATTCGGGTCGGATGAGGATTCAATCTCCTCACGCCTGCTGTCTATCTCCGCACAAAGCTCATCCGTATAAGCTTCGTACATGTTTGGACAAGTCAACTCCGAATAAAAGTCACAGTACGTGCAGAAGCTCTTGCAGAAGGGTACGTGAACGTAAATCATTATCTGAGGAAGACTTCAGCGCTGCCCAACTGTGCCCGGGTCGTGTAAACGGTCACAGTGTATATTCCTTTGGCATAAACCGGAATATTGTTGACATAAATGCTCATATCAACTTCCGCACCTTCATAGTCTACTTCACGGGATGCCGTAGCTTCAAGTGTCTCCCCACCGAGGGTGAATGAAGCTCCGGTACCGTCCTGGAGCAGCTGCCCGTCAGGATCAATGACGCGGACATAGACTCTGAGCGGTCCCTTCTCGGCCAGATCATTCTCAATGAGGCTGAGGTTCACCAGCATCCTTGCAACCTTGCTGCTTCTATCTGTGACCTTATCCGCACTGGTATATGCCGTAAGGGTTATTCCTCTAGCCTTCACAACGGAACCGGCAGCCACCTGACCGGACAAATCCTGCACCTGGGCGGTGAGTTCCTTGTTGCGCGCCTTGCTGACAGCGGCTTCCTTTCTCGCAGTCGCAGCTTCCTGTGTCAACCTTTCATTGAGGTTGTTGAGTGAATCTATCTGCACAATGTAATTGCGCATGATGCTTCTCAACGTACCCAGCTCCTTTTCGTACTGACGCATCTTGGCCCTGTTGGTGGCATCGGTCTGCTTGATGCGCTCGACCAGCTGTGCTACTTCCTCTCTGGAAGAATCCAGCTGCATGTTGATAGCGTCATAATCTGAGGACAGACTCTCGTAATCGGTCTGGAGCGATTCTATCTGCTCAGTCAGGTCCTGCTTCTCAATCTTGAGTTCGTTGACAAGCGAATGCTCCCTGAGCCAGACTACAATCAATGCGATGAGCAGAACCGCAGCCACAGCGGCGAGTATATACATTGTGCGCTTGAGACCGCCGTTCTCGCCGCGTTCCCTTTCCTGCCGCGCTATCCTTTCAAGAGGATCTTCTCTTTCCATAAAAAAAGATTTTTAAGTGACGATTTACAAAAATAGCAAAATTTGTGCTTAATTTTGTGATATGAAATATTTCATCAGATCCATAAAGTATTTTCTATACCTGACAGTTATTCTGGTTGTCGTACTGTATGCTCTCGTAGCTCTGAAACTTGCAAACGGAGACATCCAGTCCATGTTCCGCAACGGATATGATTCCCTATGGCAGATTGCCGGGATTCTGGCGATTTTTGCAGCCGTTTATCCAAAATTCGGTTATAGCACCAGAAAAGCCATTGTTCCCGGGGCCTATTCCGAGATAAGGGACTCTGTATTGTCAGTTATGGAGAGCCGCGGCTACAGACTTGAAAAAGAGGAAGGGGAGAATATGACCTTCCGTCTCAGGTCTCCGCTGTACAGAATCACCAGAGTGGGCGAGGACAGAATCACGCTTACAAGGGATGTCAGCGGGTTTGAGGTTGAGGGCCTGACAAAAGATGTTGTGCGGCTGATTCAAGCGCTTGAAAGAACTCCTGACCAAATCTAGAGACAAGAGGACCTTTCAGGAACTGATATACCCTTACACCTTCCTTTTTCCCTTTCTCAAAGGCCGGTTTGCATATTTCCCAGTGGTGGACATTAAGAGCAAGCCCGCCTCCCGTCAGTTTGGTTACTCTGATAGGATACAGACGGCAGGATACCGGTTTGACAAGTCCGCATTTCTCTATTGAGCAAAGTGCGCTACCGTCAGGAAGAAAATGAGTAAAGGCACACTCCTTTGTCTGCTGGACGACGGGAGTTACGAGGTCTCCGTCCCTGTCGACTTCAAAGAAACCTACTTCGTCCACACGCCTGCGGCCCGGATCATGCATTTCACCGCAGAATACAGGATAATCCCTTTCAAGGGCTTCAAGTTCTTCCTCCTCGAGAGGTGCTCCGCTGTCCCCTTCGACACAGCATATCCCCCTGCATGCTCCGTAGTCGCAACTGAAGTATTCCATTATCACGTCTTCGGAGACCAGAATATCCCCGATCTGTATTATTGTTCCGAAATCTGAAGCTGACATCACTTTATTATTATTTCTTCCTTATCGCCGTCCGAGAACATATTGAACATCCTTTCGACATCATCTGCAGTGATGGAGCCCAGGGCTTCGTCATATCCGGATACAAGATCCTTCCCTGCAGAATTTCTGAAAATCGCATATCGCATAAGGCCTTCGGAGGTAGAAAGATATCCTTTTCTCCTTTCGACGAGGGAAGCTTTGCACCATTCAAGCATTTCCGGAGTTATCTCCACATCCCCCAGGCCGAACACTATCCTCCTCAACAATGAGAGTATTTTTCCTGAAGCAAGAGGCTGAACCCCGTCAGGGAGCCCGTCTGGGTCACAAGGCTTCATACTTATCCTGACGCTTATCATTTCGGACGGCGTTATTCCGAAATCTGCCGATACGGTGCTCGTGAGGCCATATTCCACCAGGGAAGAAGCCAAGTGTCCCTGAAGCGCGATACCTGCAAGCTGGAATGCGATATAGTTGTCCAGACTGAAAGGACAGTCCGCACTGACAGTCATTCTGACACCGCTTGCCCTGCCGCGATGGTTCTCCGTACGGGTAAGCCATCTAGGGGATGGCCTTTGGCTCTTGACAGGCCTGTTTGATATCTGCTTATTGGTTGTGAATATCCCCAGCTTTCTGACTAGTATGTCTTCTGCTGTCACAGGGTTCAGATCTCCAATCAGAATCAGCGCTCCGTCTCCGATTTTTGCGAACTGGGAAGTGATGTACCTGTTGATTTCTTCGCACCTGTCTGACTTTTCACGGGCCTGAGGGCTTATGCTCCGCCTGTAGCAATAGGCTGTCAAAAGGTCGAGCACGACTCCCAGACTCCCTGACGGAGCATCGCCATATATTCTCATGTCGGAAGCACCGATGCTTATGTCTGACGTTATATCCTCATACCGCAGAAGATCTCTCAAAGAATAAGGGTCCAGACCCGCCACATTGAAAAGTTTCGCCGCATCTCCTGCCTCCGGAGCATTGAAGCCTCCGCGAAGCAACAGGGCATAATCAAATCTTCCGCTTCCCGGGACCTGCTTGTATATGACCTTCACTCCGTTTGAGAATGTCCATATCTCACCTGAAGTCACAGGGTCCTTTAGGACATTCTTCTTTTTCACTTTCCACGGTTCTTTGTCGGATTTGAGGACAGAAGCATCGTTCAGACTGCTTTTTGCCGACGAGAAATCAGGATGTTCCCACGCACGGCTGAAACGATCCGCCAGCACAGAGGCGTCCAGTTTGCGGGTCGAACACACCTCCAGCTCCATATTCCTGCACGGGTCAAGAACCGCAGACAGATATCCGTTGAAAAGAGGAAGTTCCTCGAATGCGGTCATGGTCCTTCTGCCCAGAAAATCGTTTATCTCATCTTCAGATGCCAGACTTGATCCATAAAGGTAAGCCGAGACCAACCTTTCTATTCCACGTCTGCGCGGCATCCTCGCGACAACTGCGGATTCAAATTCGGGAGCGGTGGCACCCTGGATATCCAGTCCCGCTATCGTTGCGGCAAAAAGGTCGAAGGCCCTGTCAAAATCCTCTTCCGAAGTGTTGAAGCTTATCGTAAACGATTCATCCCCGTCCGTTGACGAAGCGCCTCTGTAACGGGCCTGCAACCCATCCTGGGCTATATGTTCAGCTTCGAAGGCATCCCTTATGCGGTTTGATAGGATAATCCCGGTTTTCCTGGCATACTTGTAGGACACAAGAGGCTGGACAGTATTCATAAGTTCTTTCTTCGGTCTGGGAGACCTGTAGTTCAGGCTGACATTGACCTTATCCGAACAATCCTGCAGGACCGTCACAACCGCTTTGTCGCTATCCTCCCAGGAATACTCTTCCGTCTGTATTATGTCCTTTACTCTCGGCACCATCAGAGAATACATATACAGCTGCTCCGACAGTTCTTTAGTGTCAATGTCTCCGCTGACCATCAATGCCTGCGGACCGGAATATGAGCGCATGATTCCCGTCAGAAGCACGAATGTGGAATCTGCGGTCACCTTGTCAAAGACAGGAACGGAATTGAAGCTGAATACGGCAGCATTCCCTTTTTTATACAAATAACCTTTGTCACCATACCCTACGCCCTTTCGGGACATGAAATACGAAATTTCTTCCATGTCTGATCGGGCAGACCGTATGTCCTGTCTTCCTTTTTGGACCAAAGTTATGTCTGCAAAGCCCTTGAGACCGGCATCTTCAAGAAGGTAATATTCTATTCCGCTCGGCAATGTTCCCCTGACCAATGACGGGTCTTCCGGCAATGCGGGAATTTCCTGCGCAAATACATTGGAAGTCAGGATAAAAAAAGAGAAAATGGCTGATAATTTCGTTTTATATCGCATAAGTATCTCCATTTGGTTGCAAAGTAATATAAAAATTTAGTACTTTTGTGAACATACAAAAAGAAAAAACGATCTTATTATGAAAAGGATTATTATTTCACTGGTTGCAGTTATTCTTACTGCAGGTTCATTGGCTGCTCAGGATCTCGCAGAGGCTACGGAAGCATACAACAATGCTGCCACGACTCTTTCTGCTGGAGACAAGGCCGGAGCACTTGATGCTTTCAGCAAGGCATTGAACATGGCTGAGACTTTGGGAGAGGAAGGTGCCGAGATTGCAAGCAGATGCAAGAATACCATTCCTAACCTTCTGGTTTCAATTGCCAAGGAGCAGCTTCAGGGAGCAAAGTTCGACGAAGCTGTAGCCACTATCGGAGAAGCCGTTAAGAAAGCTGAAGAATTCGGCAACTCAGAGGTTGTCGCAAAGGCTAAGGCTCTTCTTCCTCAGGCTTTCCTTCTCAAGGGAAAAGCTCTCCTTGCTAAAGGTGACCTTGACGCAGCCGAGGAGGCTTATCAGCAGGCTGCCGCAAACGGTCAGGAGGCTTCCGCAAACAAGCAGATCGCCCAGATTTATCTCAAGAAAGCTGCTTCCGCACTCAGCGGGAAGGATTACCAGGCAGCATTCGATGCAGCTCAGAAGGCTCTTTCAATCAGCGAGAACGCAACAGCTTTCAAAATTGCCGGCACGGCTGCCATGAAGCTTGAGAAGAAAGAAGACGCCATCAATAATCTTCAGAAATACATCGAGTTGTCTCCGACAGCAAAGGACGTCGCTCAGATGAAGGAGGTCATCGAGGCTCTCAAAAAGTAAATGAAGGCACTTGAACTTCTCGCTCCTGCGAGAAATGCAGATATCGGCATCGCGGCTATTGACTGCGGTGCCGATGCCGTATATATCGCAGCCTGGGAGTTCGGAGCCAGAAAAGCAGCGGGCAACCCGATAGAAGAAATCGGGAGGCTTTGCAGGTATGCCCATAAATTCGGTGCCAGAGTCTTTATGACGGTCAACACCGTGCTGGAAGATGATGAGCTGGACAGGGCTCACCGCAGTATGCTTGAAGCCCAAAAGGCCGGAGTGGATGCTTTCATCATCAGAGACCTCAGGATATGCGGATGGGATGACATAAGCGTGCCTTTGCATGCGTCGACACAGTGTGCCATCAGGGATGCTGAAAAAGCCTTATACTATGAGTCTCTCGGATGCGCCAGAATTATCCTCGAACGCGAACTTTCTCTTGAAAAGATTCGAGAAATATGCGCTGCAGTGCACTGTGAAGTGGAGTTTTTCGTCCATGGCGCGCTTTGCGTATGCTATAGCGGTGAATGCAGGCTTTCCGAGTACATCGGGGGACGCAGCGCCGACAAGGGAGACTGCATGCAGGCCTGCAGGTCATTATACGATTTGACTGATGAAAAGGGAAAAGTGCTTGTCCGCAACAAAGCGCTGCTCTCGCTCAAGGATTACAATCTCAAAAACAGGATAGCAGAACTCGCGGAGGCCGGCATCAGTTCTTTCAAAATTGAAGGAAGGCTCAAGAATGCTTCTTACGTAATGAACGTAGTCAGAGACTATGACCTCGCACTGAACAGACTGGTTGACACTTATCCCGACAAATATTGCAGAGCCTCATTCGGACGCATCAGCGGAGGTTTTGCACCCGACACCAATAAGACTTTCAACAGGGGATATACAGAACTGTTCCTTGACGGGAAAAAAGGGAAATGGTCTTCTATGGATACGCCAAAGTCCATGGGAGAGGCTATCGGAAAAATAGTCTCCGTCCGCCCCGTGGACAGATATTCCATCGAGATATGCGTCAACCCTCTTGACAAAAAACTTGTCCTCAGGAATGGTGACGGTTTCTCTTTCGCCACGGAAGACGGAATTACCGGTTTCAGAGGTGACATATGCTCCGGGACAAGCATTATCTGTAAAAACGTCCATGACATACGGCCGGGTATAACTCTGTTCAGGAATATCAACTCAGCATTCGAGAATGAACTCGAAACAAACAGACCGGTCAGGGAAATTCCCGTCACGGTCAAGGTATCCGTTAGAGACGGATTCTCTATAGAAGCGGAAGCGTCCAGCCATGACGGAAGAAAGGTATCGGTTTCCCATACCATTGACGCTGATACTGCTCTGAACAAGGAAAGATCCTTGCAGATGATTGCGAACCAGCTTTCAAAGAGAAGCAGCCACTACACATTCGGACTTGTCCGCACGGATGTCCTCACCGGGAACTCCACTCTGCCGCTTCTTCATGCTTCCTTCCTTAACGGTATTCGCCGGGAACTGTCCGACGCACTGGACAAAGAGCCGTGCAGAACCGTCTTGATGTCCCGGGGAAACAGGAGCAAGGATATCCCGCTTGTCCCTGAAAGTCGTAACTTCCACGAACTTATGCGCAGCAGATATTGTATCAGATATGAACTCGGCATGTGTCCTAAACTGCAGGGAGCTGCCCCAAGCGGGCCGCTGTTTCTTGTAAACAACGGACGCCGCTTCTCTCTGGGATTTGACTGTGCCAACTGTGAAATGACCGTCACTCCAGACCAAAAGTGATTTCCACGTCACCGAAACGCCCTTTGACCGTTTCTTTTCCCGTAAAATAACTTGTGGCGAGTTGTCCTCTCCATACTATATCATCCCTGTCATTGTATGGAAGGTCTATGTCGAATCCATATGACTTTGACTGAACCTTTACCGAAGCGGAGCATTTCCAATTGGTCCTGGTCCCTCCGTCCTCTTCCGTAATCAGGAATGCCAGTTTCTCCATCTGATCGGTCAGGTCTGTCAGAATCACCGCATTGTAAGGAAGTGACATGTTCAGCTGCTTTCTCTTTACTACAAGTATGAATTCCGTTATGGATGGATTATAGAGTCTGAGTTCCGCTTCCGTACTGGCAGTGAAACCGTCTACGGCACCCATCTGAATCTTGAACTCAGAGCCTCCCGCGAACCACGTATCGTAATTGCGGAGCATCTTGAAATTCTTCAGTATCAACTGATGGCCAACCTTCCCTTCGCCTCCTGTCCGGGACTTTGTGCCTGAGAGAAACAGCTCAGCAGGGGTAAAGGCGGAATCCGTGTTGTCGTTTATCACCCATACCGGTCTGCGGGCCGCCACTGCCTCATCCACAAAAACGGAATCCACCACTGTCAGCTCTCCATCCTCAAGGCGGAGCTCATATCCATAGTTTGTCTCAGCTCCGTAACCGGGGTCATACGTAATGATAGGAAATGTACTGCCGTCCCAATCCTCGCTGTATGGGGCATATATCTGCATCCCGGATGCAGCCAGGGCATCAATATATGCCTGGATACTTGCAGCTCCCGCCTTCGTCGCATATTTCTGTGAAAAATAATCTTCGAAAAGCGCCCTTATGGGAGTTTCGTAGGAGGAGGATCTGGTGGCTCCGCCCCCGACTCCGCGTCCCGGCGAGAGAAAGAGGTTTGTCAGGGTATATTCCTCGTCGTAACCGTTTCCCGTTGAGGAATTGACTGCATCGTACACTTCTTCCAGCTGTTCTTTCTGCAACGGCAATTCCGAAAGGATCCTCGCCACGTCTTTTTTGGTAAAACTCACTTTGTATCCCTCTTCCTTTTCTTTGCCGGGAATGTCATACTCTCCGCAGGATCCGGCAAGAAGTGCCATAGCCAGTAATAAGACAAAGTATTTTTTCATAGTCCATTCTTTTCTGCAAAGTGAACCATAAAAAAGGGTTTGTCAATAAATGTAATCCCTTATGTGGCTTGGATGGCACCTCACGACGCTGTGAGGCCTATCTGGAGAAGGAAATAAACCTTATTTTGTTGAAAATGTCCGGTATCTGTCTTACGGAACGGAATCCGCTATTCTCAAACAATGCCTGCGTTTCATTTCCGAGGAGTTCGTTGATTTCTACTATGCAGATTCCATCCGGACGCAGAACGTCCTTTGCCGCAGAAGCTATTGCCCGGTAAAAAAGAAGGGGGTCGGAATCGGGTACGAACAGTGCCAGGGCAGGTTCATGGTCCAGTACATT
Source organism: Bacteroidales bacterium (assembly GCA_024402095.1). Taxonomy (GTDB): domain Bacteria; phylum Bacteroidota; class Bacteroidia; order Bacteroidales; family UBA932; genus Cryptobacteroides. The sequence continues at coordinate 1,814 of JAKSJU010000018.1, read as the reverse complement.
CCCCCTCATCCGGGACTTCTCCTTTTCCATTATGTACGGAGGGTTGGATACTATTATGTCGAACCTGCCTTCTCCGTAATTATGATTTCCGTCAAGAATATCTGACTTGATGAACACTGGCGAAGGCCCGTCAAATTGGTTTCTGGCAATGTCCAAAGCCTGCCAGCTGATATCTACGGCCACCACTTCGGCCGACGGGAGGTCCTTGAACAGAGTCCACGCGATACAACCCGAACCCGTACAGAGGTCCAGAACCCGCACGCCACTGCGCTTTGACTGTGAAGTTTTCTCAACTTCCGCTACCAACTGCTCGGTCTCAGGCCTCGGGATAAGTACATTCCTGTCAACCTTGAACTTTCTTCCACAGAAATCCGCCCGGCCAAGGACATATTGCAGCGGCTCCTCTCCCAAAAGCCTTTTCATGTCCGAAGTCAACATGGACACCATATCCTCCGGAATCTCTTTCCGGGGTTCGACTATATGGGTATAGCTTTTTACTCCGAGCCTTTCTTCACAGAGTATCAGAACCATATTCCGGGCTTCACGCTCCGGATAAACAGAAGCGAGAGCCCTTGAGCTCTCGCGTATGAAATCACCAAGCAGCAACTATTTGTTGAATTTTCCGCCGGAAAGTTTCCCTCCGGTTTTCATTGACTTGAATATATTGCCTCCGAAGTCCGTAACCTTGAATGAAGCCTCTCTACTGCGTGCGAATGCCAGATCGATCAATTTGTCTATCATTGCCGGGAAAGGAAGGCCTTCATAGTCCCAAAGGTAGTTTGAGAGTGACCCGGGGATGGTATTGATCTCATTGACGTAAACCCTGTTGTCCTCTTCGTCCTTCATAAAGTCTATTCTGGCAACACCTTCGCAGGCAAGGACACGGAAGGTTTTTTTGGCAAGGTCCTTTATGAGCATAGTCTCGTCTTCGGAAATCTTTGCTGGAAGTTCACGTTTGGTGGACTGCATTCCCTTGGACTTGGAGCCGGAATTCATATACTTGTCCGAATATGTGAGTATCTCCCCGCTTCTCTGCGGCACCTCGCACACTGACGCTTCACACTCCTCGTAGTTGCCGAGAACCGAACAATTCACTTCCTTCAGCTTCTCAACAAGCTTCTCTACGATTACCCTGGTGGTAAACGAGCAGGCATTGTCCACAGCCTCGATGAACTCCTCTCTGTTGTGTGCAGGACGGATACCTACGCTTGAACCGGAATTTGCGGGCTTGACTATGACCGGATAGGAAAGCCTTTTTTCCATAGCGTCAATGACGGAGTCCCTTCCCTGATACCAGTTCTTGTCGTTAAACCAATAGTAATCGATTACCGGTACGCCGCTGCTCTGGAGAATCATCTTCATCGTAATCTTGTCCATTCCGTTTGCGGAAGCGAGTACGTCACATCCGACAAAAGGGATGCCTATTGCCGCGAGAACACCCTGAAGGGTTCCGTCCTCACAGTTTGTTCCGTGAAGAGTCGGAAGCATCACGTCCAGTTTCGCGACTTTCCTGCATCCGAAAAGACCGTCTTTGTTGAGGTAAAGGTTGAAATCACCGTAAACGGGTTTCATGAATACTTCCTTCGCCTTGCTGAAAAGGACATTCATATCCTTGTAATTGCTCAGGTCAAAAAGTGCATCCCCCGTATACCACTTGCCGGTCTTGGCAATATATACAGGAACAACATTATACTTTTCCCTGTTCATGGACTCCATTGTCTGGATGGCTGTCACAACTGAAATCTCGTTTTCAACGGAACGTCCGCCAAAAAGAACTCCGACTGTAATTTTCATATCTGTTATTTGAATGTATC
>JAKSJU010000017.1 GCA_024402095.1 Bacteroidales bacterium | reverse complement strand
CTAGGACCCCCTGATTAACAGTCAGGTGCTCTAACCAACTGAGCTAAAGAGGAATTTGTTTCCCTTTCTTTCGATTGGGATGGCAAAGGTACGATAAAAACTGATTAGTGCAAAAATTTTTTACATTTTTTGAGTATCTTTGAGTCAACAAACAGGAACAGTAATGGATATTGCTCTTTTGTCCAAGATGATCGGAAATCTGATTGTGGAAAACAGTCAGGTAGGACTCCCGGGGATAGGCACTTTTGTGGTGGATAAAGTCCCTGCCACTTTCTCAGACAGGGGATTTACAATCAATCCCCCATATCGCAGGCTCTCATTCGTGCCGGCAGCCAGTGATGATACGCTGCTGGTTGACCTGTACGCGATAAGCAACAAGGTGAATTCCAGAGAAGCGGAAACGGTTATCGGCAGATTCGTTGAAAAGTTGGTCGAAGATCTGAAGGAAGACTCTTCCGTCGAGTTCCCGGGACTTGGCGTGATGAAGATGACCAGACAGGGAAACATTCTTTTCTTCTGTGACGAAAAGGCGGATGTGTTCCCGGACAGCATAGGGCTGGAGCCTGTATCCTTGAAATTCCACTCCGACAGCAAGAACGAGCCGGTTTCCGTTCCTGAGCCGGTGGCAGAACCGGAGCCTTCACCGAAGCCGGAACGTGAACCTGAACCTTCACCTGAACCGGTGGCGGAGCAGCGAACCGAAGAAAGGGAAGAGCCTGGCAAAAAGAAAAAATCAGCTTGGGTCGGAAAGTTTTTCATTGTCCTGCTTCTGGTAGCAGTAATTTCGGTTGCAACCTTCTTTGCACTGGCAAAACTTGCTCCGGATTTTCTTGATACCCTGCTTTACACACCTGAGGAACTTTATATTATAAATTACTAGATGATAGATCTGATTTATCCGTCGCGAGTTGCAGAAACGCTCAAAGGAGCGGAGGGTGGAAAGGCGGCAGAAATGCTCCCGGTGGTTGAAACTTCCGGGATTGTTGTTGCTCAGGCTTCCAGAAATTATTGTCATTCAGGCAGTATGGTTCTTCATCCGGTTGTCCATCTTCATATCCTAAACCGAAGGGGAGAACTTTACATTCAGCACCGCAGCGCCACAAAAAAATTGTATCCGCTCCGTTGGGATACGGCTGTAGGGGGCCATGTAAGTTACGGCGAGCAGGTTCTCGAGGCGCTTGCCCGGGAATCGGCGGAAGAGCTCAGACTATTTGATTTCAACCCGGTGTCGATTGACAGTTATGTGAATGAATCGGGAGTGGAGAGGGAATTGGTCAATGTATTCGCGGCAGTCGGAGATTTCAACCCGGCTCCGGATGCTGACGAAGTTTGTGAAGGACGCTACTGGACAATCGGTGAAATAGAAAAGACCTTGGGGAAAGAGATATTCACACCCAATTTCGAATACGAATTCAAGAGGATAAAGGATAAATTGCTCGCATTGCTTTAATGAACGCTATAGACAAATTCATTACTGACCAGCTCTCTGTATGGCCGATGGCTTCTGCCAATTTCCGAGCATTGAAGTCTGCAAAAGTCAGAGACGTGGAAGTATGCGGACTGAAAGCGAAGATACAGCACAATCCGGGAAGGATAATCTCGTCTACCGCGGAAGTGGATGAGCGGACGATAGCCTCCCGGGCCTGTTTCCTTTGTGAGAAAAACAGACCGCAGGAGCAGTTCCATCTGCGCTTTGAAGGAAAGAAAGGGAGAATTTACAATGTGCAGCTCAATCCTTATCCGATTTTTCCGAAACACCTGGTGATAGCGCGGCATGAGCATATAACCCAGGCAATATGGCATCATTTTCCGGACATGCTCAAATTCACAGGGAAATATCCGGAGTATCTGGTGTTCTATAACGGCCCGAAAAGCGGTGCTTCTGCACCTGACCACCTGCACTTTCAGGCTTGTCCGAGGCACAATATGCCTCTTGAGGATGCGATAGACGCTTTTCTCGACAATCCCGGTAAAAGCATCGCACACGTGCAGGACGCACAGCTTTTCCACTACAAAGGATATCTGAACGGAGTCTACGCACTTAAGGCAAGGACGTCAAAATCCATGGCGAAGATGTTCTACAGGCTGCTGGAATGCTCCCCAAGACTGGAAGGCGAGACGGAACCGAAGTTCAACCTTTTCACATATTTCAAGCAGGGGGAGTACAGGGCATTCGTCGTGCTGCGTTCAAACATAAGGTCACATCATTATTATTCTACCGGCGAAGACCATCTGACAATGAGTCCGGGTGCCGCCGACATGGCCGGATTCCTAGTCGCTCCAAAAGAGGAGGACTATCTCAGGTCGGACGGGGAAATCCTTTCCGACATGCTCAGAGAGGTCTCTATCAGCGAGGAGGAGGACAGAATGGTGCTCTGGCGTCTGACCAGGACACAGCAGTATATCGAGGTGGGCATAATGTCTGCCGAAGAGATAACTTTTGAAATAATCTCTGATGGCGCCGGTCCACAGAAGGTCAGCATCAGCGGCGGAAGGATAAATTACAACGGAGCACTGTATGATGAACTGTATTTCGACAGTGTGACTCGTTCCACGCTTTTCGCCGAGCCGTCATTTGTGCTCTACGGCGTAACCATAGGAAAAGAATTCCATTGGCAGCAGAAAGTCGACCAGAAGTTCGCAGGTTCGCTGAAATTCATAGTTGAGGGGGACAGGCTTACCGCAGTCAACCGTGTCGGCGTCGAGGACTATCTTCTGAGCGTCATTTCTTCGGAGATGAAACCTTCCGCTTCTCTGGAATTCCTGAAGGCCCACGCCGTCATCTCCAGGAGCTGGGTGATGTGCAACCTGCATACTCACGGCAAATATGACGTATGCGCTGATGACCACTGCCAGAGGTACCAGGGCGTGACAATGGTGCAGGGTGAGACCGCAAGACAGGCTGTCGACCAGACCTGGGGGCAGGTACTCACTTACGACGGGAAGATATGCGATACAAGGTTCTCCAAATGCTGCGGCGGCCGCTCCGAGATTTTCAGCACCTGCTGGGAGGATAAGGACTATCCTTATCTTCAGAGTGTGGTGGACCCGTACTGCGACTGTGAGAATGATGAAATATTGAAGACTGTCCTGAATGATTACGATCTGCTGACGCGCGATTTCCATGACTGGGAGGTAAGATACACTCGAGAGGAGTTGTCCGAGCTGTTCAGGCGCAGGACTGGCATTGACGTGGGTACGGTGCGGGAACTCGAGCCATTGGAGAGGGGCGTGTCCGGAAGGATCAAGAGAATGAGAGTGACCGGCACGGAGGATGTGGCGGTGATAGGCAAGGAACTCGCCATCCGCAGAGCGCTGAGTGAGTCCCACCTGAAGAGTTCCGCTTTTGATATCGTTTGGGAAGGGGATACCCTGATATTGAGGGGCCATGGCTGGGGGCACGGTGTCGGTCTTTGCCAGATCGGTGCCGCGGTGATGGCGTCCAAAGGTTTTGATTACAAAGAAATACTGAAATACTATTATGCAGGCACGGAAGTCAGATAGGTCGGCTTGGGCATGGGTCCCGACGCTATATTTCGTCGAGGGACTCCCATACTTCATTGTGAATACGATATCCCTGATAATCTTCAAGGACCTCGGGATGGACAATGGCCGGCTTGCCTTGATTACCAGCCTCATAGGGCTTCCGTGGATGATTAAACCGCTCTGGAGTCCGTTCGTGGACATATTCAGAAGCAAAAGGTGGTGGATAGTGACGATGCAGGCTCTGATGGCCGTGTCCGTAGGACTGATTGCACTTTCCCTGCCTAAATCCTCTCCGTTCACGTTGACTCTCATACTGTTTGTGATAGCGGCGTTTGCATCTGCAACGCACGATATTGCCGCTGACGGGTTCTACATGATAGCTCTCGACAATGACAGGCAATCCGCTTTTGTCGGTATCAGGAATACTTTCTACAGAGTCGCAATGGTGTTCGGCCAGGGTGTGCTGGTCGTGATAGCAGGTGTCCTGGAGACCCGGACCGGAGACGTCGCCCTCGCCTGGAGGGTTACACTTGTTGCAGCGGCAGTCATTCTCGCGGCCGCGACGGTCAGTCATGCCTTCGTACTGCCTGCACCGATGACGGATACATCGGCCGGTAAGAAGAGCGCCGGTCAGATCCTGACCGAGTTCGGAAAGGCATTCGGCACTTTCTTTACAAAGAAAGGAATATTTCTTGCAATAGCCTTTATGCTGTTGTACCGGCTTCCGGAGGCATTTTCAGTCAAGATGCTCTATCCTATGTTCAGCGATCCCGTCGATGCGGGAGGACTCGGATTCGGGAAAGAGGCATACGGACTGGTCTACGGTACTGCCGGAGTGATTGCCCTGTTGGCTGGAGGAATCCTCGGGGGACTGCACATATCCCGCAGAGGCCTCAGGCGCTGTATGCTGCCGATGGCCTTGAGCCTGGCCCTGCCGTGTGCCGTTTATCTGTACATGGCGGCCTTCCAGCCGGATTCGTTGTGGGTGATAGGAGGCTGCGTGGTGTTTGACCAGTTCGGCTACGGCTATGGATTTACCGCATATACCGTGTATATGATGAGGTTCGCGGACGGCCCGCTCAAGACCTCCCATTATGCGATATGCACCGGTTTCATGGCACTGTCCATGCTGCTGCCCGGAGCAATCGCAGGCTATCTTCAGCAGGCCCTCGGATATGAAGGCTTCTTTGTGCTGGTTATGATATGCTGTACGGCGACCGTGGCGGTGGCTCTGGCAGCTAGACGCTCATCATTCATAGGAGAAGACAAATGAAAAGAACAATAACGATATTTCTAGCCGTACTGGCCTGCACGCTTGCCTCTGCCAGGGTAAAGCCAGGCATCGAGGTGCTCAGGGAAAGCGGCTTCCGCGCCCTTGAAGGGAAACGCGTGGGCCTTCTGACCAATCCGTCCGGGGTGGACGGCAATCTGAAATCCACTGCGGATATACTCAATGAAGCTCCGAATGTCAATCTTGTGGCCCTGTTCGCTCCAGAGCACGGAGTGCGCGGGGATGTCTATGCAGGCGGAAAAGTTGAATCTGGCGTGGACGAAATCACGGGCCTGCCGGTACATTCGCTTTACGGATCCACCAGGCAGCCGACAGATGCCATGCTCAAGGGCATAGACGTAGTTGTTTACGACATACAGGACGTAGGGACCAGGTCATATACGTTCATAAGCACGCTCGGACTTATGATGAGGTCCTGTGCAAAACTCGGGATAGAGGTAATGGTGCTTGACCGTCCGAACCCTCTCGGAGGAGAAAAGGTTGAAGGCCCGTACCCGCGCGAAGGATTCTACAGCTTCGTAGGGCAGTACCGCATCCCGTATATCTATGGACTTACAGTGGGGGAACTGGCACGTCTGATCAATGAAGAAGGATTGAACAGAGGCCAGAAAGGCAACGAAGAACACCTCAAGTGCAAACTCACAGTAGTGCCGATGGAGGGTTGGACAAGGGACATGACCTATGACGATACAGGCCTGCCATGGGTGCTGCCTTCACCGAACATACCGTATGCACAGACAGCTGTATGCTATCCGTGCTCTGGTCTTGTTGGGGAATTCAACAACTATCTGAACATAGGCATCGGCTATAGCCTGCCGTTCGGGACCTTCGCTGCGGAATGGATAGATGCAGACAGGCTCAAGGCCGAGCTTGACTCATACCATCTTGAAGGCATTGCCTTCAGGACCATACACTACACGCCTTTCTCCGGCAGTTGCGCCGGGAAACTGATTCATGGCGTGCAGTATTTCTTCACCGACTACCGCACAGCAGGCATGACGACCATACAGTTTTATGTCATGCAGGCCGTGTACAGGCTGTTCGGAAAGGACCCTTTCAAACTCTCGACAGGCCGGCTGGACATGTTCGATAAGGTCTGCGGCTCGGACTATATCCGTACGACATTCTCCAAAACATTGGAAGTAAAGGATATACTGGAATATTGGAACCAGGATGCAGATGGCTTCGCGGAACTCTCGGAGCAGTACTATATGTATTGAAAAACAAGTATCTTTGTAAGATATGGCAGTTATCGGAATAATGGATTCCGGAGTCGGCGGACTCAGTGTTTTCCGTGAGGCGGTCAAGCTCCTTCCTCACGAAAGATTCATTTACTATGCGGACAATGCCAATTGCCCGTATGGTGACAAATCCGCCGCTTTCATCTGCGAACGTGCCCGTGCGATAACGGAACTGCTCATCTCAAAAGGTGCGCAAGTCGTGGTCGTGGCATGCAATACGGCAACTGCCGCAGCCATCTCAACCCTCAGGGCGGAATATGATATTCCTTTCATAGGGATGGAACCGGCTGTCAAGCCTGCTGCGCTTGGGACAGAGACAGGCGTCATAGGTGTGCTGGCTACTGCTGGAACGCTCAAGGGCTCCAGATATCTGGAGACCAAGGGCCATTACCAGGATGATGTGAAGATAGTGGAGCATGTAGGGCGCGGCTTTGTCGAACTCGTGGAGTCAGGTGACCTTCACAGTGAGAATACGTTCCGCACAGTTGAGGAGAGCATACGGCCTCTGCTCGATGCCGGAGCCGACAGGATAGTGCTGGGATGCACGCATTACCCATTCCTAAGGGAAGTCATAGAGAAGATAGCCGGCCCTCAGGTGCAGGTGATCGATCCGGCGCCAGCGGTGGCAAAACATCTTCTTGAAGTCATCGGGGAAAAAGGAATAGAGTTGGGGAACTCAATTGGGGAAAATGAATTCATGGCCTCCGGAACGGATGCCGTGTTGAAGAAAATGATATGATAACTCAGGAGCAGATAAAAGAACTGAGACAGCGGCTTGATACTCTCTACCGTTGCCTGGGAATAGAAGAAAAACGTGCGGACGTGGCTCGGAAGACAGAAAAGAGCCAGGCTGCGGATTTCTGGAATGATCCCAAGGAGGCTGAGATTTTTCTTAAGAAGCTGAGCTCCGTCAAGGTATGGATCAGTGCGTATGACAAACTCGCCGGAGAAATCGACGACCTTGAAGTGCTGTTCGAACTGGACCCGGAAGGAACGGACATAGACGAGGCATATGCTCTTGCAGTAAGCGACACGGAGGATCTTGAGCTCAAGAATATGCTCGGTGACGAAGGTGACAGCCTGGGTGCAGTGCTCACCATCAATTCCGGAGCCGGCGGCACTGAGTCAAATGACTGGTCAGCGATGCTTATGCGCATGTACATGCGCTGGGGTGAGCGTAACGGATACAAGATGACTGTCACCGAGAACCAGGAGGGTGACGAGGTGGGCATCAAGTCCGCTACCATAGAGTACGAAGGGGACTATGCCTACGGATATCTGAAAGCGGAGTCCGGAGTGCACAGACTGGTGAGGATATCGCCTTTCAATGCACAGGGGAAGCGTCAGACCACGTTCAGTTCCGTGTTTGTCTATCCCCTTGTCGATGACACGATCAACATCGAGATTAACCCGTCGGATATAGAGTGGGATACCTTCCGTTCCGGAGGCCACGGCGGCCAGAACGTGAACAAAGTCGAGACCGGTGTGCGCGTAAGGCATATCCCTACAGGCATTATGGTTGAGAATACCGAGACCAGAAGCCAGCAGGACAACAGGCAGAACGCGTTGAGAATCCTCAAGTCCCGTCTGTACGACATCGAACTGAAAAAACGTCAGGAGAAGCAGGCCGAACTGGAAGGGCAGAAGAAGAGCATAGAATGGGGCAGCCAGATACGCTCATACACCCTGCATCCGTACAAACTAGTGAAAGACCATCGTACCGGTTTCGAGACCGCAGACACCCAGGGCGTGCTGGACGGAGACCTGAACGCATTCATGAAGGAATTTCTTATGAACAAATAAATAAACACACTAATATGGCAGATTTCAAATACGCTCCTATGTTTCAGCTTGGAGCAGACAAGACAGAGTATTACAAGATCCCGGGATCTGAGAAATACGTGAGCACGGCCGATTTCGAGGGCCACAGGATCCTTAAAGTGGAGAAGGAAGGACTTACAGTGATGGCCAACACGGCTTTCCGTGACGTGAGCTTCCTCCTGAGACGCTCGCACAACGAGCAGGTCGCCAAGATATTGAGTGATCCAGAGGCATCGGAGAACGACAAATACGTCGCTCTCACTTTCCTCCGCAACGCGGAGGTCGCAGCCAAAGGCAAACTGCCTCTCTGTCAGGATACAGGAACCGCAATCATCCACGGTGAGAAGGGTCAGCAGGTTTGGACGGGTTTCTGTGATGAGGAGGCCCTGAGTCTGGGAGTATTCAAGACATATACGGAAGAGAATCTCCGCTACAGCCAGAACGCTCCTCTCGATATGTACAAGGAGGTCAATACAAAGTGCAACCTTCCGGCGCAGATAGACATTGAAGCAGCCGAAGGTGACGAATACCGTTTCCTTTGCGTCACCAAGGGTGGCGGATCTGCAAACAAGACATACCTCTATCAGGAAACGAAGGCCAGGATACAGAATCCCGGTACGCTTGTGCCGTTCCTCGTGGAGAAGATGAAGAGCCTCGGCACTGCGGCCTGCCCTCCATACCATATCGCTTTTGTCATCGGCGGTACCTCTGCCGAGAAGAACCTTCTCACTGTCAAGCTGGCAAGCACGCATTACTACGACGGGCTTCCAACCTCCGGAGACGAGACGGGACGCGCATTCCGCGACGTAGAACTGGAGAAGCAGCTTCTTGAAGAAACCCACAAGATCGGCCTCGGCGCTCAGTTCGGAGGCAAATATATGGCACATGATATCAGAGTGGTACGTCTCCCTCGCCATGGCGCAAGCTGCCCGATAGGACTCGGAGTCAGCTGCTCTGCTGACAGAAACATCAAGGCGAAGATCAACGCCGACGGTATCTGGATCGAGAAGATGGATGACAAGCCATACGAACTCATCCCGGAGTCACTGCGCAATGCAGGAGAGGGTGTGGTCGTAAAGGTGGACCTCAACAAGCCGATGAAGGAAGTTTGCGCACTGCTCAGCAATTATCCTGTAAGCACCCGCCTCAGCCTTAACGGAACAATCATTGTGGCCCGCGACATAGCTCATGCCAAGCTCAAGGCTCGCCTTGATGCAGGCGAAGACCTTCCTCAGTATTTCAAAGACCATCCTGTCTATTACGCAGGACCGGCAAAGACTCCTGAGGGAATGCCTTGCGGTTCTATGGGACCTACAACTGCCAACCGTATGGATCCATACGTTGACGAGTTCCAGGACCATGGCGGCTCGATGATTATGCTTGCCAAGGGCAACCGTACGCAGCAGGTTACCGACGCATGCAAGAAGCACGGCGGATTCTATCTCGGCTCTATCGGAGGACCGGCTGCAATCCTTGCCATGAACAATATCAAGTCCATCGAATGTGTCGAGTACCCTGAGCTCGGAATGGAGGCTATATGGAAGATCGAAGTTGAAGACTTCCCTGCATTCATCCTGGTTGACGACAAGGGCAACGACTTCTTCAAGACAATAGGCCTTTGATAAATGGCGAAACCGCTTCGCATACTGTTCAAACTGATAGCCATAGCAGTTGGGATAATAGCCGTACTGCTTGTGTCTGTTGACCTTGTCCTCGATTCCGAATTTCTGCAAAGGAAGGTTACGGATATAGCCGGGGATATGATGGATGTGGAGCTTAACGTTTCAGACATAGACGTTTCCCTTCTGGGACACTTCCCTAAAGTCAGGGTGACCATCGATACGGTTACCCTGACATATCCTCACGACAAATACTCGGACTACGATACTCCGGCTCCTCTTCATGCTTTCATGGAAGCCGGGCGCGGAGTTGCTGTAGATACGCTTGCCCGCCTTGACCGTTTGCAGACAGCCGTGAACCTCTGGCAGCTTGCCGGAAAAAGATTCAGACTCGCCGATGCACGTATCTCCGGACTGTCTCTTTACGCTCACAAATATGACAGCACGGCAGCCAACTGGAATATTTTCTCATCTGAGAAGGAAGACAAACAGGATGACCCTTCCGACCTCCCGTGGATATCTGTGGGCTCGTTTCTGATAGACGGCACACCGACTGTCTATTATACTGACAGGACCGACACCCTGGCCGCAAGACTGTCATTCGACAGTTTTTCACTGAAGGGAGCCGCAAAGCTTGGCTTCGAGTCCGGGACATTCTCTCTCAAGGGACTGTCAATGTCTCTCGACAGCCTGCTTCTGGACTACTTCACCCCTTCCAATGACATAAATGCTTCCGTGGATGCGCTGACGCTGCAAAACCCTGCCAGAGACAACTACAGTCTCAAGCTTGATGCTGCAGCTCTTGCACGTCTTGGTGAATTGGGTACATTTGACGTGCCCGTACATCTGGACGGCTCACTGTATTGCGACAACAAGAGGGGAGAGATGCTGCTCGAAACGGAAAATTTCGGTGGCGAGGTGGCTTACATCCCGTTGATGATAAATGGCTTAGCCGATTTTACGCATGACGGGACGAAGATTGATCTTAATCTGAACGTCGATGACTGTGACCTTGCGGGCATCCTGGACAGATATGTGAGGCAGTTAGTGCCGGCTGTATCAGACTTCCTGACTGATGTCCGTCTCGATATGGACGTCAAGGCAAAAGGAATGCTGGGCGGTTCCCGAATACCGGCCATTGAGGCTTCAATGCACATCCCTTCGTCGAATCTGGCCTATCTGCCGATGAATCTGTGCACGGACTGCGAATTGGAACTGGATGCATCCCTTTCGGAGCGGAAGGTACTTGACGCTGTTATCCACTCACTGAAAGTCAACGGGGACGGATTGGACTTGAATCTCAAGGGCGATGTCTCCAATCTTCTCGGCCAATGGAAACTCAATGCCGGGGTGGATGCTTCAGCTGCGCTCGGTACTGTCAGCCGTTTCCTTCCTGATTCATTGGGAATCGACGCATCCGGAAACCTTCAGCTCAACGCTACGGCTTCCGTTACGAAAAACGAGCTCAAAACTCTGAAATTCAACGATTCGAGTCTTGACGGAGTGCTCAGTTCGGACTGCATAGGCTTTGCGATGCCGGGTGACACGCTTGCCGCATCGGCATACTCACCGCAGATCAGGCTGGGAGTAAGCAAGGGCAATATCGTAGCCTCTGTAGATGCTGACTCGATCTATTTCGAGAGGGCTGGATTGAGCGCCAATGTGCGTGCCATGTGCAACAGTCTCCGCTGCTATCCCGTGGAGAGCCGCGGGAAGACAGTTCCGCATATAGAATTCAATACAAACGGGAAAACAGTAGCTCTGCGCACGGAAGAATCGCGGATGGCGCTGAGAAACGTCGATATCCGTACAAGCTTTCAGAAGAAGGCGCGCCGCAGAGCATCGGCGGATTCATCGCTTGTCGGCAAAATAAGGGAGTGGAGCCCCAAGGGCAGCATTTCAGTCGATGGCGGCGCTGCCGTCATACCCGCTGTGCCGCTCCGTACACGTCTCACGGGTCTCAGAGGAAATTTCGATGAAAGATTCATCAATCTGGATACCCTGGCCGTTCGTATCGGTTCGACGGATCTCGGCCTGGACGGACAGGTCCGCGGGTTCCTCAGGGCATTGGCAGGACGTGGTGTACTGTCAGCCGACATGAATGTCAAGTCGGGACGCCTGGATCTGGATGAGATACTTGTCGCATTCGGAAAGGGAAGCAGGAAGGAAACAGAGATTCTGGATTCAATCCCTGATGCTGATGCTACGAAAGCCGACATCTCTGTTATTAAGGTGCCGGGTAACGTCGATTTCAAGCTCGGACTGATTGCAGACCGCGTGGACTTTGCGGAAATGGGCATCAAGCCTCTTATCGTGAACATAGCGATAAAGGACAAGGTCGCCCGCTTGACGGACATGAGTCTCCAGTCGGAAGTGGGCGACATGGATATCGAGGCATATTATGCCACCAAGAGTATGTCCGACGTCTCATTCGGAGCAGACCTGCATCTGATGAATGTCTCTTCAAAGGAGATAATATATATGTTGCCGAACGTGGACAGCCTGATGCCTGCACTGAGGCATTTTGAAGGAAAACTCGGAGCCGACATGTCCATATCATCCCAGCTTGACAGCGGCATGAATGTCCTGTGGCCTACTCTTGAGGCAATATTGCGCATAAGGGGACGTGACCTTATGATAAGCGATGCCGGAAATCTCAGGAAGGTCACAAAACTGCTCATGTTCAAGAACAAGAACATCGGCCACATAGATGACCTGAGCGTGGATGCCGTGGTGCACAACGGTGAGCTGGAGGTGTTCCCTTTCAAACTCGGCGTCGACCGTTACCGTTGCATACTGGCGGGAGTACAGGATATAGACAGGAAACTGAACTATCACATCTCCATTACACAGTCTCCATTCATCATTCCATTCGGAGTCAACATCTATGGATACACTGACAACTGGAAGTATTCGCTCGGTCTGGCCAGATACCGCAACGCAAATATGCCGGTCTATACCGAACAGCTTGATGCCATACAACTCAATCTCGTGGAGTCCATCAGGAACATCTACAACGTGGGTGTCGAAAAAGCCCGCGGGACAGCACGCATGGGCGGGTATTTCATGAGGGAAATGTCAGACTATAATGACAGGAAGACGGCGTCTGAACTCTCAGGAATGGAGAATGAGGAATCTGCCGTGGATTCGCTGGCGTTCGAGCTCTCGATGAATGACGAGGATGCTGACCTCGCGCTGGAGGCTGAAGTGAATGCGGCGATAGAGTCCTGCCGCGATGACTTCGACAGCCTCATTGAAGGATATCACGCCAAAAACGAGAACAAGGGAATCCTTCGCAAGATTGAGCAGATGGGTAAAGAAAGAGAAAAGAAATAAAAGAAGTATATGAAAAGAACAATCGTAGCATTTTCAATTGTGGCAGCTCTCATGCTGACACTCACAGGATGTCAGAAAGGCAATACACCGGAGCAGGAAGCCGTGCTTCAACTCATTTCACGCAGCAGCGGAGAAGTGAAGGGCGCCTTTTTCACCTCATTCGAGAAGGTGGATTCAACGACTCTGTCGCAGGAGTTCGACCGGCGTTTCGCGCTGTTCAATTCAAAAATCAACATCGAACAGCGTCAGATTAAGGAGTACGAAGAAAAGAATATGCCCAAGAATGCGGCGAAGCATCTTGAGAGCATAAAGGAGACAAAGATGATACTTGAAGACCTGGGACTTCTGCGTGAAATGCTTGAAGACTCTGCGGACAGCATCATCTACACGACATACAAATTCTCATGCAAAGGCAAGTTCGTGGATGGAAGCAGTTTCGAGTGCAAGGACATGTACGTCAATATCACTCCGGACGGAGAGGCGTGCAACATGAAATCCGATGACAGCTACCACAGCGGGATGGGCAGTGCCATCCCGGGGTATCTGGAGCTGTTCGGCAAGGGAACTATTTCCCCTGAGTAGCGTCTGCCTTGGCTCTCATCCTCTTTGCGCGTTCTGCACTGTCAGGATGGGAAGCGAACATCTTCTGAACGATTGAGGACTGGGAACTGCCTGCGAGTCTGACAAGTTTCTCCAAAGCGTTGCACATACTGTACGGGCTGAATCCATGCTCGGTTGAGAACTTGTATCCATATTCGTCGGCTTCGAATTCCTGTTTCTGGGAGTACTGTGAGCTGATGAAAGACTCTCCGATATCTCCGAGTACGGAATTGGAAAGTGCTCCGATGGTGCCGCCCGCCGCTCCTATGGCTTCCCTTGCAGCGGCAGCAAGGTATGCGCTGCGCATGGCCTTTTTCGTATCCTGATGGACAACGTGACCGCATTCGTGGCCTATGATGGCCATAAGCTCGGAGTCATCCATTACATCCATGAGACCGCTGTAAACGCGGATGGAACCGTCTCCGCAGGCAAATGCATTGACTTCGTTTGTCTCATAGACCTTATAGTTGATTTTCAAGCCCTCTACATCCGGGATGTCTGCCAGAAGCCTGCCAAGACGCTGCTGATAAGTCTCGGAAGCCAGTTTGTTCTGGGCGTCGAGCTCTGCTACTGTCTTCTGGCTCAGGGCGATGACCTGTGCGTCAGAAATGGATGCTGCTGTAAGTGCAGTGGTGGCAGCCTGGGCCAGTTGGGCCTCGTTCCAGTTGATCTTTGAAAGTGCGCTGCAGCTTGACAGTGTCAGGATTGCTGCAGCAATGATTGCAAGTTTTTTCATATTCTTTTTATTTATTGTCAATCTCTTTTAGAAGTTCCTCTACTGCAGCCCTCAGCTGGGAATCCTCACCCTTGACAACTGTCTCGGGAGCATTGAGGACATATACGTCCGGCTCAAGCTGTGTGCCCTCCAGATAGGTACCATCAGCTGTACGGTATCCGATGACCGGTACGCCGAAGATAAGGTCCGAATCCTGCAGAGTAATCCAGTTTACGCTGGACATGGTGCCCGGAACAGGAGCGCCTACGAGCTTGCCTATCTTCTGATGGCTGTAAACCCAAGGAGTGCCGTGGGCGTTGCTGTAGTTGGCCTCGCACTGTACCATGATGCTAGGCTTGTTCCAGCGCCGGCTCGGCATTTCGCAGCTTTCGCGTCCGCGGATAACCTGAGTCAGGTACTTCTCCCCGCTGAAGAAAATCTCGATATCCTCGTGCATGCGTCCGCCGCCGTTATAGCGGGTATCGATGACTATGCCCTCGCACTTGTTGAACTTTCCGAGGACATCCGAATACATAGGACGGAAGTGTTCGTCATTCATGGCATCGATGTGAACATATCCCAGCCTTCCGCCTGACCACTTCTCAACGTCTGCGGCTCTCTGCTTGACCCAGCGGTCATACAGCAGGTCGTTCATGACAGCTGACTTGACAGGAAGCACGACATATTCCTTGCCGTCCTCCGTGGTGACGAGGGTCTTCTTTCCGGCCTGCCCCATCAGAAGGATGCTTGCATCCTGCTCAGGGGTGATTTCTGTGCCGTTGATGCGTGTGATGACGTCTCCGGCCTTGAGTCCGAGCTTGAAATGGTCGAACGGACCACCCTTGACTACTTCTGATACTTTGAGTCCTTTGCCTGCATAGTCAGTATCGAACAGAAGTCCGAGAGAAGCGGTAGGCTCCTTTGCCCCTGCAGGATAATATCTGCCTCCGCTGTGGGAGACATTGAGTTCTCCGAGCCACTCGCTGAGCAGTTCCGCGAAATCATAGCCGTTGGAGATATGAGGCAGGAACTTGCGGTAGGCCGCAGTGTAGCCGTCCCAGTCGACGCCGTTCATATCTTCGACGAAAAGACGCTTCTGCGCTTCACGGTATACATAATTGAACATGTATTCGCGTTCGGCGGCGTGGTCTATCTTATATTCGGCGCTATAGTCAATCGATTTGAGCTTTTCACCGTCAAGTTTCTTCATGCGGCTGCCGAGAAGGAAGATTTCCTTCCCTTCGGCATCGGTCTCGAAATGCCCGCTGCCGGCGCCCTTGGATATCAACTTGGTCTCGTGTCCGCGTATATCCAGCTTCCACAGGTCCATACCGCTCTCGAAGGATGCGAGATAATAGAGAGACTCTCCATCCTTGGAAATGATAGCGTCGCCAAGGTTGCTGCTGTTAGGGGTAAGCCTGACAATCCTGTCGCGTATGCCGTCAAGTTCGACAATGATATCCTTCGTCTCAGGCTCGCTGACATCTTTGCCTTTTTTATCTTTCCTTCCCTTTGGCTTGTCCTCCGGCTTCGGCTCGGCCTTCTTCTCTATCTCCTTGCGGAGTTCATAATCCTCTTCGGAAAGCATATACTTGTCGTATGCGTCCTGGTTCAGGAAGCAGAGGAAAACATCATCCTGAGAGCCCCATGAGGCCTGTGCACGCATTCCGTAGATTTCACTTTCGAAGATGATACCGTTGCCGTCAAGCACCCACTTCGGCGAGTGTGACATATATCCGCTTGCGGTAAGGTTAGTGATTTCCCCGCCGTATGCGCTGACAATGCCCATGTCATTGTAAGGCTCGTGTCCGTTGGCTGTATATTCTATCACGAACCATTTTCCGTCAGGGCTCCATGCATACTCGAAGCCGCTTGACTGGCTGTACCAGGTGCTTCCGTCCGTGACCTGTCTTACATTTCCGGTCTCAAGGTTGACAACCATCAACCGTATCCTGTCTTCAATGAAGGCAACTTCCTTGCCGTCAGGAGAGAAAGTCGGGTATGAGCGTTCTACGTTGAGGTCGGAGAGCAGAGGCTCTTCTCTTATAAGTGTCGCATTAGGGAAATTAGGATCCTCTTCACGCACGATTTTCGCGATGTAAAGCTGTGAGATGCCGTCACGTTCGCTGGTATAGACCAGAGAACGGTTGTCTGCACCGAAATCCACGTTGCGTTCCGCAGCAACGGTATGGGTAATCTGTTTTGTGGTGGAGTAGTCAACGGAAGTCACGAACACCTCGCCGCGTACGATAAAGGCAATCTGCTTGCCGTCAGGGCTGAGCGTTGCGCTGGTTGCGCCTGAGCCTGCCTTGAACAGTTCAATCTGCGGAGCTTCGTCAAGCGTGACGTCAATCCTGACCTTCTGAGGCTGTCCGCCTTCTGCCATTGTATATATCTCGCCGTCCCAGGTAAAGCAAAGGGTGTTGCCTCCGCGTGAAAGGAAACGTACCGGATGGGTGTCAAAAGAGGTTATCTGCTTCCAGTCAGACTTCTTCGCGCGGGCATCTGAAGGGACAGACCATACGTTCATCGAACCTCCGTCAACCTCGCTGAGCACGAACACCCGCCTGCCGTCGGCGCTGAGTACCGGATTGCGGTCCTCTCCGGGACGGTCGGTGAGATTGGTGTGCTTTCCTGTCCTGACATCATAGCGCCAGATATCCCTTGTGATGGATGAGCTGTGGTGCTTGCGCCATTCGTCCTCTCCGCCCTTGCGGTCCTGGTAAATGAAGAACTCTCCGTCAGGGCTGTAGCTCAGCATTTCGGCCGGAGTAGCCAGTATCTGTTCTGACCTGCCACCGGTGACAGGCACGGCGTAGAGCTCCGTAAGAGAACTTGCTGGGAAGGATGCGCTCTCCACAGGGTCCTGGATGGCGGCGCTAAACAGTACCTTGCCCCCGTCAGGAGTGAATGCTGAAGGGATTTCAGAGGCGGAATTAAAGGTCAGACGGGTTGCTTCCCCTCCCTTTGCGGGCATGACATACACATCATATCCTCCGTTCCTGTCGCTTGCGAATGCTATGCTCTGACCGTCGGGACTCCATACCGGGAACGCTTCGTAACTGTCCTGGGTGGTAAGCCTTGTGGCGGTTCCTCCGCCTGAAGGGACAGACCAGATGTCTCCCTTGTAGCAGAATGCTATGTTCTTTCCGTCAGGTGAAATCCTGACATCCCTGAGCCACATAGGAGTGACGGCTCCGGATGAAAAGGCGCTGCCGAAGGCACATGCCAGTGCCACCGCGATGGTTGCAAACTTCTTCATATCTATTGTACGTTTTTGATTCTCAATCCTTTCTCAATCAGCTCGAATGTCGGCTGGACCATTTCTTCGCCTGCAGCCCAGAATACTATTATGGCGAGCACTCCGCTTTTGACCTCCTGGGCGATGAAACGCATAGGACAGTTCTCTTCAGTGAGTGCCCGGAAGCCCCAGGCGCTCTTGCCGTTGAATTTGAATTTCTCTATCGGGTTGTAGTCTTCGTCCTCGTCGTCAAATCCCACAGTCTCCGCATAATTCGCAAAAGCCTGGTCCTCTGCTGTCTCTCCATCAGGCATGTCTCCAACGTAGATGTCTATCAGAATGTCGTCAGATTTGTCTTTCTCCGACGGAAGATGAGCCTCGAGATGAGAAATTTCAACTCCGGATTCGTCGCAGTAAGTTTCCGATATGGAGTTCCATCCTTCCGGAAGCCTGAATGTAATGTCGTAAGCCATAAATTAGAACGATTGTTTATACGCAAAGTTAATAAATTCCTTCTATTCTTTATTTTTAGTATATTTGTTAGAAAGTTCAGGGAAGTGGCATACGACGGTTTTCTGAAATATACGCTGGGAGAGGGAGTTGAAGCCTTCACGACAATGCGTGATTCTGCGTTGCCGTACAGCGTTATCTGCGGCCATCAGGTACATGGAAACAAAGTCGCCGTCGTTGATGATCCGTCGTTGAGTCATGAGGACCTTGAGGGCTATGACGCTCTGGTGACCAGTCTTCCCGTGGCAATCGGAGTACGTACCGCAGACTGCATTCCCATCCTCCTTTATGACCCTGTGAACAGGGTGGTGGCGGCTGTCCATTCAGGATGGAAGGGGACTGTACAGAAGATTATTTTCAATGCAATCTCCGTGATGGCTTCCAAATTCGGCTCTTCCTCATCCAATCTGGTTGCCGTGATAGGGCCGGGCATCAGCTTTGACAATTTTCAGGTAGGCGAGGAGGTTCCCCAGTTCTTCAAGGAGGCGGGTTTCCCTCTCGATTCGGTGTGGAGGTGGGACGGCGTGCCTCAGTCAGGGACTATGAGAGGCGGCCACCATATAGACTTGAAGGCCGCCAATATGTGGCTTCTCGAAAATGCCGGCATCCCGTCTTCCAACATTCAGTGCAGCGATATATGCACTTTCGCCGACATGCGCTTTTTCTCGGCCAGGAGGGAAGGGTATGACTGCGGCAGGAATATAAATTTCATAAGACTGAAATAATCCGATATGGAAGAAAAGAAAGTTTCCAGAAGGGCGGCCATCAAGGCGATGGGAGCAGCTGCCGTAGCTGCCGCCGCTGCCGTTTCCGGAGCGGGGGCTGTCGCTTCCTGCACCGATGACAAGACAAAAGAAACAGGTAAAATGAAAGTATTGCTTCTGAACGGCAGTCCGCGCCAGGACGGCAACACTGCCACTATTCTCAGGGAAATCGCCGGTCAGCTGGACAAGAACGGGATTGGAAGTGAAATATTCAATATAGGGAGCGCCCCGGTGCGTGGCTGCATCGCCTGCGGCCAGTGCCACGCGCAGGGACTGGGGAAATGCGTGTTTGACGATGACGTGTGCAATGGCCTGATTGCCGCAATGTCGGAGTGCGATGCGCTGATAGTGGGCTCCCCGGTGTATTACGGGACTCCTACCGGGCAAGTGCTTTCCGTGCTTCAGAGGATGGCTTATTCTGCCGGATCAGTCATGCAGGGCAAGCCTGCGGCTGCTTTCACCGTGTGCCGTAGGGGTGGCGCTTCGGCTGCCTTCCAGACTTTGCAGATGCCTTTCCAGATGCTCAATATGCCTATCGTCACATCCCAGTACTGGAACATTGCTTATGGTTCCGGCAAGGGCGAAGTCGCAAAGGATGACGAAGGGCTTCAGACGGCCCGCACCCTCGCGGAGAACATGGCTTATATGCTGAAGCAGTTTGCCACCGGTTCCGCCGACGGACCGCGCAGGGAGCGCTGGATAACCACCAATTTCATCCGCTAGCTGTCTTTGCCTTCAGGCAGTGCTCGGAGCGCGGGGCAGTGACTGCCTGCAATTATTGATTTTTCCAATAATTACGATAAAAACAAAATATAGCCGGTCAATCCGTTGACCGGCGGGACGGTCTATTTTTGCAGCGTTAAACCATTTAAAACTTCAGAACTATGATTAACGAAAAAATGCAAAAAGCGATCAATGATCAGATCAATGCTGAATTCTGGTCAGCCTATCTTTACCTCGCAATGTCTGTGGACGCAGAGTCCAAGTCATTCAAGGGCCTCGCAAACTGGTTCTATGTCCAGTTCCTGGAGGAACAGGACCATGCCAGAATCTTTCAGAACTACATGAACAGCGTCGGAGCCAAGGTTGTGCTTCAGCCTCTGGCCGAAGTCCCGTCAGAGTGGCGCTCTCCTGTGGAAATGTTCAAGGATACGCTCTCTCACGAGCGCAAAGTCACCGGGATGATCGTGAAACTGGTCGAACTGGCCATAGAGGAAAAGGATTACGCTACTCTTAGCCGGCTCCAATGGTTCATTGACGAACAGGTTGAGGAAGAGGACAGTGCATTGTTCCACCTGACAGAGTTCGAGCGCGCGGGAAGGGATTTCTGTGTTATTCACAGGCTTGACGAGGAGATGGGCGGAAGGGAATATGCCAAGGCGTCTGCACTTGAATAACAGGAAATTCATTATTTTTGCATCAGAGAAGATGCAAAAATAATGGAGAGAGAACAGTACAGAGCGCCGGAATGCGCGGAAATAGAATTGGTTACCGATTGTTTACTGGAAAATTCCCCTGTGGGTGGTGATTTGTTGCCGGTCGGATGGGACAGTTAAAGGACAGGATTATGAAAAAGAAAACATTAGCATTGCTTGCCGTCGTATCGGTATTGGCGGCCTCCTGTTCCAAAAGATTGGAAATATTCCACACCCCGGGGACAGATGAAACTGCAGGTTCGGAAGTTTCAATGATTGTCCATGATATCGTATTTGAAGACGGTACGAAGGTTCAGGCATCGGCTGACGAACAGTCAGGACTGAAATTTTCGTGGTCGGACAATGATATGGTCGGAGTATATTCTCCCGCAGGAGGCTTCTCCCGTTTTATTCTCTCAAGCGGCAACGGAATGACGCACGCTACGTTTGACGGACAGGGCTTTACGCTGACCCCGGGCAATACATATTATGCATTGTATCCATATGACGGAGGAGAGTCTACGACGGGCGCCATTCCTGTTTCTTATGAAACCCGTGCAATCAGCGGAAACGATAAGGTTTCGGATATTCTCGAATTCGACCCTCTCTATGCCAGCGCTACGGCAAGCAGCATGGGAGGAGCGAATTTCAACTTCGGACACCTCAGCAGTTTCGCAAGATTGAGCTGCACTATGCCTGAAGCGGCAAGCATAAGTTCTGTGGACCTGCTCCCGACATACAGCGAAATTACTCAGAAAGGGACTCTCGACATAAGTACAGGGTCATTTGTGCCAGGGGCGACAAAGTCTGCGACCAGTATCCCTGCAACCGGATTGAAATCTACGGCAAAGGGCCAGGCCCTGAAGGTCTGGGTACCTTTCGCTCCTCAGGATTTCCGTGGAAACGACATTTCAGCCGTTATGCACGGCAGCGACGGCAGCCTGTATACGGCGCGTCTGGACGGCCGCAATATGCGGAGCGGCACGGCGTACCGCTGGAATCCGGATATGGTGAAGTATTCCAGCAGCGGGAGCAGCTCCATCCAAATCGGAAGCGGGACTGTCACAAATCTGGATTTGGATATTACTGGACAGTTTTCCGGCATTACAAAGGTGTCTGATACAAGGTATGCCGTAGTTCATGACAGTTACAATGGCGGTGGAATCGTCTTCCTTGATTTTACCGTGGATTCATATGGATATCTGAAGAATGTGTCCTGCACAGTCCCTGCAGGGACATCAGAAGCAGCAGGTCCATCCCGTGGGCCTGAGGGTATAGTTTACCTGCCCAAGGAGGAAAGATTTTTCGTGTCAGGGGAGAATGACCAGAGGATACTGGAATATGATATGAACGGACGTCCTACCGGTAGGGAATTGTCTATCCCGAGCGATATGAATACGTCAGCGGCCAAGATTAATTTCGGTTTTGAGTCTCTGGCGTTCAACGAGAAGACAGGTCTGATATGGACGACAACAGAGCGCGATATTAATCGCGATGGAAGCTATGATACGCAGGGACGTATGCTTCTGCGATTGCAGTCGTTCAATAAGGAGACCCTGCAGCCGGGCAAGAGGTTCTTCTATCTGACGGACAAGGCCCAGACTGACCAGACCAAGGCATCGATATATGCATTCGGAGTTCCAGACATCCTTGCCCTTGACAACGGCAAGCTTCTTGTCATGGAGAGGGAAGCCTATATTCCGGACGGCGATGTTATTACGATGGGTTTAGGTACTGTGGTGTATATCAAGATTTATGAGGTGGATCCGGTATATGACAAGGGCGGCATCCTTTCCAAGCGGATAGTTTATTCAAAAACCTTCTATACCGCTCTGGATTATTCAAACTACGAAGGAATCTGCCTGGGTCCGGTGGTGGGTGGAAAGCAGAAGGTTCTGCTGATAAGCGATTCCCAGGACAGATATTATGGTATCCTGGCAGACAAGCTTATGGTAGCCAATATCAGCGGGTACTGATTCGGGAATGTTCCAATATAGCTTCGCAGCCTTCCAGAATATCCTGGAAGGCTTTTTCGAAATCTCCCGTATACCAAGGGTCCGCAACGTCCCTTCCGCTGCCGGTATATGACATCAGCAGATGAATCTTCTTCTGGGGATCGTCCGGGATTATGCGCTGAAGCCAGCGAAGATTGCCGGTATCCATGCAGATGATGCGGTCGAAACGCTCATAGTCGGAGCGTGTGACGGTCCTGGCCGTCTTGGCCGGGTCAAACAGGACGCCGTGCTGTGTCAGACAACGCTTTGCGGGTGGATAGATGGGATTGCCGTATTCCTCATCAGAGACTGCGGCGCTTTCGATGTAATATCCGTCATCCAGACCTTTCGCTTTTACCAGGGCCTTCAGGATGAACTCAGCCATAGGACTTCTGCAGATATTCCCATGGCAGACAAAAAGGATTTTCATGGAAGCGGAGAGACAGGGATTCGAACCCTGGGTACCCTTTTGGAGTACACACGATTTCCAATCGTGCCTCTTCA